>JAITKZ010000025.1 GCA_031278115.1 Endomicrobium sp.
ACAATAAAAGTTGTAAGCGAAAAATTAACTGTTCCTTTAATTGAACAATATTATTTTGATTTAAGAGAACACCAAAAGCTTGAGGCTCTTACAAGATGTCTGGACATGTATAATCCAAAGCTTTCCATTGTTTTCTGCAACACAAAAAGAAGGGTTGACGAAGTTACTTCTTCTCTGCAGGCAAGAGGATATTCCGCAGATGCGCTCCACGGAGACATGAACCAAGCTCAAAGAGATAGAGTTATGGCTAAGTTTAGAAGCGGCTCTATAGAAATACTTACAGCTACGGATGTTGCCGCAAGAGGAATAGATGTTGACGATATAGACATGGTGTTTAACTTTGACATACCTAAAGACGATGAGAACTATGTCCACAGAATAGGAAGAACAGGGAGAGCTGGTAGAACAGGAAAAGCTTACAGCTTTGTTTCTGGGAAAGATATTTACAAATTGAGAGATATTCAAAAATATACAAAAGCAACTATTAAGAGGACAAAAGTTCCTTCACTTACCGACGTTGAGAATACCAAAACAGCAATTATGCTTGATAAAGTAAAAGAAGTTTTGAAAGAAAAAGATTTAGAAAAATATTCACAAATGATAGAATCTTTAATATCTGACGAGACAACTTCTTTAGATGTAGCAGCAGCACTTTTGAAAATGACATTTGTTTCTGAAAAGAAAGCCCAAGAACAACAAGCAGATATATTTGCAACCGCAGTTGACCGTTACGCAGACACAGGTGCAAGAGAACGTGGAATGGTAAGGCTCTTTATAAATATAGGGAAAAAAGACAATGTACGGACTGGAGATTTTGTCGGTGCCATAGCAGGCGAAACAGGGGTTAGCGGAAATATGGTAGGTAACATTAAGATTCTGGAAGCTTTCTCTTTTGTTGAAGTGCCAAGCGAGCATGCCGATGCAGTAATTAACACTTTGCATTTAAGGAATATAAAAGGTAAAAGAGTTTCTGTAGAACTTGCAAAAGCAAGAAACTCTTCTGATTTTGAAAATAACAGACGTTCTAGCTATGGAAAGCGCACTACGTTTAGAAGATAAGTATTCTCTTTTTCTTGCAACACCTATGGTGTAAGATAGTCTTAGCAATTTTTTGTAAGATAATAAAATAGGGGACAAAAATGCCGATATTTGAATTTATTTGTGCGGAATGCGGAGAGAATTTTGAGACATTGGTTCTTGGTGGTGAAGCAATTGAATGTCTTAAATGTGGCAATAAAAATGTAATAAAACAGTTTTCAAACTTTGCGGCAATGTCATCTTCAGCAAGCTGTTCTTGTGAGGATTCATGCCCAACAGCTACTAAACACAAGCATAAATGCTGTGGAGGATGCTGCCATTAAGTTAAGATAACTGTTTCTAATATGGAAAAAACAACTTTAAGGGAGGAGAAGTGTGCATAAATCTACCTTGCAGCTTTTGTTGGCTTTTTCTTTGGGTCTTATTTTTGGACTGTTAATGAAGTTTTCACTGCCTCTTTTTCTAGCTTTAATACTAACCCTGCTTTCTGTGTTTATTTATACAATGCGAGACGCAGGAGGACTTAAGCATAGTCAAGATAAATATTTTGTTGTTATGTCCGCTTTACTATATTTTGCAGCTTTGGCTATTTCATTATGTTCATCTATAGCGCTAGTCTTACTTGCAGGATATGAAATTTCTAAAGGAAAAAATCTTAAAACTTTATCCTTAAGATTACTTCCTCATATAATTATTACAGTTGTTTCAATATTTTTGTTTATATGAATTATCTGAAAAATGATACTATTGCAGCTTTATCAACCGCAGCGGGCAAGTCTGCTATTGCGGTTGTTCGTTTATCGGGCGAAAATGCTTTTGAAATTATAAATAAGATTTTTAAAACTACATCAGCAATTGAGAAACAAGTAAAATATGGATATATTTTTGATGGGACTAAAAATATAGACGAAGTTATTTGTATTTTTTTTAAAGCCCCTCACACATATACAGGTGAGAATTTGGTAGAAGTTTCTGTACATGGCAATCCTATAATAATTGACGAAGTTTTAAATCTTTTATATAAAGCTGGTGCCCGTCCTGCAGAAGTCGGAGAATTTACTTACAGAGCCTTTTTAAACGGCAAAAAGGACCTTGTAGAAGCTGAAGCTGTCTGCAATTTGATAACAAGCAAGACTGCAGCTTCAGCTAAAGCCGCGTTAAATAATGTTTCAGGTGTTTTTTCTTCAAAAGTTAAAACTATTAAAGATAATCTTACAAATCTGATAGCTTTTATGGAAGTAAATTTAGACCACCCTGAAGAAGACATTATGTTTTTATCCCGAGAAGAAAAACTTACAAGGCTGAATTCTTATATACAAGATATTAAAAATCTTTTAAGTTCTTATGAAATAAGTAAACTTTTACAAAATGGTATAAAAGCAGCCATCATAGGTAAGCCAAACGCTGGAAAATCTTCACTACTCAACGCTATTGTTGGCAAAAATAGAGCCATTGTTACAGATATTGCAGGCACAACTACAGATACAATTGAAGAAACTATAAATTGCAGAGGAATACCTCTTATCATTATAGATACTGCAGGCATTAGAGACCGTGCGGACAATTCCATAGAGCTTATGGGGCAAGAGCGTACTAAAGAAACTATAGTTAAAGCAGATATTTTATTATGGATTTTTGATTCTTCTTCCAAATTAGATAAAAATGATATAAAAATAGCTGATTTCTTAAAAAAATCTTTTATCAATATGCCTATAATTGCAGTTTTGAATAAATCTGATTTGCCTGCTAATTTATCTTTAACTAAAGACGCTCTTAGAATTGTTTTTCAAGATATTACACATATTTCAGCAAAAACTGAAGCGGGTATTTCTGATTTGTTGGATAAAATTGCAAAAATGGCAGGCGCAAATGAAATTCAAAACAATTACTTAATGATAAACTCACGACATTACATACTACTACAAAATGCTTTAGATGCTTTAACAAAGACAAGAAAGGTGTTAGAATCAAAAGATGCGGATGAAATTGCTTGTTTTGAAGCAGTAAATGCCCAAGATTGCCTTAACGAAATTCTAGGTATAAATATTAAACAAGATATTTTAGACACAATTTTTTCCACCTTTTGTATAGGGAAATAAAACTACTAGAAATTGATCTTGATAAATCAGACATAGAAAATCAAATTTATTAATAAGAGCATTACGTAATTATATATTTACACATGGGATAAACACTTGCGACAAAAATATGGACAGAATTTTTTAATTGATAATAACATAGCAGCTAAAATTGTAAAAGCAGCCGATTTGGGTTTAATGGACAATGTTTTTGAAATTGGACATGGTAAGGGAATTTTAACAAAGCTTATAGTGCCTAGTGTTAATTTTCTGACCGCTATTGAGATAGACAAAATACTATTTCAACAATTAGCCAGCTATTTTTCTTTCAACAAAATTACAAATGTTGAATTGATAAATCAAGATTTCTTAAAATATGATATTCCTGACATTAAGCGTAAGTTTATCTCTAATCTTTCTTATAATGTCGGCACGGCTATTATTCAAAAGATTCTGCCTTTGCAAAACTGGACTACAGCTGTATTTATGCTTCAAAAAGAAGTTATGGGACGTTTAGCTGCAAAACCCGGGGATAAAGACTATGGGTATATCTCAATATTTACTTCATACTATACTGATGTAGAAGTACTTTTTGACGTTTCGCCAAATGTTTTAATCCTCCGCCAAAAGTGATGTCTTCTGTTATAAAGTTTAAAAACAAAAAGGCTGAAGCACCAGAACCTGTTCTTTTTGAGTTTATAAAGCATGCTTTTAGCATGCGAAGAAAGACAATTTTGAATTGTATTAGTTCTTTTTGCGACATACCCAAGGACAAAGCTTCAACTATTTTAGAGGGTTGTGGATTAAATGCATTTTTAAGACCAGATAAGTTGTCTATTCTTGATTTCTTAAGCTTGACAAGGGAAATCAAAAATTATAGAATTTGTCGTGCAGGTTTTTGATTTTTTTCATTTCAAAGAACACCGATTTTTTTGCTTGTTAATTACATTATCCACAATTGTGGATAACTTGGGGATAAGATGAGTTTTTCAGCTTCAGATTTATGGCAAAAAGTTGTGGATAACCTTAAAACGTCTATTACGCCAGAAACCTATAATTTGTGGATTTCTCCACTTAAGCCTTTATCTTTTGAAAACAATACATTTGTTTTGGAAGTTCCAAATGTTTATTTTTCTCAATGGATAAAAAATAATCAATTAAAAAATATTGAAAATATTCTGTCAGACTCTTGCGGGCAACAAATGATTTTACAGCTAAAACCGCAGCAAGACATATCGTCAATAATAGAAAAAACTGAAAATATCCCTGTTCATATAGACGCTTCAATTCAAGCTCTGCAAAAAGACCAAATAAATCCTAAATACATATTCCCAGGATTTGTTATAGGCGCATCTAATAGATTTGCGCATGGTTGTGCTGAAGCGGTAGCAAAAAATCCGGGAAAACAATTTAATCCTCTTTTCCTTTACAGCGGCGTAGGACTAGGTAAAACACACTTACTTCACGCTATAGGAAATCATATTAAGCAAACTTTGCCAAATTCTAGAGTTCTTTATGTAACATGCGAAAAGTTTGTTACTGAATTTATTGAGTCAATTCGCTTTGATAAGGTATCATCTTTTAAAAATAAATATAGAAGTCTGGATTGTTTGTTGATTGACGATATTCAATTTTTGATGGGAAAAGAAAGTTCTCAGGAAGAATTTTTCCACATGTTTAATAATTTGTTCAACGCAAAAAAGCAGCTTGTTATATCTTCCGACCGCCCTCCAAAAGAGCTTGAAGGCGTTGAAGACAGACTTATTTCAAGATTTGAATGGGGCATTATAGCTGATATTCAACAACCTGATTTAGAAACAAGAATTGCTATTTTGCGTAAAAAAGCCGAAGAAGAAAAAATTTATGTGCCTGATGATGTTGTTCTGCATATAGCTACCCAAGTTAAGTCTAACATAAGACAATTAGAAGGATCTCTTTTAAGAATAACTGCATTTTCTTTGTTCACAGGAACCCCTTTGACTGTTGATTCTGTACAAAAAATGCTTAGAGATATTATAAAGACAGATGAATCGGCTCATATAACAATAGAAGGCATTCAGAAAGTTGTTGCTGACGAATTTAGTATTGATTTAAGAGATATGAAATCTAAACGCAGAACTGATGTCATAGCTTTCCCAAGACAAATAGCCATGTATCTTGCCAGAACGCTTAGCGATGAGTTTTCTACAAATGCCATTGGCGAAGCTTTTGGTGGAAGAGATCACTCAACAGTTATGCATGCCTGTAACAAAATCAAAGAAAAAATGGATTCAGATCCTTATTTTAACGCTAAAATCAACCAAATAATTAAAAAAATTCGTAATTCAGATTAATCTACTTAAGTGAAATACTCCCACTTTTCATCTTTTTGATCTTCAAAAAACTATATACTTTTACCTATCTGATAAACTCAGGTTTTACCAGTAAAAAAGAATAACTTTTATATAAAATTAACTTCTTATTAGTAAGCAAAATACTGTGCATAACTTTTCAAAAAATTGTATAATAATGTTGTCCAATAATAGTATGGATAACTATGATAATTTATCAACAAAATTATCATTGAAATTTCTGTTTAATTTTAATTGGTAATTATAATTTTTTTTGGTTATTTACAACTTATCAACAATATACAGAACACTATTACAACTAAATGTAATTTTTCATTAAACCAGGAGGAAATAAATGAGAGTAATTTGTGGAAAAGAAGAGCTTAGTAAGGGAATACAAACAATATCTCCTGTAGCTTCATCTAAAAGCACACTTCCGGTTCTTTCAAATTTTCTACTTGAAACTGAAGAA
>JAITKZ010000099.1 GCA_031278115.1 Endomicrobium sp.
CCAAAAACAGTAACTTCTCTGCCTTTGCAAACAGAACACGTTATCGGCAAATGTTTTGTTTCTCCGCAGTAGTGGCACTTCACTAAATCTGGATTTCTGTGAAAAACCATAGATATAGAGCATTTATGGCATTGGAAGACAGTGCCACATTTTTTGCACATAATCGCCGGAGAATACCCTCTGCGGTTCAAAAAAACTATTATCTGCTCTTTACGAGCTAAAGCTTTTGATATTGAGTCAACAGTTTTAGGAAGTAGCAAACTTGTTTTAAAAAGTCTTTCTTTAAGCGAAATAATTTTTACTTCAGGCAATTCTTTTTTATCAATACGCTCGTTTAGTTCTATTAAACCGATTTTCTTTTCTTGCGCATCTCTATAGGTTTCAAGGCTTGGCGTAGCTGATCCAAAAATAACAACGGCATTATGGTATTTTCCCCTCCACTTTGCAATTTCTCTTGCATCATAAGAAGGCTTTTGCTCTTGTTTATATGTATGTTCATGTTCTTCATCAATAATGATAACGCCCAATTTTTTGAACGGGGCAAAAATTGCAGATCTTGCTCCAAGCATTATTTTTATTTCGCCTATTTTTGCCTTATGAAATAATTTATATTTTTCAACATTCGTAATACCGCTATGCCAAACACCTATTTTAGAACCAAACCTTCTTGTCATTATATCCACAAACTGAGGCGTAAGTGAAATTTCAGGAATAAGCATTATTACATTTTTATCCTGATTTAGAGCATACTCCATGGCGTTTATATATACTTCGGTTTTACCAGAAGCTGTAACGCCATGTACAAGAAAAACGTTGTAAGAATTTTTGTCCAAACACGCATTTATTACTGAAACAGCGTTTCTTTGATGCTCATTTAAAACATGTCTTTCATATGAAAGTTCAAAAACATCTTTTCTCTTTTTAGAAATTTTTTTAGGGACCTGCATGGAAATAGGTATTATAGAAGAGTAAGCTTCGCCTAAAGAACATATATAACTTTTTGATATGTAGTCTGCAAGGTCTATTGTTTCGTTGTCAATTAAAACTTCAACGTCTACAACTTCTATAATCTGCTTTAACTTAAAAGACGAATCTTCTTCAATATACAAACACGTAACAGCATAACCTGTTAAAATTCTTTTCCCAAACGGAATTTTAACTCTTTTACCAACAATACTTTCAGGATTTACGCCTTCTGATGGCAGATAATGGAAAGTTTTGTTTAAAGGTACTGGGACAGCTACGTCTAAAACTATCATATCTCGCCTATATCCAAATAATGCATTACTCTTTTTATATCATCCCAAACAAATTTTTTCAAACTTGGGTTTCTGAGTAAAGCTGCAGGGTGGTATGTAGGCATAAGCTTTATGCCTTTATATTCTTTTACAACGCCTCTAATTTTACTTATAGACTCTTCGCTATACAAAAGACATTTTGCTGAAGATGCGCCTAAAGCTATGATAATTTTAGGTTTGATAATCTCTATTTGCTTATCTAAATAATGTTTGCAAGTTTCCATCTCAAGCGGAGCAGGAGGTCTGTCGTTAGATCTCTTCTCAGGATTTGTAGGATCTATCATAGGGTGGCATTTAACAATATTTGTTATGTAAACATTTTCTCTTGTATAACCCATAGCTTCAATAATTTTTGTCAAAAGCTGTCCTGCCTTACCAACAAAAGGCTCACCTTTGTGATCTTCGTCAAAACCCGGACCTTCACCCACAAACATTGAGTCTGCTGTCGGGGAACCTACACCGATAACAGTATTTAATCTACTGTTTCCTAAAGAGCATTCTTTACAAGAATCTATTGTCCTTTTTAATGTTTCAAGCATTTCTTTAGGACTTAAGACACTTTCAGATTGTTTTTTTTGGGAAAATGTTTTTACAGATTCTTCTTTTGAACTTCTCTTATCAATAGGCATTCTAGGAATTTCAATTTCTCCCCAATTTAAATATTCTTCAAGTGTTCTTTTTGAAAGATTTAATATTTTCAAATATTCTGACTGTTTCATCTATAATTTTTCCCGCTATAAATTTCTTACTTCTATTTTTTATCTCTATAATACTATCAGAGATCATCAAATAAACAGTAGCCTTCTCATAACCAAAAGAATCTCTCCCATTGGCAACAATTAAGTCTAAGTTTTTGCTTCTTAATTTAAGTTTGGCATTCGCAAGAAGGTTTTGGGTTTCAAGAGCAAAACCAGCGACAACTTGATCAGATTTATTTTTACCGCAATATTTTATAATATCCGGATTCTTTTTAAGTTCTAGTAACATTGAATTACCAGACTTTTTTACTTTATTTTTTTGAAAGTTAGCAGGTCTATAATCAGCAACTGCAGCCACGCTTATAATAATGTCGGCTTTCTGTAAATTTAATTTAGACGCTTTAAACATCTCAAGAGCAGTTGTGACTTTTACAAGCTCTACTCTTTTAGGATATTTTTTAACTTCACCTGAAATAAAAATAACTTTATATCCATTTTTTACGGCATAGTCAGCTAAAGCTAACCCCATTTTCCCAGACGATTCGTTGCTTATATATCTGACAGGATCTATATATTCTTTGGTTGGACCTGATAGAATTAAAAATGTAAGTTTTTTAGACATTATGAAAACAGACCTTCAACTACAGAAACTATTGTCTCTACATAAGCAAGCCTACCATCACCACAATCACCACACGCAAGCTCGCCTTTTTCAGGCATAACAAATTTATAACCGTAACTCTTCAAAGTCTCAATATTGTTTTGCGTAGCTTTGTGGTTTAACATACTAGAATTCATCGCAGAGCATATCAAAATTTTTGCCTTAGAAGCGAGGACAGTACACGTAAGCAAATCGTCAGCCCTTCCGCAAGCAAATCTTGCAATAATATCAGCGGTAGCTGGAGCAACAACTATAACATCAGCTTTTTTTGCCAAAGATATATGATTTATTTCCCAATTATCAGCGATATCAAACATTCCAGAGTAAACTTTATTTTTTGAAAGGGTCCGCAGCGTAAGAGAAGTTACAAACTTCTCCCCTCCATTTGTGAGGATACACTCTACATTTGCGCCAAGTTTAACAAGTCCTCTTATAATATCACAGCTTTTATACGCTGCAATACTTCCACAAATACCTAAAACAACATTCTTATTTTCCAAGGACATTTTTTACCTTAAAAATCTTTAGTAATATTCTTGCTCACGTGAAACAGCTTTGACTTTTTTCATTTTTTTGCGAAGTTCTTCCATTTTCTCAAGAGTAGCCACATCTGTAACAATGTCACTTAGAGCTTTTTTTATAATGCCCGCTTGATCCAATTTTCTAAATTCTTCGTTTTGTATGTTTAAATGAATCCATTCTATGGCACGTTTTACTATATCATACCTACCCAATTTAGATGAAGATACTGCTGCTCCTAATTGACTTTCCGTTAATACCATTTATTCCTCCAAGAGTACAACTTTTAATCAAAATATATTCTACCTTTTTCTATTTTATATTCCAACGATTTTATTATTGTTTTTACTGCATTTACAGCTTCATCTAATTTTTTATTTATAATCAAATACTCATACTTAGGAAGATATTTAAGCTCTTTTTTAGCGTTAAGCATACGCATAGATATTGTCTCTTTGCAGTCTTTATTTCTTACCATTAATCTTTTTTCAAGAGTCTTAAAATCCTGCGTCATTATAAAAATCATACAAGAATTGTTTGGATACTGTTTTTTGAGGCTTGCTCCACCCTGAACATCTATCTCTAAAATTATATTTTTGCCAACGCTCAGAGCTTTATTAAGAAGTTCTTTTGAAGTGCCATAATAATTGCCATGTACTTTAGCCCACTCGGCAAACTTCTTTTCTTTAATCATTTGCTTAAATTTATCTTCACTTATGAAATAATAATTTTTACCATTTTTTTCGCATTGTCTAGGGGATCTTGTAGTATAAGATATTGAATAAGTTATATTTTTTTTACCCTCAGCCAAAACAGCTTCGCATATGCTGCTTTTGCCGGCTCCAGAAGGTCCAGAAATAATTATTATATTACCTGCTTTAATAGGATTGCTTATTTTTTTACTCACAAAAGTTCCAAAATAAGTAAAGATTTTTACGTAAGAAGGATTATAAAAAAATATCGGGGAGGCGGGACTTGAACCCACAGCCTCCTGCTCCCAAAGCAGGTGCGATAGCCAATTACGCTACTCCCCGGTTAACTTCTATAAACTCTTTATAATTTCTTTAGCCTTCTGTAAAGCTATCGCCCTGTGGCTAATAGAATCTTTTATATATGTACTTAACTCTGCAAAAGTTTTACCATACTCAGGGACATAAAAAACTGGGTCATAACCAAAACCATTGCTCCCTAAAGATTGGAGAGTTATTATACCAAAAATTTTGCCTTCTGCCAAATTGATTCTTCCATCAGGGCTTGAAATCGCTATTACAGTCCTAAATTTTGCAGTCCTTTTTTCAAGAGGCACTCCGTCTAAAACCTTAAGCAACTTATTATTATCCTCATAAAGACATTTTTCTCCAGCATATCTAGCCGAATAAACACCGGGCGCTCCATCTAAATAATCAACTTCCAGCCCGGAGTCGTCGGCTAAAGTCCATTTCCCAAAAAATTTAGCAGTTTCCTTTGCTTTTTTTATAGCATTTTCTTCAAGAGTTTTGCCGTCTTCTTCTGTGTTTGGATATTGTGGAAAAGAAATCATAGGAGTAACTTTAATACCTAAATCTTTTAGAATTTCTTTCATCTCTTGAACTTTATGTCTATTGCCTGTTGCAAGTATTATTTCTTTTATCATTTAAATTTTTCTTTATCTAATATAAATTTTTAAATATGTTTTTATGTCTTTTTCTACAGCACCGGCTAACTCCTTTCAAGAGGTTTACCTGCAATAAGTTTAGCCACTTATAATTTGTCTTTTACGTTTTTTCTTTTGGTTTTGGTAATAAGTTACTTAAATAGGGTTTCTTTCATTTCTTTACTTTAGGTCTTTATCCTGTAAAAACTAAAATACCATCTATTTTTATTTAACTTTGTTACTCAATTTTTTCATAGTATCACTGGGATTATCAACTGGAACTATTTTGCTGTTGCCAAGTTCCAAAAGTCTCTGCGCTATGGAATAATCATTCCCGCCTTTTTCAGTTCGGTCGCCTACAAAAATTATTAGCGAATCAGGGAATTTATTCCTCAAAATGGCCGCGACCTGTTCTTTCCCTTTTCCTTTAGGAACAATATCCATACTAATAGCCCCTCCAATTGTAAAATCTAAATTTGGGAATAATGGCGCTAGATGCTTTTGCATTGCAACTCTTTCACCTGCAATATCATCCCAGTCCTTATACCGGCTACGCTCTTCTGGTGGACAATCTCTCCCCACAACACAAAAATTTATCATGCCAGTTCTAAATTCTATATAACTAGGGTACAATTTATGGGGATATTTAGTGTTTTTTCTAAAATCTTCCAACATTTCCAAGAGTTTTTTGTCAAAAATAAAATCATTTTTATATATAAGCTTATTATGTTCGTAATATTCGTTGCCCATAACAGCAAAAATACCTTTCATGTTTTTGCAAATTTTATTTGGGATTTAATTTTACCTATATCAGAACCAGTTACAAGATAAACATCATTTCTAGCAATAAACTTTTTAAACCATTTGGCAAACTCTTTTTGCATAGGTTGCCTTGATGGTGTGAGTGTTCCATCCATGTCAAACACATAGATTTCTTTAGGATTTAAAGTATTTGCCCAAGCGACATATGATGTTGCGCCAATTAAAAACAAAAATAGAATTAGAATAAGGTTTCTAAATAGCCTTTTCATTTTATAACTCCTTTTAAAAAGATTTTACGTTATTATTAAAACACAAAACTGAAAAAATAAAATTCTTTAAATTTTTTATAAGGACATAACTTTCAATCTTTATTTTATCCATCAATAAGAACTTCATAGAACCTATTATTTATGAAAAGTCGCTTATTTCAAAAATTTTAAACTTTCGCTTATCTTTTCAATTTTTAAATTAGCGTCATTAAGCCTTGCCTGGATTTTTTCTATTTCAATTTTTGGCGCACGTTTAACAAAGTTCTCATTATTTAATTTTGACATTGTTCTTTCAACCTCTTGCTTTGCAAGAGCAATTTCCTTAGCAAGCCTTGTCTTTTCTTTATCTATATCAATAAGCCCTTCTAAAGGAAGAAATATTTCAAACCCGCCAGCAACAGCTAGAGCTGAATTTTTAGGTCTTTCAATATTTTTGCCAAACCGTATGGATATTATTTTGGCAAGTTGTTTTATATAACTTTCGTTTTCTCTCATAGTTTTTTCTTTATTCTCATCTAAAATATTAAACAATGCCTCTATTTGAACAACAGGCGAGATATTCATCTCACTTCTTAGCGTTCTTATTTTCACAATTATATCTTGCACTGTTCTCATTTTCTCCAAAGACTCTAAAAATCCTGAAGATTTTATCTTGGGAAATACGCTTTCGGCTATTATTTTCTCATCTTTGTTTAATATTTGCCAAATTTCCGAAGTTATAAACGGCATTATAGGTGATAATAATTGCAAAGTTCCTTTTAATATATAAACAAGTATTGAAAGTACTTGTTTTTTTACGTTAATATCGGAAGACATCATACGTATTTTTGACAACTCTATATACCAATCGCAGTACTTTGTCCAGAAGAAATCATAAATTTCCCTTGCAGCTGTATCAATATTATAAGAATCATAAGCTGTTTTAACTTTTGCAAGAGTACTTTCAAATTCAGCTATGGTCCATTCGTCGGCAAGCTCAGCAGAGTTTATGTCTTCATCAAGTTTGTCTATGCCTTCCAAGTTCATAAGTATAAATCTTGACGCATTCCAAACTTTATTTGAAAAATTTCTTGCAGCTAAAAAAGACTCTTCAGAAATCTGCATATCTCTTCCAGGAGCGGCAGACTGGGCCAAAGCAAATCTTAGAGCGTCTGTGCCATATTTTTCAATAATATCGCGTGGATCAACCACATTACCTAAAGATTTTGACATCTTTTTGCCGTGCTTATCTCTAACTATACCGTGTATAAATATGTCTTTATACGGCACATCTTTCATAAATTCAAGACCAAACTGAACCATTCTTGCAACCCATAGATAAATTATCTCGTGTCCTGTAGCCAAAACAGCTGTTGGATAGAAATATTTCAAGTCTTGGCTGTTTTCGTTTTCACCCCAGCCAAACACGCTTATAGGCCACAAAGCTGAAGAAAACCATGTATCCAAAACATCTTCGTCCTGCACAAAGTTTTTACCTTTACAGTGAGGGCATTCTTTAGGTTTGTCAAAAGAAGCTACAGGCTTACAACTTGTTCTGTTGCCTTTGTCGTCAACACAATAATATACCGGTATTCTATGTCCCCACCATATCTGGCGGCTTATACACCAGTCTCTTAAGTTTTCAAGCCATAAAATATAAGGTCTTTTCCAAGATTGAGGATGGAAAACCGTTTTAGCATCATTAGCCGCATCTACAGCTCTCTTAGACATTTCTCCAACATTTAAGAACCACTGTTCAGATATTAAAGGCTCTATTTTAGTTGAACATCTGTAACATCTGCCTACAGAATGAGCATAATCTTCTATTTTTACCAAAAAACCTGCTTCTTCTAAATCTTTAATTACTTCTTTTCTTGCTTCTTCAACGCTTAATCCCTGATATTTCTCAGGCACATTTATCATTTTGCCTTTAGTATCTATTATTTCTATTGTTTCTAAATTACTTCTTTTTGCTATTTCGTTATCTGTTGCATCGTGAGCAGGTGTAACTTTAACAGCTCCAGTGCCAAAAGATTTATCTACAATATAATCTGAAACTATTTTTATTTCTCTGTTTACTAAAGGAAGTTTTAAACTTTTACCTACTAAATGAGTATATCTTTCATCTTCAGGGTTTACGGCAACTGCAGTATCGCCAAGCATTGTCTCAGGACGCGTTGTTGCAACAATAACATAACCGTCAGAATCTCTTAAAGGATACTTTATATGCCATAGATTGCTTTTTTCATCTTCATATTCTACCTCTATATCAGACAACGCCGTTGAACATCTAGGACACCAATTTACAAGCCTTTTGCCTCTATATATAAGCCCTTTTTCAAATAACTGTATAAACGCCTTTTTTACAGATTTAGAGCGACTTTCGTCCATTGTAAAAGAACCTCTGTCCCAGTCTAACCCGCAGCCTATCATTTTGAGCTGGTCTAATATTGTATCGCCTGTTTCATCTCGCCACTGCCACATTTTTTCTAAAAATTTCTCTCGTCCCAAATCATATTTAGTTATTCCTTCTTTTTTGAGAAGTTTTTCAACTACATTTTGCGTAGCTATTCCACCATGATCTGTGCCTGGCACCCACAAAGTGTTATACCCTTGCATTTTTTTAAACCTTATTATAATATCCTGCAAAGTAGTATTTAAAGCATGCCCCATATGCAAAGAGCCAGTTACGTTTGCAGGTGGTATTACTATTGTAAACGGATTTTTATTTTTATCTATTTTTGCTGAAAATGTTTTATTTTCTACCCAATATTTGCTCCATTTTTTTTCAACTTCTTTAGAATTGTAAACTTTATCCATATCCATTTAATAAACCCCTTCAAAAATCTAACATTACACTAATAATTAATAAAGAATTATACCAAATTTTGTATAATCTGACGGTATAGGCTTGGATATAAAATCTATGGAAAAGAAAACAGTTTTAATAACAGGAGCTTCAAGAGGAATAGGCAAACAGCTGGCTTTAGCTTTTTGCGAAAATGATTGGAATGTCTGCGGCTGCTACAAAAATAACGCTCCTGATTTTGAAATTCCAAATTCCAAGTTTGTTAAAACAGATATATCAAATTACAAAGAAGTAAAAGATTTGATAAAAAACACCTCTACCGAATTCGGCAAAATAGACTGCGTTATAAACAATGCATCTATTGCGTCAGGAGCCACAATATTTAATATGACCGATGAAATGTGGAATTCAGTTATAAAAACTGATTTAAGCGGAACCTTTTATATGGTTAAAGAGTCGCTGAAACAAATGATAAAACAAAAAGATGGATCTATAATAAACATTGCATCAATTTCAGTATTTAAGTCTTACATAGGCAACGCTAATTATTCAGCAGCTAAAGCCGGTGTTATAGCTCTTACAAAAACAGCGGCAAGAGAAGGAGGTCGTTTTGGAGTAACAGTAAACGCAGTTTTACCGGGATTTCATCTTTCAGGTATGGGTGGAAATTCAAGTAACGAATATATAGATATCGTCAAAAAAGAAAGTGTTTTAAATACAACGACTGATATTAAAGAACTTACTAGTTTTATAGTGTTTTTATCACAAGTAAAAACAGTGTCAGGACAAATGTTTAATTTTGATTCAAGGTTATTGTAAATATTATAAAGATGAAGAAAGTGGGTATGAAAAAGATTAAGTTGTCTGTTTGTTTAGCAGTTTTATTTTGTTGCATAGTTTGCATGTCAGGTTATGCATTAAAATTAAAAGATCTTTATGAACCGTTCATATTTTTTGATTATAATGGAACAAGATATACTCATTGTGCTACAGATAATATTTCAGTTGATTCCGACATTCCAAAATCATGTATTTACGAAGAATTTGACGAATTTAATCTTTGTGGATACAATCCCAGCTATGTTGGGGAAGAGTCAAATCTTAGAGATTTTTTGATAGGCATATTTGATTTGGCAATTTTGGCGTTAGCAGTTTTTATTTTTGCATAAATACGTTTTTCTTTATTAGGACTTATCCTTGAGGGTTAGTAAATGAAGTTAGGCATTACAGGAATAGGCATAGTTTCACCACTGGGGACAGGAAAAGAAACTAATTGGAAAAGGCTTATAAATTCTGAATCGGCTGTTAAATACAATAAAATTTTAGACATACATTCCGCATGCGTCAACGGCTTTGTTATGCAAGAAAGCGAACGCCAATATGAGATGGCAAAAAGTGCCATTTTGGAAGCTGTTTCAGATTCAGATTTAAATAATTCAGATTTTGACCGCAAAAGAATAGGATTATGTCTTGGCGAAAGCAAAATCAATCTTTTTAGAAATGACTTTTCTCTTGAAAACTCCCTTACAAACAAACTAAAAGAAACTTTCTGCTTCTACGGTGAAAGTATAACTCTCTCCGCAGCTTGTGCAACTGGAATTCTCACAATTATAAAAGGCTGCCAACTTATAAAAAATGAACTATGCGATGCCGTCATATGCGGCTGCAGCGAAACTTCAATTCACCCATTGTATATTGCAGGGTTCAAAAAAATGGGCGTTTTAACAAAACATACTCCAAGTCCTTTTGACAAAAATAGGGACGGATTTGCAGTTGGTGAAGGCGCGTGTTTCGTTGTAATTGAAAATATAGAAAAAGCTTTAACACGAAACGCTAAAGCTTATTGCGAAATAGATGGCATTGCAAACGGTATGTATTCTGACAAACTTTTATCTATCACTTCTTACAAAAGTATGGCAAACATCGTAAGAAAGGCTGCAAATTCTCAAACGCCAGATTATATACATGCTCATGGTACTGGAACAAAATTGAACGACTACAACGAAAGTTTGGCTATTACTAAAACTTTTAAAGGCACAGACAAAATTTCAGTAAGTTCTACAAAAGCTGCTATAGGACATATGCTTAGTGTTTCTGGTTTGGCAGGAGTAGTTTTTTCAACTTTGGCAATGGAAAATAATATTGTTCCACCAACGCTAAACTTTAAAAATACAGACATAAATTTAGGTTTAGACTATACTCCTAATTTTGCAAAAGAGAAAATTATAAATTCAGCGCTTACTTTATCATTTGGTTTTGGCGGACAAGGCTCCGCATTATTTTTAAAAAAATTTACAACATAATAAAAATTATTCACCTATAATTTTTATTAAAACTTTTTTACGTCTCATGCCGTCAAATTCTCCATAGAATATTTGTTCCCACGGACCAAAATCCAGTCTGCCGTTTGTTATTGCAACTACAACTTCTCCACCCAATGCAAACCTGATTCATTATCATTTATAAAAACGCTTGCCGTTATATGCATAGCATTTATAAGTACAAGACCTTCTTTAACGCCGCTTTCTAAAACGACATTCTCAACTTCTTCGCTTATATTTACAAAATCAACTCTTTTATTAATGTTAAAAACCAACTCTTTCCTATAAGTTTTCATATATAACTCCTTTTGAATTTTTCCTCTTTCATTCTAACAAAAGCCAAAAATGTGATCAATAAATTGTATTGGTTATATACATATGCGACGTTCTACGCCTTGAGTGCCACCCAAGCCTTATCTCTCATTCTGCTACGCTTGTGTCATCCTGCACTGGAACTTAGTTCCCAGTTGCAGCATCCACTCCTTGACCTTTATCCACTTTTTTCTTCTAATTCCTTCTTTTCTTTCTTTTACTTTCTCTATTCTCTCTTTTAACCTATACATAAATGGTATAATAAAAATTCATACATTATTAGAGAAAGTCATTGGATATAAATAAATGCTTGACAAGTTTTTATCAAAAAAAATATCTGAAATAAAAGATGCTAGACTTCTTAGAACATTGTACTGCTTACAGTCTGCGCCATCTGCAAAAATAAAAATAAACGGTACAGAATTAATAAATTTTTCTTCTAATAATTATTTAAACCTTGCAGGAAATAAAGAAATAACTAAAGCTGCTATAAAAAATATTGAAAAATACGGTTTTGCAGCTACATCTTCCAGACTTGTATCCGGCAACATTGATATTCACGAAGAACTAGAATGTAAACTTTCTGATTTTAAAAATAAGCAGGCGGCTCTTATCTTTCCAAGCGGATACCAAACTAATGTTGGCGTTATAAGCGCATTAATGTCAAATGAACAAGAATCCTGCATAATAATGGACAAACTTAATCACGCATCGCTTTGGGATGGAGCAAAACTTTCAGGAAAAAGAATTTTTGTTTATGAACACTGTGATATGAATTCTTTTGAAAAAGTATTGAAAAGAACTTCTAAATATAAAATAAAGCTAGCAATAACAGAATCTGTTTTTTCTATGTACGGAGATTTTACGCCTTTAAAAGATTTTGTGCAACTATGTCAGAAATACGGTGCTGTAAGCATGGTTGACGAGGCACACTCCACAGGCGTATTTGGCAAAGAAGGTAAAGGGCTTGCTGAAATGTTAGATGTTTCAAAACAGATAGATATAACAATAGGCACACTGTCAAAAGCATTTGCCGTACAAGGCGGGTTTGTGTGCGGGTCGCAAAAACTTAGAGATTTCCTAACAAATAAAAGCAGAGCCTTTATTTATACTACAGCTGTTTCCCCCGCTATATGTGCAGCAGCATTAAAATCTTTAGAAATTGTAAAAAATAGTGATAAAG
Organism: Endomicrobium sp.; assembly: GCA_031278115.1. Next base: position 12,445 of record JAITKZ010000099.1, read on the forward strand.
AAAGGCAGCATTTACATAATATATCAGCTTTATTGAAAAACAAACTTACAAATTTAGATTTTAATACCGCAAATTCCAAGTCACAAATAATACCAATAATTATAGGCAGCATAGAAAACACAGAAAGATTATCATTTAACATTCTTAAAAATGGTATTTATACCCCTGTAATAAAACCTCCCACAGTGCCTAAGAATCAGGCAAGAATAAGGATATCCCTTACAGCAGGTCATACACTAGAGGATATAGAAAAATTTTTGAAAATACTTTAATAACATAAGTTGTAATATTCAGGCAATTAACTTCAACTATCCAAACCATTAGGTATAAAAAATCTTTTTCTTCACTATCTTCATTTTGCCAAGCAAAAAAATTACATTTTTTTTCATTTTTATTCAAAAATAATCCACATCTACTTAGTACAATTATTTTACGACAAAAGACAATCTATATAAATAAAAGAAATATTAAATAACTACCTATTTTAAAGAAAAGGAGGTGAAAAAATATGAAAATAAAACTAATAAGCCTAATTTTGATTCTCTGTTGCTTTATATCTGCTTCAGGTTATGGGCAGACAGAAGGCTACACCAATAAAGAAGAGACTAAACAATGTGAACAGAAAAAAACATTTCTTGCGAAAACAAAAGAAGCAGCCCAAAAAACTGTTAAAGAATGTCAAAAGTGGATTGTTCTTGGTATTATGTTTTCATGCTGGCTTTACCAATTTAGAAATTGGCTAAACCAACCACCATATAACACATTTCCTCAAATCCAATGAAATGGTATGCAGTGGCAGCATTGGCAGAATCAAAGGACAAGCACACAAAGGGCAGATATGGCAATGTAGTTATCAGTATCTATTACCAAATTCAAGTGGTCAGGCGTATTTAGCATAAACAAGTATAAAAATGTTTTCAAAAAAACATTTTTATACTTGCCGCAAAATGAACCTAAATATGCTGTATAAAAAATGCGCTTTGTTAGTTTTACCTAATACTTAAACCTGCTCATATCACCTTGAAACTTTATAAACAACTTATCTCTTCTTTAACAGTAGTGACTATCTTTGATATCTCTTTTTTGGTAATCGTTAAAGGCAAAAAGAGAACCAGCGTGTCTCCAAGATTTCTTATAATAACGCCTTTATTTCTCATACTCGTACAAACCTTTGCTCCTAGTTTAAGTTTGTAATCATAAGACTTACTAGTTTTTTTATCTTCAACTATTTCTATGCCAACCATTAGTCCGCAATGCCTTATGTTGCCTACTTTTTTATGCTTGGATAAGTCTGCAAGTTCTTTTTCTAAATATTTAATTTTAGGCTGTAATTTAATAAGAATATTATCTTTTTTCAATATATCAAGCGTTGCATTTGCTGCTGCGCAAGCAAGAGGGTTTGCCGTATAAGAATGCCCGTGAAAAAACGTTTTAAACTCTTCATACTTGCCTAAGAAAGCATTGTAAATCTCATGTGTCGTTGCAGTAACAGCCAAAGGCAAATATCCGCCTGTTATTCCTTTTGACAAACACATAAAGTCAGGCTTAACATCTTCATGCTCTACTGCAAACATTTTCCCAGTTCTGCCAAATCCCGTAGCAACCTCATCGCAAATTAACAAAATGCCGTAACGCTTGCAAATATTTGCATATTCCTTAAGATAACCTTTCGGCATTACAAGCATGCCCGAAGCTGCTTGATTTAAAGGCTCAAT
>JAITKZ010000067.1 GCA_031278115.1 Endomicrobium sp.
TTCTTTTTTTACCGCCTGCTTTTCAATCTCAAGCTGTCTTATCCTGCGCTCTGCAGCGTCAAGCTCCGTAGGCATGGAATCTATTTCTATTCTGAGTTTACTTGCAGACTCATCAACCACATCTATGGCTTTGTCGGGCAAATATCTATCTGTTATATATCTTGCGCTAAGAGTTGCTGCAGCAACCAAAGCCGAATCTTTTATTTTTACCCCATGGTGAACTTCGTATCTTTCCTTAATTCCTCTAAGAATTGCTATCGTATCTTCAACAGACGGCTCGACTGCATACACAGGCTGAAAACGCCTTTCCAATGCTGCGTCTTTTTCAATATATCTTCTATATTCGTCTAATGTCGTAGCGCCAACAAGCTTAAGCTCGCCTCTTGCAAGCATAGGCTTTAGCATATTTGCCGCGTCAACAGCTCCTTCGGAAGAGCCTGCTCCGACTATCGTGTGCAGCTCGTCTATAAAAAGAATTATTCTGCCTCCCGCGACCTGAATTTCTTTAAGCACTGCCTTTAATCTATCCTCGAATTCTCCTCTGTATTTGGCGCCTGCAATCAAAGCTCCCAAATCTAAAGCTATAACTTTTTTGTCTTTCAAACTCTCAGGAACATCGCCCGAAACTATACGTTGAGCCAAACCTTCAACTATGGCAGTTTTTCCTACTCCCGGATCGCCGATTATTGCTGGATTGTTCTTTGTTCTTCTGGATAATACCTGTACGCATCTACGAATTTCTTCGTCTCTGCCTATTACAGGATCAAGTTTGCCTCCTTTAGCTAAGTCAGTTAAATCTTTGCCATATTTCTCTAAAGCTTGGTATTTATCTTCCGGGCTTTGATCCGTTACTCTCTGATCACCTCTTATGCTTACAAGGTTTTTTAAAATGACATCTTTTGTGAGTCCGTATTTTTTGAGTATTTTTGAAGCAGTTTCTGAAGATTCTTCGGCTATTGCAAGAAGTATATGTTCTGTAGAAACGTAATCGTCTTTTAAATTTTTTGCAGATTTTTCGGAATTGTTTAAAATCTTTGTAAGTCCTTGAGAAAGGTATATGTTTCCACCGGAAACTTTTACTTTCTTTTCTATCTCGGAAAACAAGTCTTTTGATATGTTTGAAAACAGCATATCTTCCTGACCAGTAGCAGCACTTTTCTTTATAATTGCCCCAACTATACCATCTTGTTGTTTAACTAAAGCGTACAAAACATGTTCAGCTGTAATTTCTTGATTACCATACTCAGCCGCTATATTTTGGGCATCCGCCAATGCCTCTTGGGATTTAATCGTAAACTTAGAAAGATTCATAGGTTTCCTCCGTCTTGATAAAACCGCGATAAGTGTTGATATATTATTATTTGTTTGAAATGGACTTTATTTTTTTTCTTCAAGAATTCTAATTCTATCCGCTATTTTTTGTTCTAGCATTTTTTGTTCTTCCAAAACAAATTTCATAGCTTCAGATATTGGGTCTGGCAGTTTTGCATGCTCAAGTTTATTTACTTCGTCAGGACTATGTCCGAGGCTTATTCTAGCAGGAACTCCAATAGCAGTGGCATTTGCAGGCACATCGTGTGTAACTACAGAAGCTGCAGCTATCGTGGCGTTTTTACCTATATTTATGGCTCCTAAAAGTATGGCATTTGAGCCTAATACCACATTATCACCAATAGGTAGGATGTCTTTTTTTTCTTTCCCAAAGTCGTCCCGCCTAGAAGAACGCCTTTGTATATTAGAACATCATTGCCTATTTCTGCAGTCTCGCCTATTACAACACTCATTCCGTGATCAATAAAAACTCTTCTTCCTATTACCGCGCCAGGGTGGATCTCTATTCCAGTTACAAACCTGCTTATATGAGAAACAAATCTTGCCATAAAATAAAATTTATTTTTCCAAAGTTTGTTGGTAAATCTGTGCAAAATAACAGCATGTAGTCCGGGATAAGAAAATATAACTTCCAACTTTGATCTCGCAGCAGGGTCTTTGAGAAAAACGGTTTGAATATCTTCTCTTATCAGCTTAAACATAGCGATGTGGTTATACAAAATAATAAAGAAGTATTACAGAAAATATAGGTATTTATAGGCTAAATTTAGAAGAAAAGCTACCCTTTTTTCTTAACTCTACCTTTTTTTTCTAACTTAAAATTAAGCTTTACATTTTTTATGAAAAATTCAAAAATTTAAAGAACATTATATGAAAAGCGTAGTATAAGATAATTAAAAACTAAAAATTTTGTAGAAGAGGCACATTATGATAAGAAAGAAAATTATGTGTTTGGCTTTGTCTCTTGCGTTTGGAGTGATGTCTCCACAAGCACAAGCCATTGGTAATTCAACTCAAATTCTGGCAAAAACAGATTCAACAATTTCAAGGACTTGTAATTTGTTACATTGGCGTTCTGAGCCATGCTCAATTGTTTCGTATCATTATTATGCCAAATATTCTGAACCTTTCAATATTCACATCGCTTTTACAAAGTCACTATTGTTATCAAACAGAAATGGACACCGTACGCTATTCTCGGCACGATAGAACGCACTAAAAAAATAATTGAGAGCAAAGATTCGTTGGCGACGAATATATTTGGTATATGTCTGCAATTTGCAATTGCCACCGACGGGAGATATACACGCGGAGGGACGCAAATTTTAGAACAGTTGACTTCCGATAAATACGACGGGGCTAAAATTGGTGAAGGAATTGGATACATTCTTAAGGGCATGGGCTGTCCTTACTATTATCCATTTATTGGAGCCTCGCAGTCTTTAGTCTCGTCATTTCGCGCATTCTTCACCCCGATTCGCGTGCAACATTATACTCCGTCAACCGTTTATTACGACGAGGTTACAGAAATTTCCAAACAGATAGGCGCAATTTTGACATGACGCTTGGAATGAATATTGCAAGGCGTGATTCACTTTACACGATTAGAGTGACAATTGGGGCAGGCGAAGATATGACACATATATCGTTGTTGAATTAAATTTTATGAACGAACATACCTACAGAGTTTTAACGCATGGACTGAGCGGAATACGGCACGGACTCGCAGTGGCGGCGACTCCGATATGGACTGCAGCATACTGGTTTGAGTCGTTCCCGTTAGCTATAGATGTCGCTATAGTTTACAGCACGACTATGGGGCGGGGTCGTGGATGTATTCAATGTTTACTCCATCTTTCCATCTTCCAACGAAACCGATATTAGACTTATGTCGCCCTTATTAACACATCCAAACAAGTCTTTTCCTCTTCCTCGCCAAATTAAACTTCCAGCAGAGGAAGAGAAATGGGATCCAAGGGACATAGAGATTTTGAAGTATCATAGATATAGATATCTTGAACTCCCCAAAGAAGAGGTTGCACAACTTGAGAGTGAAAAAGGGTGGGAAACACTTCACATAAACATCAAGTATTTAAATTTTCCTAGATACTTTGTATTGCCACAGAACGATGATGGTGATCCCCCCAAAGGTTTTAGTACGACTTGTCCTGCAAATTGACTTTATATTGAATATTCTTCTGAAAATAACATAGCTGGAATAAAATTCAGCTATGTTGTTTTTATATGGTAAATTTTACGACGACAAATCAAGAGCTGGCAATGCCCCTCCAAATTCACTCGTTAAATGAGCTAATTCTACAAGACCCATATCTATCCAAATTTTTACATCTTCTGCAGTAGGTTCTTCATTTTCAGCAAGTTGTAATACTAATTCTTTTCTTTCATTTTTAAATATTGTTACTTGCCCCTTTCTTACA
>JAITKZ010000094.1 GCA_031278115.1 Endomicrobium sp.
AAATTTTCAAACGGAAGAACAGAATATGTTGAACCTTTTAAATGGGAACTATTTAAATATAAGTGGAATGAAAAACAGGAACAAATAGAAACAGAAAGCATGGGATTTTTTAAACAATATCCATTAAAATTGTCTTGGGCTGTAACTATACACAAAAGTCAGGGGAAAACATTTGACAATATTATAATAGATATGGAATATGGAGCATTTGCTCCGGGTCAGCTTTATGTAGCGTTAAGCAGATGTACATCTTTTGATGGTATAAGTTTGTCCAGACCTATTACTAAAAAAGATATATTAGTTCCAATTTATAATTTTTAGAGTTATAGCATTTAAGATTAATTTTATTTTAAGGCATTAATACCTGGCTTTATCATTTAGGTTCTTCTTTTCACTTTTAAATCCTATCTTTATTTAAATTTAATTTACCTTGCCTACATACTATCAGGTTTATGAACTTTTACATATTTGATGATAACAAAAGAATAATGTAATATTAAAGCATATATGTAATATATGTGTTATTTTTGGAGAAAAAGTGTCAAAAATTTTCAATAGTATAACAGATTTGATTGGCAGAACTCCTTTGTTAAGATTGAGTAATTATGAGAAGAGAAATAAGCTCAATGCTGAAATCGTTGCCAAATTAGAATATTTTAATCCTGCTGGAAGTATTAAAGACAGAGTTGCAAAAGCTATGATAGAAGAAGCGGAAACAAAAGGTTTAATTAAAAAAGGTTCAGTTATAATAGAGCCTACGAGTGGAAATACAGGTATAGGTCTTGCCTTTACGGCAGCGTCAAAAGGTTACCGAGTTATGCTCACAATGCCAGAAACTATGAGCGTTGAGAGTCGCACGCTTTTAAAAGCTTATGGAGCGGAAACTGTGCTTACCGACGGTTCTAAAGGAATGAAAGGGGCTATAGAAAAAGCAGAAGAATTGGCAAGAGGGACTTCTGTGTCGTTTATTCCAGGACAATTTACAAATATTGCAAATCCTTCTGCGCATAAAACAAGCACCGGACCTGAAATATGGGAAGATTGCGATGGGATTGTTGATGTTTTTGTTGCAGGTGTAGGTACAGGAGGAACAATAAGTGGCGCAGGATAGTATTTAAAGTCTAAAAATCTCAATATAAAAATAATTGCGGTAGAACCTGAGGATTCCCCAGTTTTATCTAAAGGATTTCAGTGTCATCATCAAATTCAAGGTTTAGGTGCGGGATTTGTTCCCAAGACACTAAATACAAAAATTTATGATGAAGTTATTACGGTTTCAAGCAAAGATGCGTTTAATAAAGGAAGAGAAGCGGCAAAATTTGAAGGATTGCTTGTTGGAATTTCCTCAGGCGCAGCTCTTTCCGCAGCTACAGAAGTTGCAAAGAGGGCTGAAAATTCTGGAAAAGAATAGTTGTAATTTTGCCTGATACAGGGGAAAGGTATTTATCAACGCCTCATTTTTTTGAAGATTAAAATATTTCTTGCAGAGATTTGTGAAACTTTAGCAGCATTGATGATATATTCAAATTTATCCTTACAAACGACAGTACTAATACTTTTTACTTTTCCCCCTTCTTATTTTTTAATTTTTCAATTATTAAGTCCAACTTTGCAGTATGGACTTCTAACTTGTTTTCTATTTTTTCTACCCGTGAAACTAAAAGTGTCTGATATGCTTCAAGTTGCTCATTAAATATAACATTGTTTGGATTGCTATGTCTAACAATATTTTGATTTTCCCCTAAATTCTTATTAATGTTTTCTGAATATGAAACTGACTCTTCTGTAAAATATGACAGAGGTTTTCCTGTCGCTTCTGCAATTTTCTTTAAAGATTTTAATGAAGGGTTACTGTATCCATTTATCCAATTACTAATCTGTGTTTGAATCACTCCAATTTTCTGTCCTAAAGATTTCTGTGTTAAATCAAGATCTCTCATAGCTTTTTTAATTTTTTGTCCAATAAATGCATTTTTCATAAAATCTCCATAATAATGTTATTTTAACATTAATAAATCTATTTTATTGACGGGAAAAATAAGACTTGACATTATCACTAAAAAGTGTTTTAATAACATTAAATTATAAAGAGATGCTAATCCCATGCCCAAAAGTTGAAACGAAAACTAAGAATAAAAAAATAGGAAGCTATCTCTTCCTAACCAAAAAGAGACTGTAACTAGGTGCATTGGGGAATCACAAGTTGCAGTCTCTTTTATTCTATAAAAAAAGTGGAAAAAATGAAAATTGAACTTCCAGAAAATTAATTAAACGAAATAATTACAAAAGTGGAAAACATGGTCTCTTTGCAATTTGAAAAGAGAGAAGGGGGAAAGCTTGTTCAAAAAAAAGACAGAAAGCGACAAGGTGTACAAAATAAAGGGGGAACAATGCACATCGAATAATATTATTTAAACGGCTCTATTTGCAATGCGACTAGAACTTATGAATTTATTGAACATGTTGCTGTTGATGACTAATAAACAAGCGAGGATGATTTAAATGTACATAATTGAAAGCCCTTTTGCTGAAACAGTTAGATTGAATAAAAATGACATTCTTTATTTTGATTTATACGACAATTGTACGAAAATGAAAGTTGTTTTAAAAAATCATAAAGTCATTTTCTCAGAAAAAATTATTAAAACAGAAGTTATTTTTGAAAAAGGAAAATAAAAGAGTTTATTTTTCAGCGGAAACATAACATTAACAAAAGCTAACTAGTTTGCTGCATTGTGGAGCTGAGATAAGTTCGCAAGGGGAAGTTCGTGCTACTCCTGGAAGAGTTTTGAAAGTTATGGAGAAGTTCCCTGAACTAAAAATATAGGATACCATATGGGCGGTTCTTTAATGTGGAAAGAAGTTTTAATAGATTTATTATATGAAAAAAAGACTGTGAGAAAATTTATTTTCTCACAGTCTTTTTAAAGAATTAGGAACTAAATTTTGAATTTATATCCAAGGCTTAAGGTGTTTATTGGACGGTCAAATCTTGAAAAGTCGCCGTACTTGTAATAATATGTGCTTTTTCCATCTGTTCCGGAATATTTATATCTACTGTGAGTAATTTCCAGTATAAGACCAAAAGAGAATTCACACCCAAGTCCTATGGCATAATACAGTCCCCCGGGATACATCTTCTAAAAATCTTTCATCAACACCACAATAAATACTTTTCCCAAGATTGCCTTTTATAAAAAGCATCTGTAAGGATTTATTTGAGCTGTTATATAAACAGGCAAAAAAGAAATTTTTTCGTCGTAATTTGTATCAATTTTCCTAGGGAAAAGATACTGTAACCCTGCTCCAAATTTCAAAAAGTCCAATTTTGGTATATGGGTAAGATACTCTGCAGAAATAGAATAACCGCACTCTGTCTTTCCTTCTTCTCCTGGTACATAGAAATCTTTACAACTAGCTCCAATAACATCCCGTCCAATTTTTGCATTTATCTCTCCATTACTTGCTACAGCCCCAACCGAAACGAATACTGCTAATACTAAACTCAAAAAGATTTTCTTCATATATTCCTCCTTTATTTATAATTAATAATTTTGTGAATACACAGACATATATCAAATTAAAGATCTAAATACAATTATATTATCTCATTAATGTAAATAGTATCATATATTTTACATTAGGGGTGAATTTTAATAATAATATAATTTCCTAAAATTGTCTTTAGATTGTAAATGTAATATAATGTTTGAAATTATAAATTGGAGGGTTGGCGATGTATAAAATTGTTTTAATCAGACACGGAGAAAGTACTTGGAACAAAGAAAATAAATTTACAGGCTGGACCGACGTTGATTTATCCGAAAAAGGTGTAGAAGAAGCATTAAAAGCCGGCAAACAGTTAAAAAAAGAAGAATTTACTTTTGATTTGGCATACACCTCAGTTCTTAAAAGAGCTATAAAGACTCTTTGGAATATACTTAATACTATGGACCAGGTATGGATTCCAGTTATTAAAAGTTGGAAGTTAAATGAAAGACATTATGGTGCCTTGCAGGGACTAAACAAAGCTGAAACAGCAACAAAATATGGCGAAGAGCAGGTAAAAATTTGGAGAAGAAGTTATGATACACCTCCCATGCCTTTGGAAGAAAGTGACATTAGGTATCCTGGCAAAGACATAAGATACGCTGGTCTTACAAAAAAAGAGCTTCCTTTGACAGAATGCTTAAAAGACACGGTAGAAAGAGTAGTGCCTTACTGGGAAAATGAAATAGTTCCTCAGATAAAGGCAGGCAAAAAGATTATTATAGCTGCTCATGGGAACAGTTTGAGAGCTTTAGTTAAATATCTTGATAACATAAGTGACAATGAAATAGTAAGTTT
>JAITKZ010000095.1 GCA_031278115.1 Endomicrobium sp.
AAATTTTCAAACGGAAGAACAGAATATGTTGAACCTTTTAAATGGGAACTATTTAAATATAAGTGGAATGAAAAACAGGAACAAATAGAAACAGAAAGCATGGGATTTTTTAAACAATACCCATTAAAATTGTCTTGGGCTGTAACTATACACAAAAGTCAGGGGAAAACATTTGACAATATTATAATAGATATGGAGTATGGAGCATTTGCTCCGGGACAGCTTTATGTAGCGTTAAGTAGATGCACATCTTTTGATGGAATAAGTTTGTCCAGACCCATTACTAAAAAAGATATATTAGTTCCAATTTATAATTTTTAGAGTTATAACAATTTAAGATTAATTTTATCTTAAGACGACTAATACCTGACTTTATCATTTAGGTTCTTCTTTTCAATTTTAAATCCTATCTTTATTTACCTTTCCTGCATACCCTCTGGTGTATGAACTTTTACATATTGATGATAACAAAAAAATAATGTAATATTAAAGCATATATGTAATGTATGTGTTATTTTTGGAGGAAAAGTGGCAAAAATTTACAATAATATAACAGACTTGATTGGCAGAACTCCTTTGTTAAGGTTGAGTAATTACGAGAAGAGAAATAATCTCAAGGCTGAAATTGTTGCCAAATTAGAATATTTTAATCCTGCTGGAAGTATTAAAGACAGAGTTGCAAAAGCTATGATAGAAGAAGCGGAAACAAAAGGCTTAATTAAAAAAGGTTCAGTCATAATAGAACCTACGAGTGGAAATACAGGTATAGGTCTTGCCTTTACAGCAGCTTCAAAAGGTTACCGAGTTATCCTCACAATGCCGGAAACTATGAGCGTTGAACGGCGCACGCTTTTAAAAGCTTATGGAGCGGAAATTGTGCTTACAGACGGCGCTAAAGGAATGAAAGGGGCTATAGAAAAAGCAGAAGAATTGGCAAGAGAGACTTCTGGTTCATTTATTCCAGGTCAATTTACAAATATTGCAAATCCTTCTGCGCATAAAACAAGCACTGGACCCGAAATATGGGAAGATTGCGATGGGATTGTTGATGTTTTTGTTGCAGGTGTAGGTACAGGAGGAACAATAAGCGGCGCAGGAGAGTATTTAAAGTCTAAAAATCCCAATATAAAAATAATTGCGGTAGAACCTGAGGATTCCCCAGTTTTATCTAAAGGATTTTCGGGTCCTCATCAAATTCAAGGGTTAGGTGCAGGATTTGTCCCCAAGACATTAAATACAAAAATTTATGATGAAGTTATTGTAGTTTCAAGCAAAGATGCGTTTAATAAAGGAAGAGAAGCAGCAAAATTTGAAGGATTGCTTGTTGGAATTTCCTCAGGCGCAGCTCTTTCCGCAGCTACAGAAGTTGCAAAGAGGGCTGAAAATTCTGGGAAGAGAATAGTTGTAATTTTGCCTGATACAGGGGAAAGGTATTTATCAACGCCTCATTTTTTTGAAGATTAAAATATTTCTTGCAGAGATTTGTGAAACTTTAGCAACATTGATGATATATTCAAATTTATCCTTACAAAGACAGTACTAATACTTTTTACTTTTCCTCCTTCTTATTTTTTAATTTTTCAATTATTAAGTCCAACTTTGCAGTATGAACTTCTAACTTGTTTTCTATTTTTTCTACCCGTGAAACTAAAAGTGTCCGATATGCTTCAAGTTGCTCATTAAATATAACATTGTTTGAATTGTTATGTCTAACAATATTTTGATTTTCCCCTAAATTCTTATTAATGTTTTCTGAATATGAAACTGACTCTTCTGTAAAATATGACAGAGGTTTCCCTGTTGCTTCTGCAATTTTCTTTAAAGATTTTAATGAAGGGTTACTGTATCCATTTATCCAATTACTAATCTGCGTTTGAATCACTCCAATTTTCTGTCCTAAAGATTTCTGTGTTAAATCAAGTTCTCTCATAGCTTTTTTAATTTTTTGTCCAACAAATGCATTTTTCATAAAACATCCATAATGATGTTAGTTTAACATTAATAAATCTATTTTATTGACGAGGAAAATAAGACTTGACATTATCACCAAAAAGTGTTTTAATAACATTAAATTATAAAGACATGCTAATCCCATGCCCAAAACTTGAAACGAAAACTAAGAATAAAAAAATAGGAAGTTATCTCTTCCTAACCGAAAAGAGACTGTAACTAGGTGCATTGGGGAATCACAAGTTGCAGTCTCTTTTATTCTATAAAAAAAGTGGAAAAAATAAAAATTGAACTTCCAGAAAATTAATTAAACGAAATAATTACAAAAGTGGCAAACATGGTCTCTTTGCAATTTAAAAAGAGAGAAGGGGAAAGTTTGTTCAAAAGAAAAAAGACAGAAAGCGGCAAGGTGTACAAAATAAAGGGGGAACAATGCACAACGAATAATATTATTTAAACTGCTCTATCTGCAATGCGACTAGAGCTTATGAATTTATTGAACATGTTAGTGTTGATGATTAATAAACAAGCGAGGATGATTTAAACGTACATAATTGAAAGACCTTTTGCTGAAACAATTAGATTGAATAAAAATGACATTCTTTATTTTGATTTATACGACAATTGTACGAAAATGAAAGTTGTTTTAAAAAATCACAAAGTCATTTTCCCAGAAAAAATTATTAAAACAGAAGTTATTTTTGAAAAAGGAAAATAAAAGGGTTTATTTTTCAGCGGAAACATAACATTAACAAAATTTAACTATTTTGCTGCAGTGTGGAGCAGAGATAAGTTCGCAAGGGGAAGTTCGTGCTACTCCTGAAAGAGTTTTGAAAGTTATTGAGAAGTTCCCTAAACTAAAAATTATAAGCGCCCATATGGGCGGTTTTTTAATGTAGGAATATGAAAAAAGACTGTGAGAAAATTTATTTTCTCACAGTCTTTTTCTATTAAAGAATTAGGAACTAAATTTTGAATTTATATCCAAGACTTAAGATGTTTTTTGAATAATATAATCTGCCATGATATCCGTAAGAACTTGAAGAACTTGGGACGCTTTTTCCAAATGCTCCGGTACATTCATATTTGTTGTGAGTAATTTCCACTATAAGACCAAAAGAGAATTCATACCCAAGTCCTATGGCATAATACAGTCCACCGGATACATCATCTAAAAATCTTTCATCAACACCACAATAAATATTTTTCCCAAGATTGCCTTTTATAAAAAAACCTCTGTAAGGATTTATTTGAGCTGTTACATAAACAGGCAGAAAAGAAAGTTTTTCATCGTAATTTGTATCAAGTTTCCTAGGGAAAAGATACTGTAACCCTGCTCCAAATTTCAAAAAGTCCAATTTTGGTATATGGGTAAGATACTCTGCAGAAATAGAATAACCACTTTCTGATTTTCCTTCTTCTCCTTGTTTGTATAAATCTTTAGTCTTACCTCTACCATCCCAGCCAATTTTTGCATTTATCTCTCCATTACTTGCTGTAGCACCAACCGAAACGAATACTGCTAATACTAAACTCAAAAAGATTTTTTTCATATATTCTCCTTTATTTATAATTAATAATTTTATGAATACACTAAGATATATATCAAATTAAAGAATCTACATACAATTGTATTATCTCATTAATGTAATAGTACCATATATTTTATATAAGGGTGAATTTTAATAACAATATAATTTCCTAAAATTGTCTTTAGATTGTAAATATAATATAATGTCTGAAATTATAAATTGGAGGTTTGGCGATGTATAAAATTGTTTTAATCAGACACGGAGAAAGTACTTGGAACAAAGAAAATAAATTTACAGGCTGGACTGACGTTGATTTATCTGAAAAAGGTGTACAAGAAGCATTAAAAGCTGGCGAACAGTTAAAAAAAGACGGATTTACTTTTGATTTGGCATATACTTCAGTTCTTAAAAGAGCTATAAAGACCCTTTGGAATGTACTTAATACTATGGATCAGGTATGGATTCCAGTTATTAAAAGTTGGAAGTTAAATGAAAGGCATTATGGTGCCTTGCAGGGGCTAAACAAAGCTGAAACAGCAGCAAAATATGGCGAAGAGCAGGTAAAAATTTGGAGAAGAAGTTATGATACACCTCCCATGCCTTTGGAAGAAAGTGACACTAGGTATCCTGGCAAAGACATAAGATACGCTGGTCTTACAAAAAAAGAGCTTCCTTTGACAGAATGCTTAAAAGACACAGTAGAAAGAGTAGTTCCTTACTGGGAGAATGAAATAGTTCCTCAGATAAAGGCAGGCAAAAAGATTATTATAGCTGCTCATGGGAACAGTTTGAGAGCTTTAGTTAAATATCTTGATAACATAAGTGACAATGAAATAGTAAGTTT
>JAITKZ010000104.1 GCA_031278115.1 Endomicrobium sp.
TTTGGTTTTAGTTTGAATGTGCTTTCTTTGATGTCCTTATCTCTTGCAGTAGGTTTATTGATTGACGACGCTATTGTTGTCCGCGAAAATATTTTCAGGCATTATGAAGAAGGCTCAAACCCTGTAAAATCGGCAATTGACGGCACTAATGAAGTTACTTTAGCTGTTATAGCCACAACAAGTACGGTTATAGCTGTATTTTTGCCAGTTGCTTTTTTAAGCGGAATAATGGGAAAGTTCTTTAAAGAATTTGGATTAACTGTAGTGTTTGCGATGATTATTTCTATTATAGACGCTTTGACAATAGCTCCTATGCTTTCCGCTTATATTATCCAAGAACACGGCGTGGCTAAAACGTCAAAAAAATCAAAATTAGGAGAAGTTAGAGCAATAATTGTAAAAACTTTTAGGCGTTTAACTGTGGATTGGTTTAATGCAGTTTTTTCGTTTTGCGAGAACCTATATAAAGCTCTTATAACGTTTATAGTCAAGAAGAATATTCTAAACGTTCCTTTTAATTTTGCAGGTAAACAAAGGCATTTTATTGTCAGCTGGAAATTTGCGACATTAGCTATATCTTTCTTAATTTTCATTTCTACAATAGGAGTAGCTAAAAAGTTTTTAAAAACAACTTTTATGCCCGCTTCTGAATGGGGCGAATTTAATATAAATCTTACAGCTCAGCCCGGAACTTCTCTAGATCAAATGGATAGGTATGCCAAAGAGATAGAAATTATAATTATGAACGATCCTAACATTGAACTTGTTTCTTCAACTGTGGGTTCTGGCGATATGTTTTCTAATCTTTCAAATGAGGCAGCTATCTATGTTAAAATGGTTCCTAACAATTCTAAAGGCGGACTTATTACAAAGTTGTTTAGTAAAAAAGAAAAAGATGAAAGTGCAGTTAAAAGAACTTTTACCACTTCGGGAATGAAAGATTATTTTAGAAAAATTTTAAATGATAAGTACGGCGATAAATTGGAAATTTCAATAGTAAGGCAGTCTTTAGGTGGAGGAAATAATAGTGAGTTTGTTGTAGAACTTAGAGGTGCAGATGTTGATGTATTATACGATGCGGCACAAGAACTTATAAATAGGTATAAAAATATACCGCAATTTGTTGACATACATTCCAATTATAAGCCCGGAAAACCTGAAGTCCGCATTGAGATGGATACTAAGAAAATGGAACATTATGGCGTAAGTTCAGTAGTTGTCGGAAACGAAGTAAGAGCCATGATTGACGGTGCTTTAGCAGGAAAATTTAGAGAGCACGGGCTTGAGTACGATATAAGAGTTCAATACGAAGATAGCGAAAAAGATATTGCCAAGACTTTTGACTCTATATATGTAAATAATGTTAATAATAAACTTATAAGGCTTAGAAATGTAGCTTATGCAAAATTGTCAGAAGGTCCGACGCAGATATTTAGAAAAGATAGAACTCGTTACGTTACTGTTGAAGGAAATGTTGCTTCAGGCGGAGCTATAGGCGAAATACAAAAAGACGCAGTAAGAATATTTAACGAATTTAAGTCCGAGCCTCAAAACTTTGATAAGTATAAAAATATAGTTTTGAATTTGTCAGGTAATGCCGAAGATATGAAAGATATGTTTAAGAGCATAATAATAGTCGGCGTTTTGTCAATAATATTTATATTTATGGTTCTTGCAAGCTTGTATGAATCTGTTATAACGCCTTTTACAATTATGACGGCTCTTCCTCTTGCAATTATTGGCGGAATTATAGCTTTATTGATGTCCAGTCAACCTATAGATATGTTTACAATGATAGGCATGATAATGCTGCTTGGTATCGTGGCAAAGAACTCTATTCTCTTGGTTGACTATGCTCAACAGCAAATGAGAGCTGGATTAGATATAGACGATTCAATAATAAAAGCTGGGATCATAAGGCTTCGTCCGATACTCATGACTTCTTTTGCTTTAATTGCGGGCATGCTTCCTACAGCTTTGGGTCTTAGCGAAGTAGGACATTTTAGAAGAGGTATGGGCATTGTTGTTATCGGCGGAGTAGTAAGCTCTACAATACTTACGCTGATAGTAATCCCGTCAATATTTGAGTATATGGATAAAATTAGACACTTCTTGCGTAAAATTACGGGGAGACCTGATAAGAGAATGGTGGACTATACTGACGCAGAGTTGAAAGGAAAATATTTATAACTGCGGTAAAATTATTTTTGACTTTTGCAAATTAGTAATATATAATATCTAAGTATATCTGATAGTCCCCCCCTCCCGAAGAAAAAGGAAATATTTAGATACTTCTGGATTACCATAAATCTATAATAATCTATGACAAAATAATTTTATATACAAATTTTCCTACCCAAAAGACACTAAAATATACCTATTTGAGTTTTTTCACTCTCAAAATCCTTCCTTTTTACTCTATCCGATAAAGTCAGGTTCTAAATAAACTTAAGTTTTACTTATGTTAAATTTACTTTGACTATGTTTAATTTAGAAAATTTGTTTCAGGAACATATAAATGAGTTTAATTTCAAGAGACAAAGTCCTATCAAGGCTGATAATGATGATAAGATTCTTTCCAATAAACTTAAGAAAATTTACTCTGAACTTAAATCCAAAAAGGTTTTTGTAGATTTAGTTCCTACTTTTGAATATAACGTAAAAATAATTATGAAGGAAGAATTTTTTGGCTGATGGCAAATATTAAAAATATGGAACAAAGGATAAAAGAATTAGAAGAAAGATTAAGCTAAAAAAGGAAGAAAAATGACTAGAACAATAGCAATATTAATATTAGCGTGCCAAATAGCAATATTAACAATACTAACTACTTAGTGATAGACCAACAATTAAAAATGAAAAGAGTGACGAAGAAATATATAAAGAAGAATTAGACAGATGTCTTAAACAAGCTAAATACTGGGCTGACAAAGTTAAAGAACTTTACGAAAAAGAAGATGAAGAAGAAAGAGCTAAAAAAGAGAACAAAAACCAAAAGGATTAAAACTTTTGGGAGGTTGTAAGACAAGCGAAGTGAAACTAATCACCCCATCCATTGTTTTGTGGGACTTAAATATATGGTCAACGGTAAATATAAGTCATATTTTAAGATGGAGTACCATTCCGAAAAAAGAGCAACTTTTATTTTTAATACACGGTTAGATATGAATTCCATAATCCAAGTCCCCACATCCTGTGTCATATATTGCCATGAATAGCCAGCAGATAGTACTAATTTAGAACGGTTTAATAGTGATAACTGATGAATAACAATAATAGAGAGGAAAGCGGTATGCTAGCAGATAAGTTTGATTTAAAAAATACAATTAGTTCCTAAATATTAAATCAAGCACAGCGATACTTATTTGCTGCATACCGCTGTAGTATAATCCTTTTAAAGCTACCTGAATTGCTTTTTAGCTATAAATGACGATTTTTACTGAATTATTGAAAGTGAAATATATAAAATGTTAAACTCTGAATGTTTAGAATGGGATTGATTTAGTTTGGAGGGGATTATGAAGCGGATTTTATTGTTGTCAGTGTTTATATTATTTTTGATAGCAGTTAAAGTAAACGCGCAAGCGGTAGAGGTATCTAGCTTTTCATATCTAAATAATCTTATGCACTCAGATAGATCTCAAACAATATCGTTGTCAGCATCAGCAATTATGTCTCTTAATGATTATGACTATGTTGGTTCAAATTCAAAAATAATTTATGGGAACAAGATTGTTTTAGATGGAGGAATGAAATATTCCGGTTTTAAAGTTGGTCATGGAAAGCATTTAAACATTATAGATTTAACAATGCAAAATTTTTGTCACTATAAACATTTTTATTCTGGAAGATCAATTTTTTGCATGAAGCGTCGTTCCTTGCGACAGGGATGATAGATTTTATGAATAATGGTGCTCAGGAAGGCGGGGCAATTTTTGTTAGAAATTCAACAAGTAGTTTTAATGCTTCAGTAACAAATTTCAAGTACAACAGCGCAATTTCTGGTGGGGGTGCTATATATGTTAAAGATTCAAATATAATTTTTAATAGTTCAACAATAAATTTTATAGGAAATAGTGTGACACTTAGAGATGGATATAATTACGGCGGAGCAATTTTTGTTAATACTTCTGTAGTTAGTTTTAGCAGTTCAGCAATAAATTTTATAGATAATAATACGCTGAGTGGCAGCAACAATAGTTATGGCGGAGCAATATATGCTGCTAGAAATACAGCAATAGATTTTAAAAATTCAGCAGTAAATTTTATAAATAATAATGCAAGCTCTGAAGGCGGAGCGGTTTATGTTGATGGAAATTCGCAGATTATTTTTAGTAGATCAGTGATAAACTTCACGGCTAACAAAACAGGGTTGTTCGGCGGAGCAATCCTTTTAAACGGTAATTCTATAATTAGTTTTAATAATTCTGAAGTAAACTTTACAAACAATAACATAAGTCCATTAGGCAACTACGGTGGTGCGATTTGTGTGAGTAATTCAATACTCAATTGCAGCAATTCAACAATAAATTTTATAGGTAACAATGCAGGTAGCAGTAGTAACAATAGTTGTGGCGGTGCGATTTATTCAATAAATTCAAATATAATGCTTAACGGAAGCACAAGATTTATTAATAATCAAGCAGGAAGTAAAGGCGGAGCAATATATATGGATGGAGGTGTATTAGATATAGAAACAAATGATGGGAAAACGACGGAATTTAGCGAAAAATACAGCGAATAATAAAGCAAACGCTATTTATTTAACAGGTGAAGCTATTGTAAATTTTAATAATAGAGATGGAGCTGTTGTGAATATGTTTGACGCGATAGCAAGCAGTTATAGAAAAGCCGTTGTAAACATTAATGGAAGTGGAGAGTTTAATTTAAGTTCAACGGAGCAATCAATAATACCGAACTTAAATATAAATGATAGAAGCAAGTTTAACTTAGGAATAGGGACACCATTACAAGTAACAGGGAATTTGAGAATAGAGCATGATGCCGTATTTAATATTGGAAATGGTGGCAAAGATGTTATATATACACCTTGGCAACTATATACAAAATGGGACATTAAAGATGGATATATTTGGAAGTGGAGGGAATGAGGGATGGGGAGAGAGCGACCAAATAATAGTAAATAGTAAAATAAGTTTGGGAGAAGCCAGCAAATTGCACATAATAGAAAACGGGGACTGCAGTAAAAGGGCGTATATGTTGATAAGATATGGGACTCTTGAAGGGCGGTTTGGATCTTTAATGTCGTTGGTAAATCACGATATGGAATATGAATACGAAGGACGATGGATAGTGCTTTTACCTAAGGAAGAAGAATCTTTAACGTCGCAGGGTGTCGCGGTTGCGGTACCGACACCTACGGATTTACAATTGGATTTAGGTGTATTGGGATCTAATCCATCTGTGTTATCAGGAATTTCTTGTTTTTCAGATGGAACATCGGGAGGCGAATCATTAAGCCTAAGTCAAAAAGAGTTGGCAGAGAGAATAGAAAATTTATCAAAATCAAATAAACTGCAAAAACATACAGATTTATATACGGCGCTGAGAATATTACAATATCTTGAGCCAGTTGAAAAGAAAGAAGCGTTAGAAGGTACGAGGGGATATTTTATAAGTAACGCGATAATAAGCCAAGGAATGGGTAGAACGATAAAAGGAGTGTACGAGCATATAGATATTAACTGGAATAAAAAATGCACGAAAATAGAAGAACCAAAGAATGAACCGTTTAATAATGATAAATCATACAAGTGCGAATTATTAGTAGAAGATACTAGTTCAAGAAAAGATAAATGGGTAAAAGGAATATGGGGAGAGGTGCAAGGACAGTTAATAAGAATGGAAGAGCAAGAGAATTCGCCTAAGAAATTTGAAGTAAACGGAGGCGCCGTTGTCATAGGTTTTGATGTTATGACAAAGGAAGATATTAAAATAGGAGTATTAGGGCAATTCAATAGAAATTGGATAAAGCAAGACAAAAACAAAGGCGAGATAAATAATAACGGACTAGGAATATACGCTGGAATAAATAAAGGAAGATTTGATGCAAAAACGATGCTTTTAGGAAGTATAAGCGAGTATGAAATGACAAGAGTTATAAGACTTGGCTTTTCCGATGAGGCAAAAGGAAAAACCAACGGAATAAATGGGAATCTGGATATGGAAATAAGATACAAAGTACCGTTATGGAGCGATATTCAAGGCAGAGAAGTATGTAAACTGACATTGAGACCATATACGGGCGTAACAGCAACGATAGTGAATACAAAAGGATATAAAGAGACGGGAATGTATTCAATGAGATTAGACGTAAAAGAGAATAATTATTTTAAGTCGTCGTTAAGAGCGGGAGTAAGGCTAACAGGTGAAAGAAGAAGTTTTAAATGGGATATATCGGCTGGTGTTGGTTATGTGGCAGCGGGAAGAAAAGCAAAGATAGATAGCAAAGTGATTGACACAGATGTGCAAGTTCCGTCAAGCGGGATTGAACTTGGAAAGGTATCGTTAGAAGTCGATATAGCGGGTGGATATAGCATAAAGGAAGGATTGGATATATATGCAAATGCAGATATAGTTAAAGCGGATAATTACAGAACTCTTTCCGGAAACATAGGGGTGAATATTCGTTTTTGAAACATTGTCAATAATAAAACAAACATACAAATAAATATTTTGACGTTTAAATTTTTTTTGTTTGATAGCGGGGTTGTTGCGCTGTTTTTATATTCTGCGTCGCTATCTTTTAGAACTCCATGTAATAATTCAAAAATATGTAATTTTTTCTATCTAGTTAAAGGATATAAAAATGAACTACAAAAAGAAGTTACTAAAGGAAGCAGTTGCAATTTTAACAATGTTAAGTTTTCTCACAGCGTTTTGCGGAGAGAAATTATCTTGGGCGCAGATGCAAGACAATCAAAAATCTAACAATGAACTCAAGAAGATTTTTGAGAAGGCGCCAGCAATATCCGATGAATACGGTAAGATTACAACTATGTCGGATTGGCGCAGCGAAAAAGTAATTGTAAATATACAGGACTTGCATAGCCATGCCCAAATGCAGAGGAATATAGAAAGGATTATAGAACTCCTTCAGAGATGTTGAAAGAAGAAAGGCAGTTAATAGAAAGGATAAGAGCGGCATATTCGTATGACCAAATGGAAGAAGAAATAGCGTTTATAGAAAATTTTTACAGTTATTTTGCAGACTATTTGAAAAATAGGCTAATGGCGGCGGACTATGAATATTTTGTTAGGAATTTTGATGAGTTTAAGAGATTATATGCAAAATATGCGGTGCTAAACAATATAAAATCATTAGAGAAAGATTTTGAGTTGTTGAATGCATATTACAATTTAAACAATGATAGGAACGAGATATTTATAAAGAATATATTTAAAGTTTTGGAGCAAGATTACACTGGAGAGAGTTTATTAGGGAATAAAGGTGAGAAAAATAGTGCGAAAGAGCGTAAGCGTACAGTTAAAACTGGCAGTTTGCAGCATAGAACGGCAACGGAGTGTCTGGATAATGCAAAAGAGGTAGTTATAGTAGTAACAGGCGGGTATCACAGTTTAGGACTGACAAATATTTTAAATGATAAAAAATTAACAAATATAGTTATCACACCAACGATAACAGGGAATATTAGTAAAGCGAAAGAAATATATGAGGGGATAGTAAAGGAGCAAAGCATATTTTTGAAAGAAGCGCTAGCTTTTACAATTCCATCGCAGATGGCGCAAGCGGAGCAATTTAAATATTTTGTAAGAGCTGGGATAGAAGTAATAAAAGAGACAGGATATTCAAGGGAAATAATAATGGAATTAGCCGCAGCGATAAATGAATCGTACGGGGAAGGGATTATAGAGCTGCTCACATTTGAGGATAATAGAACGACAATAAAATTTAAGAATGGAAGCTCAGTAATAATTCAAAATGACAAGGGGGTATTATCAATAAAAGAAGGAGGATTTGATATAGAGACGGTAAGAGATGTTCCTCAGATAGAATTAGAAGCAGAGGAAGAGCCCCAGTCTGGAAATGCAGAAGGTTCATTTATGAGGGAAGTATTAGCCGGGGAAATTTTAGAACCAAGAGAAATGTTAAAGAAGTTCTACGCATTTGCGTATAATCGTAATATTTATTCAATGTTGAGTGCGGATGGTTTAATATTTGAGCTTGACGAATATACAAGAAAGGAAAATATTAGAGAAATAGAAGGAGTGAGTATAGAAGTAATAGCAAAGATGCCAAAAGAGATACAGGAATATGTGTTTTGCACATATATTAGGGAGGGAAGTTAATATTAAAAATTTTAGCGAAGCAGCGAGGGCTACAATAGCGGCGATAGCAGAGTTAGGACATATATTTAGAGCAAGCAGGGAAGAAAGTTATTTTGAAAAGTTTTTAAGAATGCACGATGTAGAAGGAGATGTAGAAAAGGAAAGGAAATATGAGCTAAGAAAAGTTGGGTTGGTAGGAATAAGGCAGGCGGTAAACTTAGCGTTGAATCAGA
The DNA here is from genome assembly GCA_031278115.1 of Endomicrobium sp. The sequence continues at coordinate 8,544 of JAITKZ010000104.1, forward strand.
CGGGAATAGGTTTAACCGAAAGATTCTGTAAAGCGCTGGAGAAAGCCTTTGGAATACATAGAGACTGGAATATTGCTCATCCTGAGGCAATGCTAGAACTTACTGACGACAGACTAAAGGATATATTGAACAGCATTAATCAATTTGGCTTTATCACTTATATTGGAGCAGAAGAGTTAATTTTAGTGTTACAAGAAATTAAACGTGAATTGCAACAGGGCAGAACTTTACAGTCTTTTGTTGTGAAATTTTTAAAGGATGTCAAATTAAATAATTTCCGTGGCAAAATAAAGGAAGTTCTTCAAGAAGTTATTATAGAAGCAGAAAGTATCTGTCCTGATGATAAAGTACATATTCTTGGAATTCAACCGACCGAACTAAAAAGGTTCTTGATAGGAAGATTCATTAAAAATAAGAATATGAATCAACAAGAAATAGATTTTTTAAAAAATTCCAGTAAGTTTATGTTATCTATATTTTTTGATTATAAAACTATAGACAAAATGTTAAAAGAAAGTGAAGTAGGAAAAAATGCAATATTGACTATACTAGAACAATTATCTAATTCTAATGAGGAAATGAAAAATAACTTACTAAGAGTTTTAACAGACTCTATTATTCCAGATACATATGTAGATGATAGTTATCAATTTTTACCTGCAGAAAGTGAAGAGAAAAATATTTTAGCTAATAATATTGAATTTTTAGTTAATTTGAGAAAAAATTTTATTCGCTCCGAGCCGCAAGATAGAGTAAAATTAAATAATATTGAAAAACTTATTACAGAACTTGTAAAAGAAGGCGATCTTGTAAAATATTTTTCCGAAGAAGAAGCTAAATATTTTACAATTCTTAAAAACTCTAAAAACAACGGTTATTTAATTCAAGTAGCTTCTACTTCAACAAATGATATTATGTATAGATTATATGCTTTTATGTATCTAGAAATTAATAGATATGAGGATCCAGGTTATAATAAATCCGCAATAGTTTCTGACTTAATTTCTGCTTTTAAAAATAAAATAATGAATTTTGAGTTTTACACAGGTTCACAAATAGTAAGGACTTCTGAATTTGGAGTACCAGAAAGTGTACGAGAAGGTTTTATTAACTTTAGGCTGAGATCGCTTATAACAGGGGTCAATTTAATATTAATTTCGTTATTAGAAGAACAATTTGGAAAAGATATCATCATCAACCCAACTCAATTAAAAGAATTGTACGACTTAATATCAAAAGCTGTGTTTACGATGCAAACTGCAGGTGAGGCGGGTAAATAATACTTTGGTATTTTTATATGATACTAGGAGGATGAATACAGAGTTAGTATCTACTATTGTTCATGAACTTGGACATAATCTTTTTACTTTGATGGGTCTTAAATTTGAAGAAGGTTGGAACAACGTTTTAAGAGATCTTGAAGAGGGGTATAGATTTAAAAGAACACACATCGTTCCCGCGTTTCATGAATTTGTTGCTCATATAACTCAAGAATTTTTTGCTATTAAATTCAAAGCACAACTAGAAGAATACCTCAAACTAGAAATAGAAACACAATTAAGAAAAAGACGAGGAATACTACAAGGTGTATCTGCTGATGACGATGAATATGGCGATGATATCAAAAGAATAGAAGTTGAAGCTCGATCTCAAGCTCAAGCTCAAAATTTTGTTGACAGTATGAAAATAGGGGCAGAAATTGGGTTTAATAAAAATGAATTCGCGTATCCTATAGGGGTAAGAGAAGAGCATGAAGCTGCTTCTGGTTTAGTAGGAGTTATTTATTTTGTGTTAGCAAATATGGGCAAACCTCTTGATTTTAATATTTTCAGGACTTTGATGAAGATTGCTATAGAGTTTGTTAAAACAGGTGAGTTCCAAGAAAATAGCACAGAGCGTGATACAAAGTTTAGAAAATTCCTTGTAAAAGCTTCACGAGAACTTGGCATTGATACAACAACTTTAGGAGGAATGACTGAGCAGCAAACTCGTTTAAGTTTAAGTAGTCAGAAAAGTATTTTTAATGCTTTTATAGCAGGTAATATTCCTTATGATGTAGCAGAAAAGGTGTTGCCTAAAGTTGCTTTATTAGTTTTATTAAAAGATATTGTTAGTACATCAGGTTTATTAGAAAAAGAAGAAGGCGTGTACAAAGATTTATTAAGAAAAAGAGAAGTAAAAGATTTACAGGTTGCATTAGCTGAGTATTATTTAGAAGGCAAAATTCCTTATGATATAGCAGAAAAAATATTGCCGGCTTCGTGTCTCGGAAATCCCCGATATTTCCAACTCCCAGAACTTACTGAATTGTACAGGAAATTTGGTATAAGTGAAGAAGCGCAAGCGACAATAACAGCAATGTTAGAACTGGGACATATATTGAGAGCTAGCTTGGAAAAAGACTATTTTGAAGAATTTTTAAGAATGCACGGAGAAGAGGAAAACGCTATAAGAAGAGCTGGATTATTGGGAATAACAAAAGCGGTAAGTGCAGCGTTGAATCAAGTTGGAGTTAGTTTAACTGAAAGAATACAAAATGCTATGGAAAAAGCTTTTGTACTGCACAGAGACTGGAATCTTAGGCAAAGTATAGCTGGCGAATTCTCAACAAGCTTAATGGTAGATTATCATACTTCAGAGGCGATTGGACTTAGTGAGGCAATAGAGGAGTTTGGCAATGCAGTAGGAAGTGACGAAAAGGGATATATAAATCTTCCAGTGTATATTTTGAATGAAAGACCAGAGAATCCGCAAAATTTTGGTTTTGAAAATACCGGAGTAAGCATAAAGGGCAGTACTCTGTGGATAGGAAGAGAAAATGGAGCTATAGTCATCTATGCCGATGGAGCTGAATATGGAGCAATTGCCGAAGAACTATCCGGAAACATGAAAACAAATGAAATTATAAAACAAAGTGTAGGAAGAGGAGCAGCAGTTAAAAATATATCTATAGAGTGGATAGAAGTTGAGTTTAAGCGCTTGCTTTACATGCAAATCCCAGTTAAAAATATATCTATAGAGTGGATAGAAGTTGAGGGCAAGGAAGAAGGAGCAAAAGGAATAAGTTATTCAGAAAATGGGAACGTAAAAGTAGGTTACGCTTTATTTAAAGAGAAGCTTGAAAGAGTCGAGCTTTTGGAATTTACGGCATCCCTTAGAGCGATTAGAAAATTAGATACATTTACGTACGCGCATGGAATAATACACTATTTAAACGATGTAAAAACATTAGAAGATTTTAAAGAATACTTACAGCAACATCAAAAAATAGGCAACGGACAGATTTTAGTTGAAGCAAGAAAAGATGGGGTAGAAGTATTTGTTATGTCAAAGACAAAATTAGCTAAATCAAATATAAAACAGTATGAATCTTTAGGATTTGCTGGGTGTATAGACGCTAACGAGGTTGATAATAAACATAATTTATACAATTTTGCTCTTGGCACAGTGTCAGAAATTGAAACAGTGAATGATTTTAATAATCCGCAAGAATTAGAAGAGAATCTGAAAAAAGTGAAAGGGCTAGCTTTAATAAATAATTTACAATTGAGGAAAGTTATTAATGGAGAGAGAACAGGGCTTTCTGTAACGCAGATTGTAGAAATGCTTTCAAGTTTTAAGATATTAAAAATATTTGCCAATAAACCGATAACGGTAGAATTTGCGTTTAACGCTGGAAGGAATTTTGAAATAGCGAATATTCCAAGAATTGATGAAGATAATATAGTCAAGCTGAATGAAATGATTAAGAATGGAACTTTTGAACTTGCCGATTTAATGGAAGCGTTGAGCATTTCGGAAAACAGAGTAGATGCAATTTCGGTGTATATTACAAAACTTCAAAATCAAACAGAAGGAAAAGAAAATAGTAGGAAAATTATGAATGCATTTGTAAAAGGGATAGTAGAAAGGGTGCTTGTAGCGCATGTTTTAAGATTTGAGCGTAAAGAATTTGGGTTAAAAGACAAGAATCAAGAAATTATACTTGGTAGAGCGATTGTAATAGGCATTCAGCAAGGCACTAATTTTGATAAGAATGACGGTAGAATATTAAATTCTTTTGTTGCCGGACTAACGGTAAGTGAAGCTGAATCAAAGCTGAACGAAGCTTTACCTGAACTTATGGAGCAGGCATTTGAACAAAATGATCCGAATGCAATTAATGCGATAATAGAACTTATCCCAGGACTAGCCGAAAGAAGAGAAACTTTTGAATTAAGTGATGATATAAAACCAAGAATAGATATTAGGAATTATGTCAGCATTCTATCGGCGGCATAGCCATATTACATTAAAAATGAATTTAATCTCACGGCGGGACAATTATTTTCAAAATTAACATACCAGCAAGTCCGCTAGCAGCAATATATCTTTAAGAATGGTCCAAAATTATCGAAAAACCCTGCCGATAGAATTGAATAGAGTGTATCATATTGAAGCAAAATGTAAAATTTTTGTTTTAAGAATTATTAATTAAAACCACAATATTTTTACAATTCAGTATTCATTACTTCTTTCATTTAAGTGTATAATATGAGAAATAGCTAATAAGAGTTTAAAAAGCATATGTACATCCATTACGTTTATTTTCTGTACAATCCGCTTACTTATTGGTATGATGCGTAATCTGGAAGTTCATGTGGTTTTCAATAAAATGATGGAAGAGGAGGTCAGATGGAATATTTTCCAGACGTAAAAAAGTATCTTTTGAGGGAGCAAGTAGTAAAAATCCGTTCTCATTTAAGTACTATAATCCTAATGAAATTGTTTTAGGAAAATCTATGAAGGAGCATTTGCCTTTGCTGCTGCATATTGGCACACGATGACACAAACTGGAAGCGATCAGTTTGGTTCTGATGTTAATATTAGGAATTGGTTTGGTAAAAGTCCTATGGATACAGCAAAAATAGAGTTGAAGCTATTTTTGAATTTTTGTCGAAACTTGGCATTGAATATTTTTGTTTTCACGATGCAGATATTGCCCCGCAGGGAGCCAATTTAAGAGAAAGTAATAAAAATATTGATGATATTGTTACTATTATTAAAGCAAAAATTAAAGAAACTGGAATTAAAGTTTTATGGAATACTGCTAATATGTTTTCTCACCCTCGTTATGTTCACGGTGCAGCTTCAAGTTGTAATGCCGATGTTTTTGCTTATGCGGCAGCGCAAGTTAAAAAAGGTCTTGAGGTTGGCAAGGAATTAGATGCAAGGAATTATGTTTTTTGGGGCGGTAGAGAAGGGTACGAGTCTCTGCTTAATACTAACCTAAAGTTTGAGCAAGATAATATGGCTCGTTTATTTCATATGGCTATTGATTATGCAAAGGAAATAAATTTTACAGGGCAATTTTTAATAGAACCAAAACCAAAAGAGCCAACTACACATCAGTATGATTTTGACGCGGCAACAACAATAGCTTTTTAATAAATTATGGGCTAAAAGAACATTTTAAATTAAATTTGGAAGCAAATCACGCTACACTTGCTGGACATACTTTTGACCATGAATTAAATGTCGCTCGTTGTTATAATATGCTTGGTTCAATAGATGCAAATCAAGGAAATTGGCTTTTAGGTTGGGATACTGATGAATTTCCGACTGATTTATATGCTGTTACATTTGCTCTCTATCAAATTGTAGAAAATGGAGGGTTAGGTAAAGGTGGTATAAATTTTGATGCTAAAGTGCGTAGAGGTTCTTTTGAGCAAAACGATCTGATTCTTGCTCATATAGCTGGGATAGATACTTTTGCAAGGTCTCTGAAAATAGTAGAAAGACTCAAAAAAGACAATTTTTTTGAAACAATTTTAGAAAAACGATATGCATCGTATAAAACTGGAATAGGAGCAGAAATTGTAAGCGGCAAAGCAAATCTCAAAACTTTAGAAAAGTATGCTTTTGATAACACAATAAAAAACAAATCCGACCATTTGGAAGAAGTTAAAACCAGATTAAATGAGTATATTTTTCAGTAATACATCTGAATATTTTATAATGTTATCCTTTGTTAAAATGATTGATTTTATACAATAGAATGGAGAAATTTTTATACAATAGAATGGAGAAATTATTATGAAATATGTTTTAGGGTTAGATTTAGGAACAAGTTCTTTAAAAGGATTGCTTGTTTCAAAAAATGGTGAAGTTATTATTTCCTGTTCAAGCGACTATCCCGTTCTTTATCCGCAAGTCGGTTTTAGCGAACAATATCCGCGTGAGTGGATATACGCTGTAAAAACTGTTATAAAACAAATCTTAACTGAAGTTCCTTTTGCAAAAAATAATATTGAAGCTATAAGTTTTTCTGGACAAATGCATAGTCTAGTGCTTATAGATGATGCAGGTGTTCCTATTAGAAACGCAATTCTATGGAACGATGTCCGTACAACCAAAGAATGTGCTTATATAACAGAAAAAATAGGCGAAGATTTAATAAAAATAACAAAAAATCGTGCTTTGGAAGGTTTTACTTTGCCTAAAATTTTATGGGTTATGCAAAACGAACGCGATGTTTGGAAAAAAGCACATCATTTTCTACCCCCTAAAGATTATTTAGGATTTTGGTTTACTGGGAACAAGCAAATGGAATTCTCTGATGCTGCTAGTACTCTTCTTTTGGATATAGAGAAAAAAGTTTGGAGTTCTCATATTCTCAAGGCGTTCAATATTCCTGAAAATATTTGCCCAAAACTTGTAAATTCTACAGATAAAATAGGCATCGTCAGAAAAGAAATAGCAAATGAACTTGGAATTGAAACTGAAGTAGCAGTATATGCTGGCGGTGCAGACAATGCCTGTGCCGCCATAGGTTCTGGCATAGCTACAGAAGACACAGGATTGAGCAGCACAGGAACATCAGGTGTTTTTTTTATCTTATGAAGGTAATAGTGTTAAAGATTACAAAGGAACTTTGCATTTTTTTTAATCATGTTGTATAAAGATTGTTATTATTCTATGGGTGTAACGTTGTCAGCTGGAAACAGTTTAAGTTGGTTTAAAAAAACTTTCGCTGAAAAATTGAATTTTGAAGAACTGTTAGATGATATTGATAGAATAGAGATTGGTTCAAACAATTTACTGTTTACGCCATACATTTCGGGAGAGCGCACACCTTATGCTGACAGCCAAATACGCGGTAGTTTTGTTGGTATAGATGTAAATCATACTAGACTGTACTTTGCAAGAGCTGTTTTAGAAGGAATTACTTTTTCTCTAAAAGATTCGATGGGAATTATGCAAAACAATGCCGGGAAACAATTTAAACGCATTGTATCCATAGGCGGCGGTGCGAAAAATAGACATTGGTTGCAAATGCAGGCTGATATTTTTGATTCTACAATTTTAACACTTAAAAGCCGAGCAGTGTCCACCTCTCGGGGCAACTATGATAGCTGCAGTTGGCAAAGGATGGTATGAAGATTTCAAATCTTGCACTGATAAGTTTGTCGTTTTTGGTAATACATTTTATCCTGCTCAAAAACAAGCGGAAAAATATAAAAAATTTATGAATTATATGGACGAGTATATCCGGCAACAAAGAGTATCTACAGGATCAATTAATAAAGACAAGCTAAAGGGGAAAAGATGTGTACATTGACAAACATTAAAAGAAGTTTCGTATTTCTTTTTGGCGCGCTCGGTGGACTTTTATTTGGTTACGACACAGGCGTTATATCAGGGGCAATAATATTTATTAAGCAGGATATGTCTCTGACTGATTTACAGGTTGGTATGGTAGTGAGCGCTATATTGCTTGGTTGCATGATAGGGGCGGCAACAATATCTCCTTTGTCTGATAAATTCGGTAGAAGGAAGTTAGTTTTATTTGCCGCTATTATATTCTTTCTCGGATCTTTAGCAGCGGCTTTTTCAATTACGCCAACCTTGTTGGTAATTTCAAGATTAATTTTAGGTACTGCAGTTGGAGGTGCATCAGCGTTAGTTCCTGTTTATTTAGCAGAAATGGCACCAACTCGCAGTAGGGGACGATTATCAACTTTAAACCAATTGATGATTATAAGTGGAATTCTACTAGCCTATATAATTGATTATATATTTGTAGACACAAACAATGGTTGGAGAATAATGCTTGGTTTTGCAGCGTTACCGTCTGCATTATTGTTCTTAGGGGCTTTGTTTTTGCCTGAAAGTCCAAGGTGGTTGATAAACAAAGGCAAAGAGGCAGTCGCTCGTAAAATTTTAATGAGTTTAAGAGATAATGAACTTGAAGCTGAGCAGGAAATAAATGATATTAAGAAAACTGTTGTAAATGGAGGAGCAAAAAATTTAAATGCCCTGTTTCAAAAATGGGTTAGACCGTCTCTTGTAATTGGCGTAGGACTTGCAATATTTCAACAAATAATAGGATGTAATACTGTTCTTTATTACGCGCCAACAATATTTAAAAATGTCGGACTGGGATCTTCATCAGCAATTCTAGGCACGGTTGGAATAGGCATTTTAAATGTTATTGTAACCATAGTAGCTTTGCTCATTATGGATAAATTTGACCGTAAAAAATGCTTATTAGCGGAAGCATTGGAATGTCAATTTCCTTATTTGCTTTAGGTATTTTATCAAGTTTTGCAGAAGCAAATTCTTCTGCTATAGCGTATATCACAATGATATCTTCAGCGATATATATTATGTTTTTTTGTCTTACTTGGGGACATATTATGTGGGTTATGATAGGCGAAATATTCCCATTAAATATTAGAGGTTTAGGGGTTGGAGTAAGCAGTGTTGCAAATTGGACAGCAAATTTAGTTGTAGCATTAACATTTCCATCTCTTCTTAGTTATTTTGGAACGAAACTTTTTATTCTCTACGCTTCAATGGCATTTTTTCAATACTATTTGTTAAATATAAAGTTTTTGAAACAAAAGGACATAGTTTGGAAGAAATTGAGATAAGTTTAAAAAAAGAAATAAGGTAACCGTATGAATTGTAAAAAGAGTTTGTTTGGTATTTTTGAAAATCAGGAAGTATATTTACTAAGCTTCAATAATGATAATGGTTTTGGCGTTGAGTGTATATCTTACGGAGCGACATTAAAAGCCATCTATTTCCCTCGTATTCAATCCAATCGCGATGCTGAAAATAAGAGCGTCGTCTTGGGTTATGACAAATTAGACGATTACATAAAAGACCCTTATTTTTTAGGGTCATCAATAGGTAGAACAGCTGGTAGAATAAAAGACGCATGCTTCAAACTAGACGGAGAAGAATACAAAATTAAGAAAAATGACAATAATAATCTATTGCATGGCGGCAAAAATGGTTTTCATTCTTTAGTATGGGAAGGACAGATAATAAATAATAAAGAGAGTGTCGGGGTAAAGTTTTCAAGACTTATTAAAAGCAGTGATGATATGTTTCCAGGGAATATGACCTCGGAAATAACTTATTTGTTAAACAACGATAATGAATTAGAAATAATTTTTAACGCTTCTTCCGATAAAAGTACTTTATTTAACCCAACAAACCATGCCTATTTCAATCTTAATCTTGGTCAAGAGAATAATATTTTAAACCATTACCTTACTATTAATGCATACGAATACTTAGAAACAAACAATTTTCTTGTTCCTACAGGCAACAGAATCAGAGTAGAAAATAGCGGGTATGACTTTACAAAAGAACGTTTAATTGGAGAAAGTTTTAAAGTTTTGAAAAGACAAGGTACAAAAGGACTTGACACTCCGTTTTGTTTAATCGGCGGTTATCCTGCCGCTGTGTTGAAAAATGCAGATAAAACTAGAACAGTAGCAATCAGTACGGATAGAAACTGCATGGTTGTATATACGTCAACCTATTTTGACAATAAACATACAATAAACGGTATGCTTTCTAATCCTTATATGGGAATAGCATTAGAAGCGCAAACTTTGCCTGATGCAATCCATCATGAAAATTTTGGTAGCACAGTTATGAGAGAAGGGGAAACAAAAGGATATAAAACCGTTATAAAAATGTGTCAATGTATATAATTTATGCTCTCTCATGACTAGGAATAAACAATCCCTTTCATCCAAAGACACATTGGAATTTGCCGTTGGTGCAAGTTGTTTAAAGCATAGTATTGAAGGCGATTATAATCATGTTTCAGTCAATGAAGTTGAAAAACTTATTGCTGGGGACAATTTTGGACGAATTCAAAGATAAATAGATAATAAAGTCTTATGGTTTCTATCCTGTTCTGTTCAAGTTAGTAGTGAAGGGGGGAAATAAAATATGAATGCTTCACCTTTCTCTCGGTCAAGAAGTTTTGTTTTAAGCATGCTTTTTTTATCGCATGTAATTCTGTATTTAGACAGAGCGGCGCTTTCCATAAATGCCACTCATATGCAAGCCGAGTTTGGCCTTACGTCAGTTCAATTAGGGATGCTTTTTAGCATATTTTCAATAGGCTACGTTGTTTTTAACATGGTTGGGGGACTGCTTGCCGATAAATTTGGACCCAAAAATGTACTTTTGAGCTGTATGGTGGTGTGGTCACTTTTTACAGGCAGCATGGCACTAGCGGTTAGTTTTTTAAGTTTGATTGCAATACGTCTTTTTTTTGGAATGTCCGAAGGACCTTGCACGACAAGTGTCAATAAAACGGTAGATTTGTGGTATCCTCCAGACAAAAAAGCTTCTGCTATGGGAATTTCAGCGAGCGGTTCTCCTCTTGGAGCGGCATTGGCAGGTCCAATAGTTGGTTTTATAACGCTTAAGTATAATTGGCGAACGTCATTTGTTATTATTATGTTTATAGGTTTTATTTGGGCTTTTTTTTGGTGGAAATATATGGACAAGAGAAAAACAAAACAAACAAAATCAGAAAGTGAAATTAATACTTGTTCCACTAAAAGTCCGTACAAATTAAAACTGTTCTTTTATTTAAAACAAAAAACTATTATCGCGTCAGCTGTCGCTTTTTTTTCTTATAACTATATATTATTTTTCTTTATAAATTGGTTTCCGAGTTATTTAATTAAAATGAGAGCTTTTGCTTTGTACGATGTGAGCATAATTAATATATTGCCATGGACGCTTGGGTTTGTGGCGCTTGCTAGCGGAGGAATAGTATCAGACTTTGTTAGAAGAAAATTAAACGCAAATAAGGACCCTCTTCTTGCAAGAAGAGTAGTATTGGGATTTGGATTATTATTTTCTGCCATTGCTGTTTTTGTGGCTGATATTGTAAGTAGTAACGTATTAACTATTGCTTTGGTATCAACGTCAATATTTTTCTTGTACCTTACAGGTAGCATATATTGGGGAATAGTTAACGATATTGTTGACTCAAGCAACGTTGGCTCTGTAGGAGGGATTATGCATGGCTGCGGGAATTGTGGCGGACTGCTTGCTCCTTTTATAACAGGTTGTTTTATTCACTTAACAAACGATTTTTCTACTGCCTTTACTGTAGCGGGAATAATTGGGTCCATAGGAGCGGTGTTATCGCTTTTATTTATAAGAAAAGTTGATTGGGACAGTGAAAGGATTAAAAAATATATTGTTGCATCTTAATTACGTCGTCCTAAAAAGCGCTAAAGAAATGCTCTAAAACTGGAAATATTAAATCAAACGTTAAATGTTGCTAATCAGCAGGGGGGGGGAATGTAAGGATTGGACATAAAAATTAGAGAAATCCATGATGTTAAAGATGAGAACTTGGAGATAAACATGAAGCAATTATTAACGGTAGAACCAAAAAAACTTATAATGGAAGATGTTCAAAGTCCTGAAATAACCGCGGATACTGAGGTTTTAGTAAAAGTAAAAGCCGCTGGAATTTGCGGCAGCGACGTGCATATTTATCATGGCACTCAACCTGTTGCTACATATCCTAGAGTTATGGGACATGAGATAACTGGCGTTATAGAGAAAATTGGCAAAAACGTTACGAAAGTTAAAGCGGGCGACAGAGTTATAGTTGACAACGTAATAAGTTGCGGAAAGTGTTATCCTTGCAGCATTAACAGACCGAATATTTGCACAAACTTGAAGGTACGAGGCGTGCATGTTCACGGTGGGTTTAGGGAATATATTACTGCGGATCAAGACGCGATGTATCTTTTGCCAGACGAACTTTCTTTTTCGGATGCCGTAATGATTGAACCGATGAGCATAGCGTTTCAGGTATGTTTCAGAGCGCAAATTATGTCCAGCGATACTGTGTTCATTTTTGGCGCAGGCACAATTGGCAAGAGTCTGATAAAAGTTATTTCAGCGACGATAGGTGCAGATATCATAGTTGCGGATATATCCGATGAGAGACTAGAAGAAGCTAAAGCGCTAGGCGTAAAAAACGTCATAAACTCTAACAGAGAAGATTTAGTGAAAAAGATAAAAGAATATACGGAGTATGGTCCGACTGTCTCTATCGATGCCGTTGGCGTTGTGGAATCGTTGTCTCTGCTTGCCGATATAACTTCAAATGCGGGCAGAATAATTACTTTGGGATTTTTAGCAAATCCTTCGTCTATAGCACAGGTTAAAATAACCGCAAAAGAGCTAGATGTGCGCGGTGCCAGACTTCAAAACAAAAAATTTATAGATGTTATAAAAACGTACAAAAGCGGAAAAATAAAAATTGAAGGACAGGTGTCGCACGTTATGCCTTTTGAAAAAGCTTTAGATGCTTTTAAGCTAATAGACAGTAAGGATAAATCAGTGACAAAAGTTGTTCTACAATTTTAAAAAGTCTGTAAGAGATATGTGTTTTAACGTCTTGCAGAGGATGGTTAACTATGCAGATGACATTTAGATGGTATGGCAAAAAACTTGACACTATTCCACTAAACTTCATTAAACAAATTCCCGGGGTAAGCGGCATAGTATGGGCACTTCATGATGTGCCGGTAGGATATTGTTGGGAAATGGAAAGAATCAAGCAGGTTAAAGATGAGCTTGCCAAAGCGGGTTTTAATAATGAAGTGGTAGAAAGCGTCAATGTGCATGAAGACATTAAACTTGGTCTCCCTTCAAGGGAAAAATACATTGAAAATTATAAAAATACGCTTCGTAATTTAGGCAAAGCCGGTGTAAAAGTAGTATGTTATAACTTTATGCCAATTTTTGATTGGACAAGAACGGACTTGTATAAACATCTTCCTGACGGTTCAACAGCTCTTTTCTATGAGAAAGCAAAAATAGATTCGCTTAATCCTTATGAGTTTCTGGACAATATGTCAAAACAAAAAGGGTTGCTGTCAATGCCAGGTTGGGAGCCAGAAAGACTTGCTAAAATAAGGGAGTTGTTTAAGGCATATGAAGGATTTACATTAGAGAATCTTTTTGAAAACGCGAAATATTTTTTGCAAGAGATCATTCCTGTTGCAGAAGAGAGTGGTATAAAAATGGCAATCCATCCAGATGATCCGCCATGGAGTATTTTTGGATTGCCAAGACTTATAATTTCCAAGGAAAATATACAAAGATATTTAAATCTGGTCAAGAATCCGTCAAATGGTCTTACTTTATGCACAGGTTCGTTGGGGTCAACTGATAAGAACGATATTGTTGATATGATAGAAACTTTCAAAGACAAAATATTTTTTGCCCATATTAGAAATGTAAAACGGTTTGACAACGGTGATTTTATAGAAACTTCTCATCGTTCTTGCGATGGATCTTTAGATATTGTAGAAAGTATGCGTGTATTTCATCGTATAAAATTTAGATATTATATTCGCCCTGACCATGGCAGACATATTTGGAACGAAGAATCCAGGATAGGGCTGCGACCGGGATATGGTCTTTATGATAGAGCGCTAGGGATTATGTATTTGCTCGGTATTTGGGATACGCTGGACAAACAAAACGAAAATTAGTACTCTATTATAAATTTATGTCAGGGGGGGCAATGAATGGTTTACTGATGAAAATTTCTAATATTGGCATAGTGCCAATTGTTACGCTTGATAAGCCTCAACAGGCTGCTCCTCTTGCAAAAGCAATTTATGCAGGTGGCATAGAGTGTGCAGAAATAACATTTAGAACCGCCGCCGCGGAAGAATCAATAAAAGTTATTTCTAAAGAAATTCCTGAAATGCTTATTGGGGCCGGTACAGTTTTGACCATAAAACAGGTTGACAAGGCAATTGCGGTCGGCGCTAAATTTATAGTTACCCCAGGTCTAAATCCCAAAATTGTAAAGTATTGCCTGGATAAAGGCGTTGTAATAATTCCGGGCTGTGTGACCCCAAGCGATATAGGAACAGCCATAGAGCTTGGACTTGAAGTTGTTAAATTTTTTCCGGCAGAGGCTGCTGGTGGTATTGATATGATTAAAGCTATGTCTGCACCATACGCAACCATAAAGTTTATGCCAACGGGTGGAATAGATATAAAAAATTTGAATACATATCTTTCATTTAGTAAGATTATTGCTTGTGGCGGCAGTTGGATGGTTAATAAAGATCTAATAACAAGCGGCAATTATGAAATTGTTACAAAATTAAGTAAGGAAGCGTTGTTTGCCATGCTTGGTTTTGAAGTACAACATGTAGGCATTAATATGCCCGATGCGACTTCGGCACTAAAAACTACAAATAAGTTTGAGAATTTATTTGGTCTTACAAAGCAAGAATCTTCTAATTCTTTTTTTGCAGGACTTAACGTGGAGGTGATGAAAAAACAATTTTTTGGTAAAAATGGGCATATAGCGGTGCGTACAAATAATGTAAGGCGCGCAATGTATTATTTGCATAAAGCTGGTGTAGTTTTTAATGATGAAACTGCATCATATGATGAGGCAGGCAATTTACGCACTATATATCTGAAAGAGGAAATCGGAAATTTTGCTGTTCATTTAATCCAGAGGAAATAGCGATAGGAGATTTAAAGATGTTTAAAAAAGTAATAACATTTGGAGAATTAATGCTTAGACTCGCACCCGAAGGATATTATCGTTTTGTACAAGCTGATGATTATGTTGCCACTTACGGAGGAGGCGAGGCGAATGTCGCTGTCTCGCTAGCAAATTTCGGATTAAAGGCAGTTTTCGTAAGCAAAATGCCTAAACATGAAATTGGGCAGGCAGGCATAAATTCTTTAAGAAAACATGGTGTGGATACTTCTTTTATAGCCCGCGGTGGTGAACGAGTTGGCATATACTTTTTGGAAAAAGGCGCGAGTCAACGGCCATCCAAAGTTATTTATGACAGGGTTGGATCTTCTATATCATTAGCTTCAAAGGAAGATTTTGTTTGGGATAAAATTTTTGAAAACGCTCAATGGTTTCACTTTACTGGCATTACGCCTGCACTGAGCGATAGCGTAGCTGAAATATGCATTGAAGCCTGTAAAATCGCCAAAGAGAAGAAACTTGTTGTTAGCTGCGATTTGAATTATAGAAAAAAACTTTGGTCTAAACAAAAAGCTGGCAACATTATGAGGAAACTTTGCAAATATATAGATGTTTGTATAGCAAACGAAGAGGATGCCGACGATATTTTCGGAATAAAAGCTAAACATACTGATATAGCTGTTGGTAAAGTTAGCCATGAAGGATATAAAGAAGTAGCACGGGAATTAAAGGAAAGATTTAACTTCTCAAAAGTGGCAATAACGCTTAGAAGCTCGATCTCAGCTAGCGATAATCGTTGGGCGGCTGTGCTCTATGATGGCAAAAAGTTTTTCTTTAGCAAAGAATATCCTATACATATTGTCGATCGCGTGGGCGGGGGGGATTCTTTTGGTGCTGGTCTAATATATTCTTTGATAAATGGGTATTCAGGGCAAGAAGCAATAGAGTTCGCAGTTGCCGCAAGTTGTTTAAAGCATAGTATTGAAGGCGATTATAATCATGTTTCAGTCAATGAAGTTGAAAAGCTTGCCGATGGATATGCTTCTGGACGTGTAGAGAGGTAATAGTTCTTTAAGAATGACACAAAACATTAAGGAGGTGTTATGGAATGGGGCAATAAAGTGGCTATTATAACTGGGGCAGGAGGTGTGCTTCTTAGCGCTTATGCGAAAGAATTAGCTTCAAAAGGTGTTAAACTAGCAGTTTTAAGCAGAAGTCTTGAACATGCCCAACGCACTGCAGATGAAATTACAACTGCGGGAAACATTGCAAAAGCGTACGCGTGCGATGTTCTTGATAAAGAAAATCTTATCAAAATAGAAAAACAGATATATGGAGATTTTGGGCAGTATCACATTCTTATTAACGGCGCAGGCGGCAATATGCCAAATGCCAATACCACAAATGAAACCTTTATCTTTGAAGATTTGAATAACAGTAATACTCGTTCTTTTTTTGATATTGATTCAAATGAAATAGAAAAAGTTTTCTCAATAAATTTTCTTGGGACGTTCATTGTTTCACAAGTTTTTGCAAAACGTATGCTTGGAGTAAAGGGAGCTACAATTATAAATTTTTCAAGTATGGCGGCGCAAAAGCCAATGACTAAAGTTGTTGGTTACAGTGCGGCGAAAGCAGCGATTGACAATCTTACCAAATGGCTAGGTGTGCATTTTGCAGAACAGGGATTGCGAGTAAATGCTATAGCCCCTGGATTTTTTCTCACTAATCAAAACCGCACGCTTTTAACAAATCCTGACGGTTCTCTTACGGAAAGATCACGTAAAATTATTAGCCATACGCCTATGAGACGGTTTGGCGAAGCACGTGATTTGTTTGGCACTCTCTCATGGCTTTGCGACGAGGATGCCTCAGGCTTTGTTACTGGCAGTATTATTGCTGTGGACGGTGGATTTCAGTCATATTCTGGCGTATAAAACTTGGAGGGAAAATCATGAAAAAATTTCTTGATAAAGACTTTTTACTTTCTACGGCAACTGCAAAAGAACTCTTTCACAAATATGCGGCAAAAAAACCTATCTTAGATTATCATTGTCATATTGATCCCAAGGAAATTGCATGTGACAGACAGTTTGAAAATATAAGTCAGGTGTGGCTTGGCGCAGATCATTATAAGTGGCGTATAATGCGCTCTAATGGCGTGGATGAAAAATATATTACTGGTAACGCTTCGGATAGAGAAAAATTTCAAAAGTGGGCGGAAACTATTGAACGAGCAATTGGTAGTCCTATTTATCACTGGAGTTATCTTGAACTTAGAAGATATTTTGGTTACGAAGGAGTTTTGAACAGCAAAACTGCAGAAGAAGTGTGGACATTATGCAACACGAAATTGCATGAAAAATCAATGTCAGCGCGGGGACTAATAAAACAGTCTGGCGTTGCATTGATTTGTACTACCGATGATCCTATTGACACTCTTGAATGGCATAAAAAAATCAAAGAAGACAAATCTTTTGACGTGCAAGTGCTTCCTGCTTGGCGTCCGGATAAAATGTTAAACATAGAACAATCATCCTTTTTGGATTATCTCGATCAGCTTTCAAAAGTAAGCGACATTAATATTACTTCTTTTGCAGCATTAAAAAAAGCTTTCCAGAAAAGATTAGCATTTTTTATTTCTTTGGGTTGTCGAGCGACTGACCATGCTTTTGAATATATTATGTATGCCCCTTCTTCTGAAGATGAAATAGAAAAAATATTTGCAAAAAGGCTAAAAGAGAATGTTCTTACTAAAGAGGAAGAATTGAAATATAAATTTGCTTTTATGCTTTTTGCCGGGAAAGAGTATTCAGAAAATGATCTTGTTATGGAATTACATTACGGTTGTAAACGCAATAATAATACACTTGTGTTTGATAAACTTGGACCAAATACGGGGCATGACTGTATAAGTAATTTTGCTCCCAGTGCGCAAATAGCAGATTTCCTTAATGCTCTTGATTCTACAGATCAACTGCCAAAAACAATAATATATAGCTTAAACCCCAACGACAATGCTATTATAGGGTCCATTTTGGGTTGTTTTCAAAACAATTCTGCTTTAAGTAAAATACAACAAGGGTCAGCATGGTGGTTTAATGATCATAAAACCGGTATGATCGAACAACTGACTTCTCTCGCCAATTTAGATATCTTAAGTAACTTTGTTGGTATGCTTACTGATTCGCGAAGTTTTTTATCCTATACAAGGCACGAATATTTTAGACGTATACTCTGTAACTTAATAGGCGGTTGGGTTGAAAATGGCGAATATCCTTATGATATTAAAATTCTTTCCAAGATAATTTCCGATATTTGTTATGACAATGCTGTTCGTTATTTTAAGTTCAACCTCTAAAGTTAAACTAAACGCAATACAATTTAAGAATGAAAGGATTTTTATATAGAGCAGGGGGGGGGATTAAATGCTGCAAAGTAAAAATATTTTAGCGCCCAATACAATAAATGCCAAAATGACTAATTATAGATGGATTATTTGCGCATTGCTTTTTTTTGCCACCACTATAAATTATGTAGATAGACAGGTATTAAGTTTATTGCAACCATATCTAGCAGAAAAATTTAATTGGACTTTTAGCGATTATGCCAATATCACTGCAACTTTCCAGTTCTGTTATATGATAGCTGTGCTTTTTGCAGGTAAATTTATAGACAAGATTGGGACCAAAAAAGGTTATATATGGGCTTTAACATTATGGTCACTAGGTGCATGTATTCATGCTCTTGCAAATGATATAGGCATGATATTTCACCCTATACTTTCCATTTTTGGTATAGTCATGCCCATATCCATAATAGGTTTTATGTTTGCCAGGTTTATTCTCGGCGTGGGCGAGGCAGGGAATTTTCCAGCAGCTATTAAAACAACATCGGAATGGTTTCCTAAAAAAGAACGTTCTCTTTCGACTGGTATTTTTAATTCTGGAGCTAATGTTGGAGCACTTGTTGCTCCTCTTAGCGTGCCGTTAATATCGCAATATTTTGGTTGGGAATATACGTTTGTTATAGTGGGAGCGATAGGTTTTCTATGGTTGATTTTTTGGCAATATTATTATGATAGTCCCGAAAAACTTTTGGGTAAAGGCAAAATAAATAAAGAGGAATATAACTATATTCACAGCGATGTTGAAGAACAATCTAGCGAAGATGATGTCAAAAAGGAAAATTGTGAAAATAGAATTAAATGGTTTTCGCTTCTAAAATACAGGCAAGCATGGTCATACATAGTAGGCAAGTTTCTTACGGACGGAGTTTGGTGGTTTTTTCTCTTTTGGTTACCGTCTTTTCTCAAATCGTACTATGGTATGACAGGTACACAGATAATGTTACCTCTCTCAATAGTATACACTATGACAATGATAGGTAGTGTGGGAGGAGGATGGTTGCCTGCTTATTTCGTTAAGGCTAAAAAAGATATATATTCCGCTCGCATGACAGCTATGATAGTCATAGCGCTTTTCCCTCTTACTGTTCTATTTGTACAGACTTCAAGCGGTATTAGTTATTGGTGTCCTATTTTTTTAATAGGGATTGGTACATCGGCACATCAAGCATGGTCGGCAAATCTTTATACAACGGTTTCTGATATGTTCCCTAAAAAAGTAGTGGCTTCAACGATTGGAATTGGTACTGCCGCAGGCGGACTCTCTGGTATATTAGTTTCTAAAATAGCGGGTTGGTTGTTTGATTATTATGGCACGTCTGGACATATTGAAACGGGATACTTGATTATGTTTATTTTTTGCGCAATTGCTTATTTATTGGCATGGTGCATAATGAAGTTATTAGTACCTCGGTTTAAACCTATAACTCTGTGACAAGACATTTAGAATTGTTTATCCATTGATAATATAAATAGAAGATTTCCAATACTTTATAGTTTTATTTAAAATTGTATATTTATAAAATATAAGAAGTTTGATATTAAAAGTCTATAATGGGAGATGGGAAGATTCACAAAAAGTTCACAATTAATTCCCAAAAATTTTATTTAGCAGATATAATTTATATACGTGCTGAGAAACGAGAATCATTACAAAAGACTCCATTATTTTCTCTTGCTATTTACAATATGCACCAGAAGCAGAAGCCCGGTACTATCAACTATATTGAAAATCCTAACCAAACGATGTATGATACCATAAATACCTTATCCAAAGATTTAAAGGAAAAACTTTTGGATAAAGAAGTATTTGAATATGTTAGTGAAACCATTCTAGCTGATTTCGAGAAATTTCAGCCTGAGGATCATAGAGATATAATGAGGATAGAGTTTGTACACGCCATAGTATCTCAAATAGAAGAAAGAGACTTTGTTGAAAAAGTTACGCTTTTTAAAAAGTGTGCAGTGTTATTAAGTGAGCAAGAAAAAAGACAAATAGACAAAAAAAGAAACCGAAAAATGAATGAATTAAAAGCCGCTTTATCAGAAATAGAAGAACTGAAAAAAATCGGTTCTTATGATGAGGCTCGCAGAAAGGTTTTAGAAATCTTAACAAGAGAAGAGAACTTAGACCTTACGACAAGTGTTAGTTTTATTGACAAAGTGATAGAGAGTTTAAGTTACAAAACTGCTGCTAACCACTTTGAAAAGTTGGCGGGTAATAGTACTATTTTGCATGATAAGAAGACCTATTACAGCAAAGCAGCAGAGGAATACAATCATTATAATAACACTCAAAAATACAAAGACATGATGGCTAATGTGCAAACCACGCGGCAAGAAATAGAAGAAAAAAAATAAAAGCGTAACAGCCGCTGTAGAAGAAGCAGATAAGCTAGCAACAGAAGGAGAATGGTCACAAGGGGTACAAAAGTTACAAGACGCTTTAGTAGATGTTAAGTATATAGGACAAGAAGCAACAGAATTAGAAAGTAAAATAAGTAATTATAAAAAAGCAACAAGTTTGGTAGATAGCATAAGGCAAGAAAAAGATATCAAAAAAATTAGATCCTATATTGAAAATTCAAAGGGATTAGATGGGTATGAAAGATTAGAATTCTTGGGACTAGATAGAATGTATGAATTAAAAGAAGGAGAAATAAAAGAGAAACTAAATAGCCTACAGAATCCAAGACGATGGATATGGATAACCTCGATAAGCCAAGTTGAGGAAGATGAGAAAATAAGCCTACAACAACTGCTTAATATAGTACAAGAAGAAAGAAGAAGCTTAAGAGAAGGAGAAAGAGCAAAAAGAGAAAGAAGAATAAGAAGTAACCTTGTAAGAGAAACATTAGCTATTATAAGAAAAGCAAAAACCAAAGAATCAGAAAAACATGAAGAGGCAGCGAGACTCGCAATAGATATAGTAGCATTGGCAAGAATAAAAAATGAAAGAATGAAAAACGTAAGAGAACATTTAGGTGATTCTCAGGTGCCTTCCCCCGATCAAATGAAGAAGCTATCTGAAGCAGATAGCGAACTACGAACAGCAGAAAAAGGATTAACCTCATTAGGAGTAACATTAGAATCAGAAAAAGAAAGAATAAATGAAAGAAAAGAGTTTTATAAAGATACGGGTGTTGATGAGAAACTCAAAGAAAAAAGCCAAGACTTCTCTTCAAAATTTCAATCTTTCCAAGCCGCAAAACAAAAAGTAGCTGCAATAGAAAGAGTAAGGTCAAAAACAGCAGAAATAGATGATACATACAGAGAAGAAATGAAAAAAATAGAAAATGCATGTAGTTATATAGACGGATTGCTGTTGAGTGACGAAGAAAAGGAGGTGTACAAAAAAGATGCATTAAATCCTGCTTTAGACTTAGAAGAAGTTCTTAAAAATGCAAAATCGTCAGCAAGAGAAAACCAAAAAAGGAAAATAGAAGAAGCTTTAGCGCCACTAAATTTAGATAGTAAACATTTGTCCAAAGCGATAGAAAGGCTATCGGATGATGGAGCAAATTGCGATGAAGTTATTAGTGAAACAAGGGAAGCATATGTAGAAGGAATAAAGAAAGTTCTAAGAGCTTTTGTTACATTAAATGACGAAGAAAAGGATACTTTTATAAGTAGACTATTACCGGATGGAAGCAATGGAGCTGAAATTATTGAAGAAGCAAAGAGGTTGGGAAAATCCCATGTTGCGAAAATAATAGAAGCTATAGAGCGTATAGATAAGACAGGATTGAGTGAAGCAAGAAAAAGTGAATTGAAGTCAGAGATAAATCGTGATGGATCAAATGCAAAAGAAATTGCAGAAAAGGCAGAAAGAGAAAATGAAAACCGATCAAAAAGAATAACAGTAGTAAAAGAAGGGGATATAATATACGTAACAAGTGATAATAAGATAAAGAGAGAAATTATAATACTAGGAGAAGATGAAATAAGAGGTATAGTAGTAAAAGGAAGAGAAGTATTTTTATATGAATATGAGAAGAAAGAAGGGGAGATAGAGATAAGAGGATATGGAGATTTTGGATTATTGCCAGAGTTGAAGAAAGGGAATGAGATAACGCTAGCAAGGCTGTATGATAGAGTATTAGCAAGAAGAGGAAGTAAAGGTGGAGTAAGGGAAGAAAAAACAAGTAGGTTATTTGAAAAGATAGGGCATTTAAGTGTAAAAGAAGCGTATGGATTGATAAGGAAAGAAGTAAGAGGAATGAGTTTGATACCAAACATAGTAATGAGTGTAGGGAGCGAAGAGGAAAGGAAGTATGTATATAAGAATATAGGGGAAAGAGAAGAGGGAAAAAAGAATAAAGTATGGATAGAAGGGATAAATGAAATAAAGAATTATGGAGAAGATGAACGGAGTATAGGGAAATATAGTGATAGCAAAGTAGGAGCGATAGTAGGATATGGGAAGGAAGTAGGAGAAGGGAAATATGTGGGAATGTATATGAAGGGAAGCAAGCATGAAATAAAGCAAGGAGCAGGAAATAGTGGAGAAGTAGTGAATGTGGGTTTTGGGCTAAGCGGAGGGTATGAAAATAAGGTAGAGATAAAGTGGCTGACGTATGTAGGGATGAGTAAGTATAGAGCAGAGAGAGAATGGGAAGAAGGGAAGGCGAAAGGAGAGTTTAGTGGAGGAGAGATAGGGTTGGCTGTGGAAGGAGGGGTGAAGTTAGGAATAGTAAAGCCATATATAGGGATAGGAGCAAGGAAGAACAGTTATGAGGATATAGAAGAGAAAGGGAATTTGATAGATGTGGAGATAGAAAAAGGTAGTTATGAGAGGTGTGTAGGAAGGATAGGTATAGAAGGCAATAGAGAGATAAGTAAGAAAGTAGAGATAGTAGGGAGAGTGGAGTATGAGAGAGTGACAAAGGGAGAGAGGGGAAGTGAGGTTGGAAGGAACAGGGGATAAGGTATTGGGGGTAAAAGAAGGGAAGGATAAGGTAGGGTTGAGAGGGGAAGTAATATATAAGGTAAGCAAAGATTTAGGGATAAGCACAGGGTTGAATGGATATAAAGCAGAGGGATACAATGAAGTAGGAGTAAATATAGGAGGATGGTTTAAGTTTTAGGAAGGAAGAGAAGAAGTAAAGAGATATAAAAAAAGAGGAAGCCTGAGAGTATAAGGAATTTGTTCCTATAACCTTCGGCTTCCTCTTTCCTTATGCATATTGCTTGTTAAAAAAGTATTTAATTACAATATTGATTTATCCATTTAAGGTAATCTTTATTTGCATTAGATATTGATACAGAAATTATTTGTGGAACTTTATATGGATGCAGCAGTCTTATTTGTTCTTTAAGGATTTTAAAATTCTTTTCAAGCGTTGTCATTGTTATAAGGGTTTCAGTTTTTTTTTCTATTTTATTGTTCCACCAATAATAAGACTTTATACTTTGTGATATTTGCGCGCTTGATATAATTTTTTCTTTAAGAAACGTTTTGAGAATTTTTTGAGTCGTTTTTGCATCAGGACTTGTTACAAATACGAGCAGGTATTTAGAAGATTTCATTTTTTTTCTCCAAATAATTAAATAGCAAATTTATATATGCCTATAGCAAATCTTTTAAAACAGGCATATTTTTTACTTCGTATCTTTTTATAAAAGCATCAACTTCATTTAATCATACCTATGCCTCCGCTTGAGAATTTTATGCTTGCAGGAATTATACAAAACCAGTTTATGTTTTTCTATTATAAGTTACATATGTAAGAGTGTCATTTTTATTTTTTCTAAATAATTTTATAAAATACTGCTTATACTAAAGAATTTACTATATTTGTATTATAATTTTGATTTTTGACATTCGTTTATACTGGTAAGTCTCTAGGAAAATAAAGGAGATGATGATGAACAAAAATTTTTTTGTTACTGTTATCATTTGCATTCTTAGCGGCATTATCTTCAAATCTTAGCGCTCAGCCAACAAAAACTCGCGGGTATCCTGATAAAAATAAAACTGTCATGCCATTTGCCGTATATGTTGAAAATAACTCAAAACAAAATCATTACGCTCCGTCTGGGTGGATGGGCGATTACGTTGATATAAAGATTGATTTGGTATGCAAAAACAATCCTAAAACTGGCAGTTCTTGTATAAAAATTATTTACAGCGCTAAAGCAACTCAAGGTGCGGGCTGGATGGGCATATACTGGCAGCAGCCTCCAAATAATTGGGGGGACAGAAAGGGTGGTTACGATTTAACTGGAGCTAAACAGCTCAGTTTTTGGGCTAGGGGAGAAGTTGAAGGCGAAAGAGTTGCCGAATTTAAAGTTGGAGGCATCTCAGGGGAATTTCCTGATTCAGATTCTGCATCTATGGAACATATTGAACTTACAAAGAATTGGATAAAATACACTATAGATTTGAAAGGCAAAGACCTAAGCAATATTATCGGAGGCTTTTGTTTTGCCGTTTCTAGAGATGATAATCCAAAAGGATTTACAATATATCTTGACGATATAATATACGAATAATCATTTTTTATATAATAACAAAAGTTTGGCTACATATTTTTTGTTGGAAAGGTTTTCATATGCTTGATTATAAAAAGCTGTTAAAAGATTTTGCTATATATATAGTTGTTGAAAAGGGATTATCTAAGAATACGGTTTTAGCGTATAGAGCCGATATTTTGAAATTCATTGCCTTTGCAGAAAAAAAACAGATTTCTCTTGAAAATTGCCAACACCAAGATATTACAGATTTTTTGTTGGCAGCAAAACTTGATGGTTTTAAGCCAAAATCTCTTTACAGACTTGTAGAATCTTTAAGACAGTTTTATAAATTCTTAAATTATGAAGATATAATTAAAAATAATCCGACTCTTTATTTAACTTCCCCAAAAATTCCTGAAAATTTACCTAGTATGCTTACATTTGATGAAGTTATGCTTTTGTTAAATGCTGTTACCGATGAAGATGAAGTAAATGTAAGAAACAGAGCCATGCTTGAACTTCTGTATGCTACGGGATTAAGAGTTTCTGAGCTTATAAACCTTAAGTTTTCAAATATAAATTTAGAGGATAATTTTTTGAGAATTATAGGTAAAGGGTCCAAAGAAAGATTGATACCGTTTGGAGAAAAAGCCAAGAGTTTTATAAATATTTATCTTTTAAAGAGAAAACCCTATACGCAATCTGAAGACAATATTTTTATTTCAAGATTAGGGAAAAAACTTTCCAGAGTGGAATTTTGGAGACAGTTAAAGAATATAGTCAGAAAATCCGGTATAAACAAAAATATTACGCCTCATACCTTAAGACATTCTTTTGCAACTCATCTTTTAGCCGGCGGAGCCGATATTCGTTTTGTTCAAGAAATGTTGGGACACGCTTCAATAGCTACTACGCAGATTTACACTCATCTTGATAAAGATAAAATTATACAGCAGCATAAAGCTTTCCATCCTAGGGGATAAATATATAAAAAGAGTATGCCAATATAAAAGGAATTAATATAGTTTTTGAAAAAACAATGTTAAAAGGAGGTTAGAAAAGATGAATAGAGCAAAAAAAGCTTTAGTAAGCACAGTTTTAAGCATAAGTTTATTGTTATTAGCAAGTAATTGTTTTGCAGGTACCAATATACCAGCAGCTACGATTGGGCAAATAAAACAGCTGATGTATGCAAAGCTATGAGTGCAGTGGTTAGGACTGTCTCAGAAATAGGGCTTGCTTTGCTTTTTCTTGATTTTGGTTTTAGAGCATTGCTTGGAAGAAATTTTATTCGCTTAAGGCAGGCAGATCCCGCTCTTTTGGAGCATGGAGCGACACAGTAAGTATCATAATATATATTTTTGGTAGTGGGATCATTCTAAAGAGTTTCATTCATACTGCCTGTGCGGTAGCCTAAAAGATCTACTGAAATATAAACATATCCTAAATCTTTTAGTCTTTTGTAAATTTTTTTTCTCTTATTTTTGTCCATGAGAATTTCAAATCCGTTTTCGTCAGTTTCAATTCTTGCTAGATTGTTATGATGCCGTACTCTAACTTGCTTTAATCCCATATTAAGAAGCATTTGTTCAGCTTTGTCCACCATAGATAAGGCTTTATGAGTAATTTTGTCTCCGTATGGAAATCTTGAAGATAGACATGCAAAAGATTGTTTATTCCAAGTAAAGAGTCTTAATTTTTTTGAAAGCATTCGTATTTCATATTTTGTAAGATTTGCATAACGTAAAGGGCTTTTTACGTTAAGTTCCGATATCGCAATGAAGCCTGGACGATAGTCGTTGTTATCGTCAATATTAGAAGCTTCGGCTACATTATTGATTCTTTTCTTTTTTGCTATATTCCAAATTTTTGAGAAAAGTTCTTTTTTACATAAATAACAACGATTGATAGGATTGTTTGAAAAAGCTTCTATATCTAATTCTTCAGAATTACGTATTATGTGCGTTATGCCTTCTTTTTTACAAAAAGCAATTGCTTCATTAAGTTCTCTTTGTGGAAAAGAGCAAGATTTGGCTGTTACAGCTATAACTTTTTCTCCAAGTAAATCATGCGATGTTTTTAGCAAAAAAGTTGAGTCAACGCCGCCAGAAAATGCAATAACAAGATTTTCTAAGTCTAATATATATTTTTTTAGAACTTCATATTTTTGTTTAGTGTTCATTTATTTTAACTTTATATTTTTTTTGATTTCATCAAATGTTTTATTTTTCCTACGAGCTATTTTTGCTATGTCTTCAAAGTCAGGTTTTGATTTTTTTATTCCAAAACCTTCTCCTGTTTTAATGCGAATATTACCGTATGGCATTTTTTGTACAGAAGTTTTACGGTTTAAAATATAACGATTGCAAATAGTCTTCCTTACTCCAAAAGTGGAAGTATATTCCAAAATGAGTTCTGCAAAAAAATCGGCTTTTCCCGCATCACATATACATGTAAATAGGACTCCCGGACGATTTTTTTTCATTTGAATAGATGTATAAAAAACATCTAAAGCGCCTTTTTCTAAAAGTAACTCTGATGCGAAACTTAAAGATTCTCCTGTCATATCGTCCAAGTTACACTGCAGTTGTGCTACAGCATTGTTTGCAGCATTCGCATCTTTCTCTGAGTCTCCTAAGAATGCTCTTATGCAGTTTAGCGTTTCAATTTTGCGCGTCCCCATTCCATAACCTATTTTTTTTATACGCATTATAGGCATTTGACCAAAACTATTGGCAAAATGTTTTATAATAGCTGCTCCCGTAGGTGTGCATAGTTCTCCATCGTATTCATTTGTATAAATTGGAATACTACGTAAAATGTTAGCTGTTGCTGGTGCTGGAACTGGAAGAATACCATGTGCACAATGTAGATGGCCTTTGCCTATATTTATTGGCGATGATATTATTTCTTTAGGGGAAATCTTATCTATAAGTAAGCACACACTGACAGTATCAATTATTGCATCAATTTCTCCGACTTCATGAAAGTGTATTTGCGTTACAGGTTTACGGTGGGCTTTTGCTTCAGCTTGAGCGATTATATTATATATATCTACAGCGTTATCTTTAACTTTTTTTGAAACTTTTAACTTTGATATGATGTTTCCAATTGTTTTTAGATTTGTATGATTATTTTTATGCAAATGATTATGTTCTATATGATAAGATTTTTTTTCATGCTCTTCGTGTCCGTGAATTTTTACGTGGATTTTGGTTCCTTTTATCAAATTCTTTTCAATAGGTTGCACTGTTATGCTTACATTATTGAGACCAAGAGAGTTTATTTGTTTTAAAAAAGTCTTTTTATCATTGTTTCCGAGTAATTCATACAATGCAGCTGTCAACATGTCTCCCGCAGCTCCCATAGAACATTCAAGATAAAGAGTTTTCATTTAATGCTCTCCATTTTGTTGATACGATTTGCAATAAAACCCGCTCCAAAACCATTGTCTATGTTTACTACTGAAATTCCATTTGAACAAGAATTAAGCATGGCAAGCAAAGCTGAAAGCCCTTCAAAATTTGAGCCATATCCTATGCTTGTAGGGACCGCTATTATAGGACAGCTTACAAGCCCTCCGACTACGCTTGCAAGAGCTCCATCCATACCTGCAACTGCTACTATAACTCTTGCTTTGGCAAGAGTTTCGTATTTAGACAAAAGTCTATGTATTCCTGCTACGCCTACATCGTATATACGAGTAACTTGACTTCCGAGTGTTTCGGCTGTTATTGCAGCTTCTTCGCATACGGGAATATCGCTTGTTCCTCCTGAAACTATAATAACAGAGCCTACAAGTTTAATAATTTTACTGCGTTTTACAATGGCAATCTTTGCGATTAAATGATATTCCAAGTTTATTTTTTGTTTTACTAAAAAATCTGCTGTCTCTTGAGATATTCTTGTGATGATGATGTTATCTATATTTTTACTCAGCATATTTAAAACAATGTTTGCTATTTGCTCTTGAGTTTTTCCTTGTCCAAAAATAACTTCTCCAGACCCTTGCCTTAAGTTTCTGTGATAGTCAATGTTTGCAAAACCTAAATCTTCAAAAGGTGCAGTTTGCAAACGCAATATTGCGTTTGCAGGGGAGATAGCTCCAGATTGAACCATTTTTAAAAGTTTAATGATTGCTTTTTTATCATTTGCTTTCTTCATAAATTAATTTTGCTAAACTTTTTACTATTTTTGTTGTAATTTTAAATAGGGCATAAAGAAGTGCTAATCCAATGATCCCTGCCAAAAATGTTGATGCATAATGATTTTCTACAAAAGGGAAATAATATCCTGAGAATAGAGACGATGTTTCTTTAGTTTTATTTACAAATTCGTAATTTATGGCAATCGTCTCCAAAGTATCTGGGAGTTTTGAAGCAAATAAACTTGCTAAAAATACTGTAAATATAGGAATTACAAACGCTAAATTCTTTTTATTCATTAGATTCTCCGTTTACGCTTCTAAATACTTTAAGCAATGCAAGGGTTATTAATGTTTCAAAGCAAGATACTCCAAAATGCAAGCTCATCATATTTTTAAATGCTGTTGAAAATGCTATTGCCCCTGATAATCCAAGCTCTATAAGACATGCCAAAGAAGCTGCAATAACAGAGAAAAAACATGCAACAAAAACTCCAAGATAGCGACTTTTGTTTGAAAAGGTTTTGTACACATAATAAGATAAGAAAGAGCCTATAAAAGCCATGTTAAGAATATTTGCTCCAAGTGCTAAAACTCCGCCGTCTGAGAAAAACAAAGATTGTATAATGAGGATAAAAGACATTATTATAAAACCTGCAAATGGACCCGCAAGGATAGCGGCGAAAACTCCACCAAGCAAATGAGCTGAGGTTGCAGATTTTACTGGTATATTAAACATTTGAAAAGCAAATACCCAAAGAGCCACCAAAGTCAATCTTTGGAAATATTTGCTAGTATTTTCTGAAAATCCAAATGAGTGCGAATCTATGTTTGCTCCTGAAACATTATCTGCAATTATTCCTACAGTAACAGGTATAGTTTTTAATATCTTATTTAGGCAATATCCAAGCATGCCTAAAGCTCCAGTAAGCAGTCCTCCTGCCAAATTATTGTTTAAAAATCCGTCAGGTATATGCATATCTCCTCCAGAAAAAATACGTGAATAAAACATAATAGTTCCTAACTTAAGCTTTTCAAAAACAATCAACTTACTATCAAGCTAATATCATTGAGCTGTGCTTTATGAAATACTTTAAGATACTTTCTTTTTACAAGTATATCCCTTTCTTTCATCTCTCCTTCCTCTATTATATCTATCCCGTTTACTTCCTGTCCTTTCAACTTGTAATCTATAAGTAAAAGTACTTTCTCTTTATTTTCTAACGATTTTAGATATTTTAACGCTTCTACTCCTTGCGTAAAGAACTTTATTCTTATCTCTTTTTCGTACCCCTTCAGCTTCTCTTTCCATACTTCATGCATTAACTCTTCATCATCTACTATTACTACCTCATATCCCTTCTTTATTTCTATCTTGTCTGCAAACCATCTTGGCTTCTCTGCTTTTGGGAATGTAAAAATAAACTCTGTCCCTTCTCCCTCTTTTGTCTCTATCTCTACCTTCCCTCTCATTGCTCTTATCGTTCCTATTATCTGCTGCGTTCCTATTCCATGTCCTCCCTTCTTAGTTATTCTCACTTCATCCCCTTTCTTTATCTTCTCTGCCATCTCTCTGCTCATTCCTTGCCCATTATCTTTTACTCTTATTTCTACTTCTTCCCTTTTTTCTTCATACCCTACTACTATCTCTCCTTTCTTCCCTTCCATCGCTTCTATTCCATTCTTTATCGCATTTATCATCATCCTTCTAAAGTCTGTATTATCCCCTTTTATATATACTATTCCTTCCACTTTTCCATTTATTACTAATGGCGACTCCACTGATAAAAATGTCTTATCTTTATATACTTCCTCAAATGAAAGTTGTTTCTCTTGTTTGATAACTTCACAAGTATTCTTCCAAGAGTCATTTGACATATATTTGGCATTTAGCTCTTGTTCCGTCAATAATTCACTTAAGGGATAATTTTTGTATAGTTGTTGACCATGTTTATGTATCACAAAAAAGTTAACATTAGTAACTTTTTCTTTCATAAAAGATATAACTTCTCTATCAATCTCTTGCATATTGATATTACAATCATGCCGCATGAATTTCTGAGTCTCTTTTGAAAGCTTATATGGAAGATTATTAATGGTTATTTTATAGCGCTCTGCAGCAACGACAATAGGTTCAGCTAATGCTGAAGGATACACCATAGCCGAACCATCTAAAAAAGCGCACGTATAAGCTGTCTCTTCTAGCATAAATTCTATACAATCTTTGACATCAGTATTATTTTTATAAGCCGCTACAGAAGACGCTTGCATTACTTTATCTCTAAACTCTAATACTATGCCCGCACCATTTTCATCTCCTTCAAAATCTCTTCTTATCTTATCATGCCATTTCTTAAACTCTTTCGTATTTAACCCTACTGCCCAACACTTAATTTCTTTTTCAACTTCTAACTTTTCAATAGCTTCTTTATTTTTCAAGTACCATTCCGTAGGAACATTTGGATTGGAATATTTAGAAAATTCAGGATTGTCATGTCTATAAAGGTAAGATGTATCTGTGATATTAACTTTTTTTACTTTTCTCTTGATGCTTTTGCTATTGATTGTATTTACTAGCTCTTCAAATCCTTCTCCTGTTTGGCTAGCACATCCATACGATATAACCAAGTCTAAAATTACGCTATTATCTTTTGCTTTTTCAAAAAATTCTTGACTTTCTTTGCTCCACTTCACTAATCTTTCTGTTGACATAAACGTTACCTCGCAATAATATAAGTACTGACTCTATATTTACTTTTTCACTTTGACTAATAAATAAACACCTATACCCAAAAATATAAAGTTTGGCAGCCATGCTGCCATAAACGGTGAGAGTATTAAATTTTTACCAAAAGATGTTGTTACAGCCTGAGTCGCCCAATACATAAATGTTGCAGATAATGCAGTAAGGAAATTAAATATTATGTTTATTCTTCTTCCAAATCCTAGAGCAAAAGGTATTCCTATCATCATAACTATAACATGGGAAAAAACAGAAGAAAATCTTGTGTTCAACGCAATTCTTGCTTTTATTGCCGATTGCCCAAAAATTTTTAATTGATTTATATATTTGTTAAAATCGGTCATATTCATGCTGTTGTAAGGGGGATCTTTAAATGTTATATCTTCTGGAGTAACGTTTATGTTGGAATTATATGTTTTAAAATAAACTTCGTCCAAAAAGTCGCTTTCAGAGCCTCTCATAACGCCATTTTTAAGCACCCAAGATCCATTTTCCCAATCTGCTTTCTCGGCTAAAACAAGTCTTTTTAATTCAAAGTCTTTATTATATCTTTCAAATACAACGTTTTCCATTGTATTTGTTTTTATGTCAAGGTGTCCGACCGTTAATCTTACGTTATTTTTTAATGCTATTATTTGATTATAAAAATCTGTCTGTATTGATACTTTTTCTTTTTTTATTTTTTCAGTATCTATTTTTCTGTTGTAAACTGTTGTTTTAGGCACAATAAATTCTCTGCAGGCAAAATCCGCAATTCCTATAATAAATCCTATTGTAAGAAAAAGCGAGATAACACGCCACATATTTATTCCAGCAGCTTTCATTGCCGTAATTTCGTTTCTTTTTGCAAGGCTACCTAGAGAAAATAGTAAAGCCAAAAGAGTAGCTATAGGTAAAGCCTGCACAAGCCATTCTGGAGCGTTTGTAAGTATGTGAACAATTATTATGCCGAAAGTCGCCTTGTTTTCCATGTAAAAATTTATCTTGCCAAGTAGTTGTGATATTATGACTACAACAGAAAAAGCTAGCGTTGTAAATATAAAAATTTTAATAAAGTTTTTGACAATATATTTGTAAAGAATTTTTATCATTTTTTTACCATCTTTCCGAATAAATAAAGTCCTACTGCTCCTATAACCAAATTAGGCATCCATATTATTATTCCCAAAGGGACATATTCTTTTTCGCCTAAATTGATTGAAATTACAAACAATGTGTAATAAATAATTACTATACCTAGGCTTAAACCAAAGCCAAGAGCTTTACCGCCTTTGCCAGTACGGATTCCTATAGGTAAAGCAATGATAATAAAGACAATAGGGGCAACAGCAAATATCCACCTAATCCAATAATCCCGCAAATAAGGCATAAATTCAAGTTTTTG
>JAITKZ010000022.1 GCA_031278115.1 Endomicrobium sp.
AGAAGAAACAGAAGAAACAGAAGAAACAGAAGAAACAGAAGAAACTATAAGAGAGGAAATATTAAAAGCTGGAGATTGCGTTCTTACATTGGATACAAGATTGTTTAGCAGTGGAGGAAGGAAAGAAATAGAGGAAGAAATAAAAGTAAAGGAAATATGGAACAACTTGCTAAATATAAGAAATGGAGTTGTAGAAAAAGGGGAACAAACAGGACAAATTGTATCAAATATATATAAATCAATAGTAAAAGGATCAAAAGACGGTACTGAGATAGCTAGCAGAATAGTTGGAACAAATGGAATGTACGAAGCAGTGATGGATAACAAGAAGTTAAGTCAAATAGAGAAAGAAAGCATACTAAGAAGTCCAGATATAGAAAAATTAGCGTTAACTACGAGGAATTTAGAAAAAGTAGAGAAATATATAAGTGAGAACAAAATTGACGAGCAAACGGCAAAAAAAACTAAGGGCAGGAGCATTAGTAAAAGAAGTAGTTGTGGAAGTAGGAGAAGATGGTAAGATATATGCGTGTAAATTTGGAAGCACGGAAAGTTATGAGAAAGGGGTATTATATCTATCCATATACGTATCTAATGAAGATATGGCAAGTAGCGAGTATCTTGGGAAGATAGCGTTGTCAGATACGGAGGATATATACGTATCAGAGCTAAAAAGAGCGAGAAAATCTATAGCTGGGATATTAGCGGAAACAAGATTTTTTGGTAAGTTGAAAATTGATATGGAAGAAGTAGGAAGTGATACAGTTGGGCTATTAAATGACATAACCAAAAGTTTACATGACAAAGAGGTATATAAAGGGGCATTTGATGCATTAACAGAGCTTCCGCAAGCGGGGAAAGAAGTATTTGACTTAGTGGTGAGTACATTAAGCAATGCGGAAGTATTAAGCAAAGTAGTAAAGAAAGGGTATGAGACAGTAAAACAGGATCCCAAAGAAGCAGGATTATTTATATTGTCAACATTAACAAGTTATGACATTTACAAATTGGGGTTAACTAGCGAGAACCAAATATACGGAGCAGGGCTAATTTTTGTTGGTTTAGTGTTAGATGGAGGAACAAAAGTATTTAAGACTGCAAAGAATGCCAAAGAAGCAGCAGAAGCCATAAAAGAAGTAGCGAAAGAAGCAAATAATGCAAGGAAAATGGGAAAAGATGCAAGAGTATTATGCGCTACAGAGCAAGGAACAAAAGTTGCCACGTCAGAGAAAGCGACAGAAAAGTTAATAGAGGATGTAGGGATAGGAGAAAAAGTAAGCGAGCCTGCAAGCCTATTTAGTGAGAAAGCAGTATCAAAATATCCCGAAGCTTCTAAGTACCAATACAATGCATTAACAAATCCATGTCCGTTAGCAGATTTGAAAAATACACCGATTAAAAATTTTTATGGAGGATACTACAATCAAAAAACTGCGACAGAGGATATGTTTTTGTATAGAGCGGGAAATATAAATAAACAGGAAGGAGAATGGTTTGTGCTAACCCCTTCAGAATCTGTTGCAAAAGTGAGAATAGACTTAGCAGTAAAAGAACAGTGGATTAATCCAGACACAGGAAATTTTAAAGATTTTTCCCATATTGATACAGTATATAAATATAGGATACCAAAAGGAACAGAATATTACGAAGGACCTGTTGGGACCCAAGGGAGAGTTTATCTAGGAGGATTGGAAAGCAATCAGATATTTATTCCTGAATCATCACAAACAAAGTTAGAACTTATAAGCGCAGAGCCAATTAATCCTATTAAGGAGGAATTGTGAATAATATAGAAAAGATAAAGACATTAAAGCAGCTTTATACAGAATTGTTATCTTTAGTTGAACATGGGAAAGATAATAATAATTATTTTAGAATTAAAACCAGAATCAATGATATTATAGATGGTGTAAATGATGTAGATATTAGTGAGCAAAATGCGGAAACAATTTTAAAAGAAATTAGAAAGGTGCATGATGATTTTTATCCTCCAAGAGGAGGTCTAGAAGATTTTGCAATATGGGAGTATGATTCAGAAGGTAAATATAAATTCAATGATAAATTAAATCAAGAATTGGATAGTATAACTGACAAAATCTGGGAGATATTAAAAGAATACCCTGACCGTTAAGGGAAAACTACCACTGCTATATATCGCTTGCATAAAAATAGAGGTTTTATCTAAACCTGGTGACAAAGTAAGAGGGAGCATAGTAGGAGAGAACTTTGGTCGCAAGGGCGGCGGTTTACAGTTTGATTTAATGGGAGTAGAGCTTAGTGAAGACAGAATTATCAAAATAGAGGAAGTAAAATGAAAATAGAAATTGCTTATGGCGTTACAAGCACAAGAAATAGAAAAGAAAAACTTCTCAATAGTAGAAATAAAATAAAAAGAATAAAAAGTATTTATAAATTTTGTCAGTACTAAAAATTTTGAAGTGATTAAGAAACTAGAGCATATATGTGTGAAAAATAGTGTTAGATTGAGGAGTAAAATAGATGAAGGATTTTTTTAAACTCAAAAAAAATAATACTACGGTCTATACTGAAATAATAGCAGGTATAACGACATTCTTTACAATGGCATACATTATTTTTGTAAACCCTGCTATTTTATCACTCAACCCGGGAATGCCGTGGTTTGGTATTTTTGCCGCTACAATCTTAGCTTCGGCTTTTGGGACAATATTTATGGCTTTGTTTGCAAATGTTCCTTTTGCCCTTGCTCCCGGAATGGGTGCCAACGCATTCTTCACTTTTGTTATATGCAAACAAATGGGTTTTTCGTGGCAAGAAGCTCT
The DNA here is from genome assembly GCA_031278115.1 of Endomicrobium sp. The sequence continues at coordinate 2,802 of JAITKZ010000022.1, forward strand.
ATTTATAGTAACAATATGTGGCTTTTTTATAATTCTAATCACTGTTACAGAACTTAGAAAAATGATTGTTAAAGCAATACCAGATTTTCTTAAAGATTCTATCAGTGGCGGTATAGGTCTGTTTATAGCATACATAGGTTTTAAAAATGCATCTTTCTTCAATTTTTTATCTGATTCAGGAAATTACAACTTGTTGGATAATGGCAGCATTATTGCAAACAGTGCTGTTGTCCCTTCTTTAGCTTCTTTCAACAACCCTCATGCATTGTTGGGACTTATAGGTCTTATAATAATGTCCTTGCTTGTTATAAAAAAAGTTAGAGGATCAATCTTTATAGGAATAGTTGCAACTATTATTATAGGAATCCCTATGGGAATAGTTGACCTTTCAAATGTTAAACTTTTTGATTTCTATTCTCTGAACGCATTAAAAGATGTTGCTTTTGCGGCTTTCAGTCAAGAAGGCATTGGAACTCTTTTTTCTGATTGGAACAAAATAATTCTTACGACAACCGCAATACTTGCTTTGCTGTTATCTGTAACTTTTGACGCTATAGGAACATTTATCGGAGCAGGCAGAGTAAGCGGAATTTTTGATACTGAACAAGAAAAAAGCCTTGCAAATAAAAAGGGCATAAATTCAAAATTTGAAAAAGCTTTGCTTTCAGACGGTATTGTAGCGGCATTCAGCGGTCTTTTTGGCACTAGTAGCGTTACAACCTATGTTGAAAGCGCAGCAGGAATATCTGCAGGTGGTAGAACAGGCTTAACATCGCTTGTAGTGGCTATATTATTTTTGCTTTGTCTTCCATTTGCTTCACTCTTCAGTATTGTTCCTCCTGAAGCTACAGCTCCAGCTTTGATTATAGTTGGCGTTCTTATGATGTCTTCAGTTATGAATATTAATTGGTCTAACCTTGAACAAGCTATTCCTGCATTTTTGACAATAAGCATAATGGCTTTTGCTTTTAATATAAGTTATGGAATAGCGGCTGGGTTCATATTTCATTGTATTATAAAGTTGTTTCAAGGCAAGATAAAAGAAGTTCACCCAATATTGTTAGGCACAGCGGTTCTATTCTTAATCAACTTTATTATAATTGCTTTTAGAGGATAAAATGGGTTCAAACAAATATGACATAGCCGTAATAGGCTCAGGACCAGGCGGTTTTTCCGCTGCTGTAAGAGCCGCTCAATTGGGCGCAAAGACGGTTGTAATAGAAAAGTCATTTGTTGGCGGAACATGTTTAAATTGCGGTTGTATGCCTACTAAATTTTTATGGCAAGCGTTAAAGTTAAAACAAAAAATTCAAAAATCTTATGAATATGGGTTTAATTCAAAATTAGAGCCTATTGTGTTTTCAGATATTATAAATAAAAGAGATAAGAATATTTCTAATATAAGAAGAGGAATGGAGTTAGTTTTATCTTCTTATTCTATTGACGTTATCAAAGGAACGGCGTCCTTTAAAGATAAAAACATGTTATCTGTTTCAAATGAAGGAAACTATCTTGATATTTTAGCAGGCAAAATAATTATTGCATTAGGAACAAAACCCTCTTCAATCAAAAGTTTTAATTTTGATGGAAATAAAATAATAAGTTCAACAAATGCATTAAGTCTTAATCAGATTCCTAAAACTATGCTAGTTGTCGGTGGTGGAGCGATAGGTGTTGAGATGGCGACTATTTTTTCAGGTTTCGGTTGTAGCGTAACCCTTGCCGAATGCGAGGGACAATTGCTCCCAAATGAAGACACTGAAATTTCTGAAGAAGTAAAAAAGAATTTATCACGACAAGGCGTTGAAGTTTTTACGTCTTGTACAGATTCATTAGACAGCATTAGTAAATACGAAAAGATATTGATAGTAACTGGAAGATCACCAATTAATGATTTTGGCATAGATAAAATAGGTGTTAAAACTACGGTAAGGGGATTTGTAGAAACTAATGAATTTTGTCAAACAAATATAGAAAATATTTATGCTGTCGGCGACATTGCAGGCAAAAATTTGCTTGCCTACACTGCTCAAAATGAGGGATGCATAGCCGCAGAGAATGCTGTAAAAGGCAACTCTTTGAAAATAGATAATAAAGTTATTCTTCAAGTAGTTTTTTCAATGCCGCAAAGTGCCTCTGTAAAAATTGTGGATTTTTCAAACTACAAAAATGTGTCTCTAGGAAAATTTCCTTTTACTGCAAGCGGTAGAGCTTTTATTGAAGGTGAACGAGCAGGGTTTGTTAAATGTGCAGTGGATAAGGTTACTCAAAAGCCTTTAGCTTTTTGGCTTGTTGGAGCGCACTCGGACGAACTTATAAATACAGCTTCACAGATTCTTGTAAATGGTACAAATCATATATCAAGAGAATCCTTTTTTCACCCGTCTTTATGCGAGAGTTTGTTAAATTCTTACGAAGACGCTCTGGAAAAATGTACAGAATTGCCTAAAAAACGTTAAATAAATATAAAGGGAATTTGAATTATGAAGAGGACGCCTTTGTACGACGAACACAAAAAACTTGGAGCCAAGTTTACAGAATTTAGCGGTTGGGAAATGCCTGTTCAATATACGTCAATTATTGACGAACATAATGCAGTAAGGACAAATGTCGGTGTATTTGACACTTCTCACATGGGTACTTTTATCGTCTCAGGAAAAGATATTGAAAAATTTTTAAACTATGTAACTCTTGGCAATATGTCAGGTTTCCCAGATAGAAAGGCAAGATATTCCATGCTTTTAAATGAAGAAGGCGGAATAAAAGACGATGTTATAGTCTATAAATTTGGCAATGAACATATGATTGTTGTAAATGCAGGAAATCTTGATAAAGATTTTGAATGGTTAAATAAGCACAAACCTGCGGGCATTGAAATAGAAAACATCAGCAGCGATATTTCTCTTCTTGCTGTTCAAGGTCCAAACGCTGTAGAAATATTGCAAAACATTTCTGATACGGATATAATAAACATGAAGTATTTTACAGTATTAGAATTGAAACTAAAGTGGATTAATGCTGATTTTTGCAGAATCGCAAGAATGGGATACACAGGGGAAGATGGTTTTGAAATTTTTATATCAAAAGATAAAACCGTAGAATTTTGGAGAAAATTGATAAGTCTTTCTGTAAAACCGTGCGGGCTAGGCTGTCGCGATACTTTAAGACTTGAAGCCTGTATGCCGTTACACGGACATGAAATTGATGAAAATATAAATCCGCTAGAAGCGGGATTTCAAAAAACAATAAATTGGGATAATGATTTTATCGGTAAAGACAAACTTGTCCCTTTAAAAGGCAAACCTTTAAGAAAATCAGTCGCTTTTGAATGTTTATCGGGTATTGTCAGAAATTCTAATGAAGTTTTTTTTGGTGATAAAAAAATAGGATATGTTACAAGCGGTTCATTTTCTCCTACTTTTAAAAAAGCTATAGGCATGGCATTAATTGAGTCTGACGTTCAATCTGACAACTTAGAAGTTGCAATTCACAACAACAGAAGAAAAATCAAAATAGTTTCAAAACCGTTTTATAAAAGACAAAAATAATCAACAATATAATTCTATAATAGTATAATATAAATTAATAGAAAGCAATGAAGTATAATGTAAGTATGCAATGTAAAGAATGTAAAGATAGAATAACATGTATAGTAACTTTTTGAAGCTTTTTCAAAGAATAATTCAATAATACTTATTTAAAATACTTAACTTAAAAAAGCTTCATTTGGGATACTTGCCTGCTTAATGAGATTTATTTATATTTGCATACTAAAATTAAATTTTAAAAGGCAGTCTTTCGTTAATAACTTTTGCAGGATTTAACTTTATACAGCCAGCTACAGTTTTGCATGGCTATTTGTATAAAGATTATAATTGATGTACGGCTATATTTTTACCCTTTTTATTGCCACTGGCGTTACTTTATTAATTTTATTGTATAGAAAAAACAATAATTAGCAAGGCTTGAGGAATACAAGTAGAATACCATAAAAAAAATGAAATTACAACTACAGTGGCTACAATAAATAATTTTCCACCGAAAGAAAATAAATGTACACAAGGCGCAGTTGTATATTTCTGCGAAAGCCATAATAAAAGCGTTTATGAGAGATATTATGTTCGGAGTACAACCAATTTATTGCATAGGTATGAAATGGAGTTGAGTGAAGATGAAAAATATGAACTTCGTACAGGATATTTAAGCAGGTGGAATTATATGCCCAAAGATATTGATCAAATGTCTTCTGAAGAGATAGGAGAAGCAATAAAAAGGGGATATGAAGAGGAAAATGAATGGTTGAAGAGATGCGAACCAGACTTGCCAAAAGCATTCATTCATAAAGACTGGAAAGATTGTATTAGCGAGAAAGAAAATCCTTATTATCAGCAATGTAAAGAAGTTATAAATCAAGAGTTAGAAAAGAATGAAATTTTTAATGACGCTTTTAAAAAAAGTGTCAATGCTTATGCTGAAAAGCACCACTCAAATCGTAATAATGGCTGGAAGTATGTGTTGGAAGAAGTGGTTTGGGTGTTTAGTTTACCTTTGGTACACCCAAATAAATACATATATCTAATTCACGTAGGGAAAGCTAATCCTGCAATAAAGGAGTTGTTTAATGTTTTTCCGAATTTCAATAAGACCGTAAAATGGCTACGTCCCCATATTGGAAAGGTTACTTTTGAAAATAATGTTGATTTTTTAATGTACTATAATGCAAATCGTAATATAGGATGTTCTTATGCTATGGATAACAGAAGTATTGTTGATCCATTTATGGGAACTGTTATTAATAAAAGTCATTTATCTTTAGAAATTGAATCTATAGAAAAGACTTTATTACAAGGTATTATTGAAAAACTTCCTTGTCATGTATATTGGCTAAATCGCGAAAATACATATATCGGATGTAATGAAATTCAGGCAAAAGATGTTGGATTGAAATCAGCAAAAGAAGTTATTGGGAAAACAAATATTGATTTTCATGACTCTGTTACTGCAAAAGAATTAGATTATATAAATGAACTTGTTATGTCAACAGGAAAGCCGTATGAAATAGAAGAAAGCGGTTATGTTTTGAGAGAGCGGAAGGATTGCTTGGCAAAGAAAGTCCTACTTTTCGATTCGTTAGGTAAGGTTATTGGGCTATTAGGAGTTTCTTTTGACATAACTGAAAAAAAGAAAATAGAAGAATTAGAGAGTAAGTTAAAGATGAGGGAAGAGTTGTATAATATAGCCAAAGAAGTGTCGCACGACATAGCATCGCCACTAATGTCACTGAAAATAATAGAATAAGTATATAAAGGGAAACTAAAAGAACAAGATGAAAGAATACTAAATACAACAATAAGAAGCATAGAAGATATGGCAGGGAAAATGTTGAGTAAGTACAGGCTAAACAAAAATATGGAAGAAGAGAAGGAAGAAGAGTATATAAATGTGTATGAGAGTTTGAAGGGTATAGTAGAAGACATGAGGTATAGGAATAAAGGAGTAGAAATAAAGATAGAAAGAGAAGAAATAGTATATGTAAAAGGTGATAATACAGACTTTAAAAGGATGATGGTAAATGTGATAAAGAATGGAATAGAAGCGATGGAAGGGAAGAAAAGAGAGGTAGAAGTAAGGGATATAGTAAAAGGGGAAGAAGTAGAAATAAGGGTGAAGGATAATGGGAAAGGAATGAGTAAAGAAATGGCAGAGAAGCTGGAAAGAGGGGAAGAGATAGGAACAACGAAGGAAGGAGGACACGGGATAGGAATGCAACAGATAATAGGAACAGTAAAAGAAATGAGAGGGAAGATAAAGATAGAGTCAAGAGAAGGAGAAGGGACAGAATTTATCCTAACATTTCCAAAAGCAGAAAACTCTAATATACAAAATGGAGATAAAAACTAATAACTAAGTTTAGGCGAAGCTGACTCCACTGTAAACGTGGGGCTAGAATGAAAAAGCTAATTATAGTTGTGTTTTTGTTTTTTGCTTCTTTAGTTTGTGCGTCGGAACAAATGATTGAAATTTCGGTTGAAGTTACCGAAATGTACGAAAATAAGGCTAGAAGTCTGGGCATGGAATTACTGGATTCAATAAGTGTATCTGAATTTAATATCCCAGCTATCTTGGAATCTGGCTCTTGGGGAAGAGATACAAAGTTTGTCGCAACACTTAAAGCTTTGGAAGAAAATGGCGCTGCAAAAGTTTTATCCCAACCTAAGCTCGTTACAAAATCTGGTGCCAATGCTAATTTTATGGTTGGTGGCGAGATTCCAATTGTAGCCACTGGTGTTGGTTCATCTTCTATAAAATGGAAAAAGTATGGAATCATAATAGACATTAAGCCGACAGTATCAAAAGACGGTAAAATTGATATTGTTATAAAAACAGAGCTTTCAAGAATAGACCATTCCGTACAAATCGCAGGGTATCCTGCAATCAGAAAAAGAAGGGCTTCATCTCACCTACAAATCAAAAACGGCGACACGATGGTTCTTGCAGGTCTTATAGAAACAACAAAAACTAAAACAAGAAAAGGCGTTCCTTTTTTATGCAATATTCCTGTTTTGGGATTAGCGTTCGGTGTTACTCGTTATAGTGAAGAGAAAACAAACGTGCTTATCTTTGTTACCACGAAGTTAATAAAATGAGAAAAAATAAAGGGCAGACTTTAACAGAGTTTGTTTTGGTTTTTATTGTTTTACTAATTGCTACAACAGGCGTTTTGAGTATGTACAAAAGATTTTGGAAAACAAAATATCAAAGAGTGGCGACGCCTTCAGGAGCGCTTGCTGGAATTATAACGCAACCTAATTACGTTAAATGAAATCAATTATCTTTCCATTTATTTTTCAAGTTTGTAAACGATTTAAACGTTCAAATAGCAACAAGGGACAATCAATGCTAGAGGCACTTTTTGTTGTTGCTTTTACAATGATTATAATGTTTGCATTTATACAGATTTGTATTATGACTATAGATGATATGATCGCAAATGAAGCTGCTTTTGTAGCTATGCGTTCAGCAGCGGTTACAAAAAGTAAGTTCCGCACTAAAGAAGCTGAGGAGCGGGTAAAGAATTATCTTGCGTTTTTTTATCCGGGAATTGTTTTTGGAACTAGTGCGTTTAACCTCTCAAGATTTGTTCTTTCAGACAAAAAGATCGTTGAAAGATACTTTAAGAGAACAGATAGCTGTGGCGAATCTGAAAATATTGTTGAAAGCGGTGATTCGGACAAATCCGTAACTATATGGAAAGGCAAAAAGAAATTTAAAGATTGTTCTGGGAAAAATATAACTAAAGAAACTGTGAAGACATACTACTTTACTAGGGTTTGGTTTGGATCATTAGTTGCCAAAGATAATTCTTTTAAAAATAGGAGATACCAATCCTCAAGAAACAGAATGATACCATCTCCTGATGAAAAATATTATTACAAAGCATTTCTGGGAGCAAAGAGTTTTGAAAAGTAATAAAGGACAAACGCTGTATTATTTCTTAATACTTACAGTTATACTCGTTATAAGTTGGGCTATGGTGCTAAATATTGCCTGTCTTATAAGAGATAGAATTAGACTGCAAAATGAAGCTGACTGCATAGCCTTATCTCTTGCAACTTATAAAGCAAGAGTCTTAAATTTTTTGGGAGGCACAAATTATCTTATAGGTAAAGTGTTGTCGCTTGGCATGAATCCAAGAATAACGCAGCTTGCTTCATATTCAACAGATGTGATTGGCGGTTTTCCCGCTACAATGAAACCTTCTTTTGAAAGCCCTCTGTCAGATTTAAAACATGAAACTTTCGGACACAAAAAAGACGAAGGTGTAAGGAAAATAAAGTACATAGTTGATACTATACAAAAAGCTCAAGACTTATCAATAAAAAGTTATTACGCATATCATTACAGCACATTATCTGGCAATGTATCTAAGGATTACAATGTATTATTGTTACCGTTGCGACCAGAGAAGAATTTAGGGTTAAAGCGGAACTCAAAAGGCATAAATTATTATTCTACTATAAATTTGGCTTGTATTTATTTAGACGCTTCAATGCATTTTCATGTTTTATCGCGAAATAAGTACAAACAAAGTAAATATTCATGGTTTGTTGAAGGTGAAAAATTTAACGAGCAAAAAGTAAAAGTTGTTCTCTGCAAAAAAATAGGGAAAAGAAGACCTCTGTTTTCAAAGTTTCTAGGAATACATTATCCGCAAATAACGGTTTTTTCTGCCGCTTCTCCATACAATGTAAAAGGTTCAATGTTCCCAAAAACTGAAGATACATTTACAGGCGTGACAAAAACAACTATGATTTTATCTGAAGCTGCGTCTATTGCACAACTTGCCTTAATGGAAAGGGCTATAGCTAATGCTTCTTCTTTTGGACCGGTAGCAGTACCTTTTATAGTGGCTGCAGAAGCTGCACTTGCTCTTAATTATCTTGAAAGCAAAAGAGCTTCTGCACAGCTGTTAAGTGGCAAAGATAACCCGATAGACGCGTATTTAAAAGCAAAGTTAGGAGGTTGGGGCGCTCATTTAGTTCCCTATGAATTAAAAAAACACATTAAAAGATGTTAAAAAATGTAAGATTTATTTAAATATTATATATCTGTTGTCAAATAAAGGCAAAGTCGTTGTCTTTTATGTTACTAAATGCCGAAAAGCCAAAGTCGTACGGCTTTGAGGCGATTAAAGTAATTAGGACTTTTTCTCGCCCAGCCTTGGGGGTTTGGCCATTAACTTTGAACTTTGGCCTAAAAGCCAAAAAGACGTTGAAAATACAGTGAGTTTTGGAAAGAAAAGGGACGGGATAAAAACTGAAAGGACTTGATTTCTAAGCAAGAAAAGAAGGTTTTGAGAAAAAGGACATATTGCTTTTGCTGTTCTTTTTATTGTAAAATTTGTAAATCAAAAAAAGGAGACTCTTTCATGAAAAAATTTCTTTATTTTTTACTTCCGTTCCTATCCCTTCCCTGCTTTTTCACCCTTAGCTTTTCTAAGATGATGACAGATGGTGAATATGAAAAGTTAAAGCTGTCTACTTCTAATCCTTGTGTTATTAGAGAAGATGGTACCTATTCTTGTTTTGGTCGTAGATATTACACTGCTGAAGAAATGGCAACTAGGAACCCAAGTAAAGCCAACGACAAATTTCATCTCCAGCTGTCAGTTATCACTTATACCGAATTGGTTACCGATATGAGCGCAGCTGCTCCTTTTTTAGATGAATATTTCTCTTCTTCTTCCAACCAAACTATAATTTCATAATGTCAAAAAAAGAGAGAATCTATTTTGTTTCGATAGATTCTCTCTTTTCTATTTTCTATCCTTGAGTTTGTGGACTGCCACCATCAACTTTAAACAAAGCCTGCAAAAGCAAAAAATCATTGAAAATACCGAAGGATTAAAGATTATGGATATTTCTCGTTTTGGGCAAACTCGCACAAGGCGTATTGCGATGCTTTCTTCTACCTGTGTATTCAATCATTGCTTTGAACATGGCTGGCGAGACTGCAGCTATGGTTCTGCTGGACTTCATGATTTCCTATGCATCCGACTTTTTGACAGTTGCCACATTTTATATCTTTTTTCATAGGAAAAAGTGTACCAAATCTCATGCTGACTGTCATCTTTCATCATCTTTGACCTTAGAATATTAAATGAAGATAAGGGTGTTTAAAAGCTAGAAACGTCTCTCTTGGCTAAAAAAAAGGGGGGGTACCAGAACCAAAAGAAAAACACATAAATTGGCAATAGAAGGCTTTAGGCAAGGGGTTTGATTTAAGCAGCTAAGATTTACGTAAAAGACAGGCAAAATCCAGATGACTGATTAGCCATGCCTAGTTGCGTGTGTAACTTCCACCCTCTAAGTATTTTCTCTAATGCAGTCTTTTTATCATTCCTTCCGACATGTGGGTTTTTCCATCATTATCATAACCCATAATCACAGTTCACGCCTACTTCTCATAATGGTCTAGCCTATTTAATCAATCGCTACTGGTTGCTTTAATCTGAATTCACGAGGCTTTCAAAAAAAGAGCTGAAAAAGGGGATGTAAAAGTTCAAATACATATTAGGTTTTGAAAATATACAGTCATATATTGCAAAGAGGCTTGATAGCCTTTGCGATATAGATAAAATTTTTGAGGTTTTAATATGGGATATATCCAAATTTACTACAAAATACCATGCAAACTGGCAATAAAGGCATTAGAAAGAGAGCAAGAGCAAAGCGAAATAAGTCAAGAAACCAAATAGCGCAAAGAAACAATAGAACATTATAAACGGTTTGGGCTTGCCTCAACATTGGACGCATATAAAATCAGGCGAGCCACTTTATACAATTGGCAAAAGAAATATCGCGACTTTGGGATATATGGGCTAATAAATGGTTAGCGAAGTCCAAAAAAGAAACGATGCGGCAAAGTGCCGTTAGAAGTCAAAGAATATATATTCAAATATTGCGGTCTGCATAAAGGGGTTCGTAAAGAATGTATAAAACCCGAATTAGACCGATTTTGCTATGAAAACGGCTTTAAGAAAATATCGGTATCGGCAACAGGGCAGCTAAAAGACGAAGGTAAAATAGAAAGCCGTAAGGAATTATCGTTAAAAGCAAAGAGCGACAAAATTAAAGAAATCAAAAAGACGGTTAAAGATAAAGAACGTCGTAGGAATTTGCAAGCAAAAGAACCTGGCGACATAGTTCAAATAGACAGAGTTCACTTAAACGAAAACGGAATAAAACGATATTTTATAACGGCAATAGACGTATACGGACGGCAAGCCTATGCCAAAGAATATAAGACCCTAAGCAGCGACAACGCCAAAGATTTTATGACCAAGCTGCGAAGTCGTTTCGCATATAAAATTAAGAGTGTGCATACGGACAACGGGCTTGAATTTTACAAACGCTTAGACGATTACTTATTTTGGTATAATACGCAAAAAGTTCATCAGGGCTTAAATTGGCTAACGCCTTTTGATTTTACAAGGCAGTTTCTTAAATCTGTCGCTTAATGCTTCAAAAGTCTAATATCTTGTGAACGCGTACATCAGATTGACAAATGAAAACCGTTGTTGTAAAATCAAATTATATAAAGAAGCCGCCCGGCTCACCTTAACCATGTATTTGAAATGTATAAGTACTTTTAGGGAAAAGGTTAAATATTAGCAATATTTTTGTCAGATAGTAATGCATTTACAGGGCGGATATTATATGTGCTCTGATTTTTTTATTTAAAAATTGGAAAGGGGCAATGTCCTGACTGCCAAGAGGGGGAGCCGTCGAAAACAGAAGATTTCGTATAAACCAATTTATCAGAGTTCCGGAAGTAAGACTTGTTGATTCTGATGGAACTATGGTGGGAATAGTAAAAACGTCTGAAGCTTTAGCAAAAGCTCAGGGAAAAGGGTTAGATTTAGTTGAAATTTCACCTCAGGCAAATCCGCCTGTATGTAAAATAGTCAATTTCTCTAAGTTTAAATATGAGATGGATAAGAAAGAAAAAGAAGCCAAAAAGAAACAAAAGATTTCTCACTTAAAAGAAATAAGAATTAAACCTCGCATAGGCGAGCATGATTTAGAAGTTAAGATTAAGCATGCCCGGGAATTTATAGCTGCTGGCGATAAGGTGCAACTTACAGCTATGTTTTCAGGCAGAGAAATGCAACACAAAGATTTGGGCATAAAAATTATGGATAAAATTAAAGAATCTTTGGTTGATGTCGCAGAACCGGAAGGAAGAATTTCTTCTATGGGTACCAGAGTATTTATGACTTTGGTTCCCCAAAAAAAATCTAAAGTAAAAATATAGATATTGACAGACTGCTTAAATGAAAATGTTTTGTCTAAGCAGCGTGTTGATAAACGGGGGAAAAAGATGCCTAAGATGAAGACTCACAGCGGTTCAAAAAAACGTTTCAAAGTTACAGGAAAAGGGAAAGTTAAATATAAAAAGCCCGGACAGAGGCATTTGCTGGCTGGAGATTCTGGTAATCAGAACAGAAAATCAAGGAAGGCTGTTATAGTGGCTGATTCAGATATGAGGACTATGAAGAAATTTATGCCTTACAGTTTTTAACATTAATTTTATACTTACATAATCAAGGAGATTTGCAATGCGTGCAAAAAGCGTAGTATATACAAGACAAAAGAAGAAAAAAATATTTAGACTTGCCAAAGGTTCTTATGCAACGAAGAAAAATCGTTGGAGAATGGTTATTCAACAGGTTGAACGTTCTCTTAATTATGCTTATACGGGAAGAAAAGACAATAAATCAAATTTCAGAACTCTTTGGATAGTTCGTCTTAATGCTGCTGTGAGAGAAGAAGGAATTTCTTATAATAAGTTTATTTCCGGTCTTAAAAAAGCTAATGTGGCAATAGATAGAAAAATGCTTGCTGAAATCGCGGTAAACGATAATGCGACTTTCAAACAATTAGTTGAGATTGCAAAAGCTGCATAAGTTAAAAATAAAAATAAATGAAATTTTCTCCGGCAAAAACATTAATGTTGTTTTTTCTTGGACTCATAGCGGCAGGTACAGCGCTTTTGTCGCTGCCTGCCTCTAATAGTTTTAGTAAATTTTCTTTTATTACAAATCTGTTTACTTCAGTTTCTGCTGTATGCGTTACTGGTCTTTCAGTTGTAAATATAGGTGAATACTACTCTAAATTTGGGCAAAGTATTATTTTAATTTTGATACAGTTGGGCGGATTAGGATACATGTTTGTCTCAACTGTTATTACGCTACTTCTTGGCAAGATGGCTTTAAAAGACAGACGCATTATGCAGGAACTTTTTGATGTATCGTCTTTTAAGGGGTTAAAACATCTTCTTTCAAAAGCAATTATTTTTGTTTTAGGAATAGAGTTTGTAGGAGCTGCTATCTTAACATTGATTTTTCTTCGGGATTTCCCGTTTTTGAGAGCTGTTTACTTAGGAATATTTCACTCTATATCAGCATTTTGTAATGCGGGATTTAGTGTTTTCAACGATAGTTTAAGCCTATTTGCTAGTAATCCTTGGGTTATTTATACTGTTTCCATTTTGATAATTTTAGGCGGGCTTGGCTTTTTTGTTATAGTTGATATCTACGACGCCTATAAAGAAAAGCGCAGACATTTGTCTACTCACACAAAAGTTGTTCTTTCTGTGACTTTTATAATTATGGCGCTATCATTTTTGTTATTTTTATTTTCAGATTCGCTAAAAGGGCAGGGATTATTTTATTTAATAAACAATGCTTTTTTTCAAGCGATAAGCGCTAGGACTGCTGGATTTTATACTGTACCAGCGTCACTTTTTGACGACTTTACTGAAATTGTATTGATGCTTTTTATGTCTATTGGAGCAGCTCCGGGAAGCACCGCAGGAGGTATAAAAGTCACGACGTTGGCTTTAATTTTTGTATTTATAAGAAGTGTTCTAAAAGGTGATGACGAGTATATTATTTTTAAAAGAAGAATACCGTACGACATAGTAAAGAAAGCTTTGGTTATTTTTATAGTATTTTTTGCTTTAATAGCATTGTTGTCGCTTGTCCTTATGTTGCAAGAAAATTATTTAAGACCTGTAACTGTTGTTTTTGAAGTGATTTCGGCGTTTGCCACAGTTGGCTTATCTCTTGATATTACTCCTGATTTGTCTTTAGCTGGTAAGATATATGTTATTATAGCTATGATAACAGGACGAATTGGAATATTAACAATGCTCATACTAATGATAACTCCAATTACTACAAAGAAAAAGATTAAATATCCTGAAGGCAGAGTATTAGTCGGATAAAAGGTGGGATCTGATGAAAAAGAAACAGTATGCCGTTATAGGACTTGGAACGTTTGGTTATAACGTAGCTGTAGAGCTTGAAAAGAAAGGTATACAGGTTTTGGCTGTTGACAATAACTCTGAGATAGTCAATAAAATAAGTGCGTTTGTCACTCAAGCATTGATAGCCGATGCTACTGACGAAAAGGCTATGGAAGATGCGGGGATTGCTGATTGCGATACTGTTATAGTTTCAATAGGTGAAAGCATAGAAACAAGCATTCTTTCAACATTGATAGTTAAAGAACTTGGTGTTAAAAATATTATCGTGAAATCCGCAAGTTCATGGCATTCAAAGGTTGCAGCCAAAATAGGAGCTAACACAATAGTTTATCCTGAATTTGAAATGGCAAAAAAGTTTGTTGTTGGAATAATATCTCCAAATATTTTGGAACAAATAGAACTTTCAAAGGAATATAATTTAGTTGAAATAGTTGCTCCTAAAGAAATTTGGGGCAAAACAATAAAAAGCTCTGGTTTTAGAAATAACTATGGTGTTAACATCATCGCAATTCGCAAACAGATTCCGTTTATTAACGACGATGGGCAAAGCGATATGAAAGAGGAAACAAATATGGTTCCTGGTCCTGAAGACGAAATAGATCAAAATGATATTTTGGTAGTTATTGGTTCAAAAGAGTCTTTGGCTAAATTAAAAGGGGATAAATAATGATTAAAGACGATTCTCAAGAGGCAAATCATATAGAGCTGGGAAAATTTTATTTTTTGAACAATAAATTCAATGAAGCTGTTGCAGAATTTGAAAAAGTTTTGGAAGTAAATCCGTCAAATGCGGAAGCTTACTACAATATTGGTCTCATAAAAGAAGTTTCCAATTTGCCAAATGAGGCGAAAGATATGTGTTCAAAGGCTTTAGCTATCCGTCCTGATTATAAAATAGCCAGAGATCGTTTGAATAAACTTATAGGCATTGAAAATTAGCTTATTTATAGAGGATTTGGTAATGAAAGATATTCGGCAAATTATAAATGAAGCGTTAGAAAAAGTGAAAAATGCCGATGTTGCAACTCTTGAAAATATTAAAGTAGAGTATCTCGGCAAAAGTGGCGTTTTAACGCAAATTCTAAAATCGTTGTCTTCCTACTCAATTGAGGATAAAAAAGGAATTGGTTCAGAGGCAAATAATGCCAAAAGCATTATAGAGGCTGAAATAGAAAATAAAAAAGAAAATCTTAAAAAATCTTTGCTTGACGAAAAAATGCGCAAGGAAAAGCTTGATTACTCCAAAAGTTTTTACTTTCCTTTTTCAAATGGAAGTTTTCACCCTGTAATACAAACGATACAGGATATAACTGCTGTTTTTAAATCTCTTGGTTTTGCTGTTGTTGAAGGACATGAAATAGAAACCGATTGGCATAACTTTGAGGCTTTAAATATTCCAGATAGCCACCCTGCCAGAGATACACAAGACACATTTTATATTGAAGGGATGAAGGCTTTACTTAGAACGCACACTTCCCCGGGACAAATTCACATTATGGAAAAACATGAGCCACCTATAAGAGTTATTGTTCCTGGTAAAGTTTACAGAAACGAGGCTTCCGACGCTACGCATTTTTCAACATTCCATCAAGTTGAAGGCTTGGTTGTTGATGAGAACATAACGTTTGCGGATTTAAAGGCTGTGCTGTCGGACTTTGTCCGCAAATTTTTTGGCTCTGATATAAATATACGTTTTAGACCATCTCACTTTCAGTTTACAGAGCCTTCAGCAGAAGTTGATATGCAATGCATTTTCTGCAAAGGAAAAGGATGTAGACTTTGCAAATCTTCAGGCTGGATAGAAATTTTGGGTTGTGGTATGGTACACCCGAACGTTTTAAAATCCGTTCATTACGACTCTGGAAAATATACTGGTTATGCTTTTGGCTTGGGTGTTGAAAGAATAACTATGTTTAAATATGGGATTGACGATGTTCGTTTATTCTACGAAAATGATTTGAGATTTTTAAAACAGTTTTAAGGAAATAAACATGAAAATATCATATAACTTGCTAAAAGAATTTGTTGATTTTGAAATGAGTCCTAGAGAACTCGCTTCAATGCTTACATCTATCGGTATAGAGTCTTCTGTAATTTCCCAAGATTGTGCTTGGACTGATGTTGTAACGGTGAAGGTTTTAGATGTCCAAAAACATCCCGGAGCAGATAAACTTTCTTTATGCAGAGTAAGCGATGGAACTAAGGAATATTCAATAGCGTGCGGAGCAAAGAATATTGCTTCAGGACAAACTGTCCCTCTTGCAAAAATAGGAGCAGTTCTTCCGGGAAACTTTGAAATAAAGAAATCAAAGATAAGAGGCGTTAATTCTGAGGGCATGATTTGCTCGGAAAAAGAACTTGGATTAAAAGAAGAGTCTGAAGGCATTTTTGTCCTTGACGAAAAAACAAAAATAGGACTTCCCCTTGAAAAAGTTTTGGGTGATATAGATTCTATTTTGGAAATAGAAATAACAACCAATAGGGGCGATTGTTTAAGCCATTTAGGCATTGCCAGAGAAATTGGAGCTAAACTTCGTAAAGCTGTATCTGTTCCACAAGTAAAAGTTCTAAAAAAACTTCCTGTGTTAAACTGTGTTGAAATAAAATCCAATTTATGTAAGAGATATATAGGAAGTGTTATTTCGGGCGTTAAAGTTGGAGTTTCGCCGAAATGGCTTGCAGACATTTTGGCAAAAAGCGGTATAAGGTCAGTAAATAATATAGTTGATATAACAAACTTTATTATGATTGAACTTGGACAGCCTTTGCATGCTTTTGATCTATCTAAACTTTCTTCAAAAAAAATTATCGTAAGAGAAGCTATTAGCTTGGAAAAAATAAAAGCTCTTGATGGAAAAGATTATAAATTAGATCCCGGAATGCTTGTTATAGCCGATGAACAAAAACCTGTTGCTATAGCTGGAATTATGGGTGGAGAATTTTCGGGCGTTGACGATAAAACCGAAACGATTTTTCTTGAAAGCGCCATCTTTGATGCGGCTTCAATAAGGAAAACTTCAAAAAAATTAAATCTTTCGTCAGACTCCTCTTACAGATTTGAAAGGGGATTGAGTTGGGATATAGCTGAACTTGCCGTATGGAGAGTGGCAAATCTTATAACTGAAATTGCAGGCGGCAAGCAAAAGGCTCTGGAAGACTTGCATACTGTTAAATATGAAAAGACAAAAATAGCTTTGAGATTTGAAAGAGTAAGCAAGATCTTGGGTTGTACTGTTGAAGAAGATGAAATAGGTGAAATTTTAAGATTTTTAGGTATAGATTTACAGCCAAGAGGCGAGATGATTCTTTGTACAATTCCGTCTTGGCGCAACGATATAAAAATTGAAGTTGATTTGATTGAAGAAATTGCAAGAATCAAAGGTTATGACGCTATACCAACTTCAAAAACAAATACATATTACTCCTATACGCCAAACAATTCATTTCTTTCATCTATAGTTGAAGAATTTAGAACTAAACTGAAGGGCCTTGGTTTTAGCGAAGCTTTGAATTGTAGTTTTTTAGAAGTTTCAGAGCTTGAAAAATTTGGATTAAAATATTACTACAAAATAGCAAATCCAATGTCTAAGGAGAACGAGGTTTTAAGATCGTCATTGCTTCCATGTCTATTTAAAAATTTAATGCTCAATATAAGCCAAGGCTCTGAGACTGTATTGTTGTTTGAGCATGGCAAAATCTTTGCAGAGGTTGGAGAAAGAAAAGCTTTCTCTGCCATAATGTACGGCAGAGTTTGGCATGAGTGGTGGAAATGGACTGAACAAAAAGTAAATCCTAAATTTGATTTTTATTTTGGTGGAGGTATAATAAAAAATATTTTGCCATCGGAAGAGTTTATGATAGTTGAAAACTTAACTCCTTCAAGCTATTTCCATATAGGAAAAACTGCGGGTATTCTTTTTAGAGGTAAAGTTATAGGACAATTTGGCATTTTAAAACCTTCCCTTACAAGCGATATTAAAGATGAAGTTTTTTACTTTGAAATGGATTTGGAGCTTGTTGAAAATATATGTGTCAAAAAAACCGCTTTTTATAAAGCATACTCAAAATTTCCTATAGTAAAAAGGGATATTTCTGTAACTGCAGATAAATCTTTGCAATTTGCAGAAATAGAAAAAGTTGTAAAAGCCGTCATGAAATCCGGTGGTATTCTGAAAGATTATTCACTATTTTCTGTCTATAATGACGAAGCTAAATTGGGTGATGAAAAAATAAGCTATTCTTTCAGACTGTCTTATAAAAATGACGAAAAAACATTAAATGATAAAGAAGTAAACGACGATGTCACAATTCTCTTAAATAAACTAGAGTCTGACCTGAACGTTAAGTTGAGGCAATAGCTATTTGAGCAATTTGCTGTCATTGTTGAAGTATCATAGTTTATGATAGTAAAAAAAGATAAAGATTTAATTCAAAATTATTTTGAAGATAATTCCGGCGTTAGAGGTTCTAACGCCGATTTTGTCGCTATAGCAGAAAAAGAAGAAGACATACCGATTTTCCTAGAAGAGATGTCAGCTAAAAAAATACCAGTAACAGTTGCTGGCGCATTGACTGCAAATACAGCTTCAGGACTTGCTTTTGGCGGAGCAGTTCTGTCTTTAGAAAAATTAAACAGAATAGGGGAAATCAAAAAAATTGATGAAAGCCATGCATTAATTACTGTTCAAGCAGGAGCAAGAGTTAGTGATATAAAAGCAAAAACTTTCAGTCAAGGGTGGCTGTATCCTCCTGATCCTACAGAAAAAAACGCTTTCATTGGAGGTAATATTGCTACAAATGCTTCAGGTGGAAGAGGTTTTAAGTTTGGAGTTACAAGGGATTATGTTAAAGCTTTAAAAGTTACATTTGCCGATGGTTCTATTGCATTTGTTGAACGTGGTAAGTATTTTGCTGATAAAAATGGGAAGATAATTTTTGATACTAATAAGGGCAAAAAAAAAGTAACTCTTCCAAAATATGTTCTACCAAATATTAAAAACGCAGCCGGATATTATAACCAGCTTCAAGCAGATCTTATAGATGTTCTTATAGGTTCTGAAGGCACACTTTGCGTTTTTATTGAGTCAGTATTAAAACTTATACCTCATTTTAAGGAGGTTTTTGGAGGCATAATATTTTTTGACAATAGAAATAAAGCCTATGAGTTTGTCAAAAGAATAAAAAACATATCTAAAATAACAAAATCTGAAAATCTAAAAAATTCAATCAATGCTATGTCTTTAGAATATTTTGATAAAAACGTATTATTTTTAATAAAGGACGATTATCCAGTTATACCAAAAAATGTTGAAGCAGGTATTATGTTTGAACAAGATGTTTATGAAGATAATTCTGACATCTTAATGGAGCAATGGATTAAAGAAATTGAAGACAACGGTATAAATTTGGAAAAAGTCTGGTTTGCTTCAAACCTTTCTGAGATGGAAAAGTTTAGAGTTTTTAGACATAGGATTCCAGAAAAAGTAAACGAAATTGTTAAAAAGAATGAAATCCCTAAAGTAGGTACTGATTTTGCTGTCCCAGATGGCAAACTTTCTACAATAATTAATTTTTGCGAACAAGAATTTGAAAATACTGGAGTTTTTAATTTAACATTTGGACATATAGGTGAAAATCACTTGCATGCCAATATAGTTGCTGCCAATGAACGCGAATATGAAGAATGCAGAAAAATGTACATACGTATTGCTCAAAAAGTTGTTGAGCTTGGTGGAACGGTTTCTGCTGAACACGGCATAGGGAAATTAAGGCATGCTTTTCTGGCAAAAATGCTAGGAGAAGAAAGTTTTAAAGAACTAGCACAATTTAAAAGAAGTCTTGATACAAACGGAATTCTTGGCGTTGATAATATATTCCCTAAGCAGTATTTAATTTAAAACCTGAGTTTATCGGGTAGAGGAAAAAATAGGGATTTTGATACTGAAAGACTCAAAAAGGTAACCTAAACGATAAACTCAGGTTTTAGATGAGGAAAAAGAAGAACTATAAAATGTTGCTAGCAGCTTAGAAAAATTGAAATATGTTTTTAAGATTAATATAATTACAGACAACTTGATTTAGTTCAAGGTGTCTGTTTTTTTTATCTCGCAAGATAAACTCATTCTATTATTTTGGTGCGGAGGTTTTTAAAATGCCCAGCGACATAGATCATCTTAACAAACAAATCATGCAAGAAAGCGTTTTTGTCTCAAAACTTTTAAATGAAATTTCAATCGTTCTTGTGGGGCAGAAATATGTTGTTGAAAGAATGATAATAGGTCTTCTTTCAGATGGACATATTCTTCTTGAAGGTCTTCCAGGTCTAGCAAAAACCCTTGCTGTAAAAAGTTTAGCGTCAACCATAAAAGCCGACTATAAAAGAATACAATTCACTCCAGATTTACTTCCGGCCGATATTGTCGGTACATTAATTTACAATCCTCAAAACGGCGGTTTTGCCGTAAAAAAAGGTCCTATTTTTACAAATATAGTGTTAGCTGACGAAATTAACCGCGCACCTGCTAAAGTTCAAAGTGCTTTGCTTGAAGCTATGCAAGAAAAACAGGTTACAATCGGTGATGCGACATACGAGCTTCCCAGCCCTTTTTTGGTTATGGCTACACAAAACCCTATAGAGCAGGAAGGAACATATCCTCTTCCAGAAGCTCAGGTTGACAGATTTATGCTTAAGCTTAAAGTTTCTTATCCAAGCAAATCTGACGAGAAGATTATATTGGAAAGAATGACGCATACGATGACTAAAATAAATTCTGTTATAACTTTGGAAGATGTTAAAAGAGCAAAAGATTTAACAGAGCAAATTTATGTTGATGATAAAGTTAAGAATTATATAGTGGATATAGTTTTTGCTTCAAGAAATCCAGATGAGTATGGGCTAAAAGATTTAAAAAATATGATTTCTTACGGTGCTTCACCAAGAGCTACAATAAATTTGACCCTTGCAGCTAAGGCTTATGCTTTTTTACAGGGTAGAGGCTATGTTATACCAGAGGATATAAAAACAATAGGACATGATGTTTTAAGGCACAGGATACTTATAACTTACGAAGCTGAAGCTGATTCCGTATCTTCTGACGATATAATAGACAAAATTTTTGGTGGTGTTGAAGTTCCATAAAATTAGAGATTTATACTAATCGTGGCATTTTTAAATTGATCTATTAGGATAGCATACATATGTTGGACAAAGATATATTAAAAAAACAAATACGGCAACTTGAGATAAGATCAAACAAACTTGTCAATGAGATTTTTGCTGGACAATATCAGAGCATTTTTAAAGGGCAAGGAATAGAATTTGCTGAAGTTAGGGAATATCAAATCGGTGATGATTTTAGAAGCATTGACCGAAATGTTACTGCAAGGCACGGAAAACCTTTTATAAAGCTGTTTGCCGAAGAAAGAGAATTAACGGTAATCTTTCTTATAGACATTTCTGGTTCTCAGAATTTTGGCAGTTCTAATAAATTAAAATCTGAAGTTGCTGCTGAAGTGTCCGCTCTTCTTGCATTTTCTTCTTTAAAAAATAATGACAGAATAGGAATGCTTTCTTTTACTGATCGGATAGAAAAGATTATTAAACCTCGCAAAGGGAAAAACAATATTTTAAGAATTATAAGCGAAATACTAAGTTCAAACCCTAAAGGTGTTAAAACTTCAATTTCAACAGCATTAAGAGCTATAAATGAAATATGGACTAGAAAAGCTATTGTTTTTTTGATCTCAGATTTTCAAGATGATGGTTATGAAAAGGATTTGACTGTAACGGCAAAAAGGCATGATTTGATTTGTATAAGAATAGAAGATGAAAGAGAAGCTAATATTCCAAAGATAGGTCTAATTGAAATAAAAGATCCAGAGACAAATGAAATAATATTAGCAGATTCTTCAGCTTCAGCAAAATCTTTTAAACTGAAAGCTTTAGATTTTAAAAACAAGACAGATAAAATATTTAAAAAAGCGAAAGTAGGTGTAATTAATTTAAATACAAAAGATTCTTATGTAAAACCTATTATAAGATTTTTCAAAGAAAGAGAAATGAGAGCAGGTTTAAGATAGATGTCAAAAATTAAATTTTTTATCTTTTGTGGATCACTTATTATAGATTGTTGCATGTTTTTGTATGCACAAGAAATTGTAACAGTATCGTTAAACAAAGATAAAGCTTATGTTGGCGATGTAATTAAATTTGTTGTTAAAGCAGAACTTCCAAAAAACGCTCAAATATCTGTAGTCCAGAATTTTAAATTAGATGATTTTGAAATTTTGAAAACTGACATTAAACGTTTGCCTTCTGATAATAACAACTATGAGTTGAAATTTGAAATTTCCGCATATAAAACTGGACATTTAACAATAAAACCTTTAACAGTGTTTTATATAAATCCTGATGGAACAAATAATTTATTTTTTACTCCTGAAAAAAGTATAGAGATACAAAGTCTTATAGCAGACCATAAAAGCGCAGATATAAAAGACATAAAGAGTTTAAAAAAATTAAAGATAAAAGATAGTTTTATTGTTTTGATTGTTGTTGTGTTGTTTGTTATTGTAATGTTGGCGATATATATCGGAAAAGATATTAGAAAAGAAAAGGAAAAAGCAAAAATTATTGTTCTTGATGAAAGAACATCATCTTTAAACAACTTAAATGATTTATATCAAAACAGAACAAACCTAACTACCAGAGATTTTTATTACAAAATGTCTGAGATTTTAAGAGCATATATTTCCAAACAATACAAATTTGACGCTATGGAAATGACTACATCGGAATTTTTTGAAAAAACCAAAGAGTTTTTACCTGCGGAAATAAACGTCAATGAATTTAAGAACTATTTAAAAGTTTTTAACCTTGCAAGATATGCAAATTTTACGCCAAATGAAAAAGAAATAGAAGATAATTATGTCTTTACCAAAAAACTTTTGGAGTTAATATGAGGTTTGCATGTCCGTTATACCTTTTTATATTTTTTGTACCTTTGATTGCTGTATTTTTATATATAAATTTTTGGGATAAAAAATTTTTCAATCCTGTTGTAATCTTTTCGCAGGCTAAATTGCTAAGAGTAAGGGATTCGCAGTTAAAAGAAGAACTTTTTAAACTTTTAAATATTTTAAAGTATGTTGCGATACTTTTAATTATTATTGCTCTTGCAAGACCTCAAAAAGGAAATATTTATGAGCAGTCAAACGATCAAGGTATAGACATAATAATGGCGTTGGACACTTCAACAAGCATGCGGTCTTTAGATTTTAGACCACTAAACAGAATGGAAGCGGCAAAAAAGGTTACGCAGGATTTTATAAAAGAAAGAAACTATGACAGAATCGGTCTTGTTGTTTTTTCAGGGCTTGCTTTTACGCAATGTCCTCTAACTACTGATAAAGATTCTCTTGCTAAATTTGTAAATAATACACAGATTGGTGACACAAGAATGGACGGCACTGCTATAGGCTCTGCAATAATGACTTCAGTCAACAGATTAAAAGACAGTGAAGCTAAAAGCAAAATTATAATTCTTGTAACAGATGGAAATAATAATACTGGAGAAATTGATCCAATAACAGCTTCGCAAATAGCTAGAGAATTCAATATAAAAATATACGCAATAGGCGTTGGTAGCCCCGAAGGAGCGATTTATGAAGTTGACGATCCATTTTTTGGAAAGAGAGAAGTGAGAGTTACTCAAGAGGCTATTAACGAAAATGCATTGAGACAAATCGCTAAAAATACAGGAGGAGAATATTTTAGAGCGCAAGATACTAAATCTTTTGAAAATATTATGAAACAAATAGATAGATTAGAAAAGTATGAGATTAAAGTTACGCAATTTACAAACTATAACGAGCTTTATAAATACTTCTTAATACCTGCGTTTATTTTACTTCTGCTTATCATAATTTTGGAAAACACCTATTTGAGAAAAAATCCTTAATGCTTTCATAAGAATGAATTTATTGTTTCCAAATGTGAATATTTTAGCTTAGAAGTGTTTATATCAGCAAAACTTTTTTGTTTGTCGTTGTTATTACTTTTTTGCCTGTCATGCTGTGCATAGTTGCAGTATCTAGTCATTAAGTTTTTATTTAAACGGAGGATTAGTTTATGTCAACAGAAAGATTAGTGAAGTGGAGCAAAGAAAGTCAAGAATTTTTTGAAAAGGCAAAAGATAATAGCGTAATTTTAGATTTGGTTATATCGTATGGTTGTGCAAGTCAGA
>JAITKZ010000010.1 GCA_031278115.1 Endomicrobium sp.
CAAAACAGGATATTGCTGAGTCTTATGCAGATAAAGGGTATCTCCAAGCTCAAATTGTTCCAGATTTTCATAAGATCGGCGATATTGTAAATATTGATTGGAATATAAAAGAAAATTCAGTTTTTTATGTCGGCAATATTTATATAGAAGGGTTGGAGTCTACTAAAGAAAAAGTTATCAGAAGAGAGTTGTTATTAAAGCCTGAACATGTATTTTCAAGAAAAAAGCTTATAGGAAGTGTTCAAAGGATAAGAAATTTAGGTTTCATTGACGCTGTTGAACCCCATGTATCGCCTACCGATGCTTCTAATATTATGGATTTAGCCTTTGAAATTACGGAAGGAAAACCGGGCAATATCAATGCTGGGGTAGGCTATTCTTCTGTTGACGAAGTTGTTTTTACAGTTGGTCTTATGCATATGAATTTGTTTGGCTTAGGTCAGCATTTGGATTTCTCGCTTGAGTATGGAAAGAAAAAGACAAATTTCAACATAAGTTGGACTGAGCCTTATATTTTTAACAAAAATGTGAGCTTAATTTTAAGTGCATTTGATGTGATTAGAAAAAAGGATTATGCAGATGTCACTAACGCTTATGAGGAGCATAGAACAGGTTTTTCAATTGGCGTAGGTCCTAGAATCAGCTCGCTTGTAAGTTTAATGTTTGGTTACAAATACGAAAATGTAATGCTTTCCAAAATTGACAATTCAGTCAAGCAGAGGATAGAAGCCGCATCGGATTTGTCTAAAGATAGAACGACTAGCGTGTTTACGCAAATAGTATATGATTCTCTTGATTACAGATATGACCCGACACAAGGCAACAGGCAATCATTAGGAATTACCCTTGCGGGATCTTATTTAGGTGGAGAGGTAGATTATATAAGAACAGTTTTTAAGAGTTCTTGGTTTTTGCCAGTATTTTGGAAGTTTGTATTTAGCACGAGGTTAGAAGTAGGATCTATAGTATCTTACGGACATTCAAAGACAGTATCTATTTCTGAGCGTTTTTATATAGGAGGACCAGAAAGCGTAAGAGGTTATAAATACAGAACAGAAATAGGTCCTGATGATGGTGGTAATTATAAAGCTGTCCTTAATTTTGAATATAAATTCCCAATAGTAGCAGAAAGAGGTAACTCAATTTTAGTCGGCGCTTTCTTCTACGATATAGGTGGCGATTGGGGAAGGCGCGGAACTGTAAAATGGCTTGGAACAGGTGAGAATAATCTTCGTTCCTCGTCAGGCTTTGAATTGAGACTTGCAACACCAGCTTTTCCTATAAGAATTGGCTGGGCGTACGGATTTAATCATAAAGAAAAAGAAAACTTACAAGATATATACTACTTCTCAATAGGTTTGCCGATGTAATTTGTAAAGTTTTCCCTGTAAGCAATGGTTTGCTAATCAACTTTTAGGATAGGGAATGGTTTTTAAGAAAAATTTTTTGTTATTATTTCTTTTCTTCTTTGCGCCTACCGTTTTTTGTTTTGAAATACCTATAAACGGAGCAGTTGAACGTATTGACGAGCCGGTTGAGAATAAAGTCATCCAGAATAATATTATTTTTGTTGATATGGATAAAGTTTTTAATTCTCACCCCATGACTTTAGAGTATAAGAAAGAAATAAAAAATTTTGTAAAAACGCGTAAAGATGCTATTGAGAATATTGTGAAAGAACTTAATGCACTTAAAGAACAAGCGAAAATCGTTAATTTAAAAATATCAGAAGCAAAGTCTGAAAACAGGTCTTTTGATGATCTTTCCAAGCAATTAAGCAATATTCGCGGATTGATAAACGATAAAAAATTGGAAATTTCCGGTTTGTCTGAAAGAACAAAAACTGAAATGGTTTTAATGGAAGAGAGGAATACGGCTGAAGTTTTAAAAGATATAGAATCTTTGCTCAAAGAAGAACTTAAAAAATATAAAGCGACAATAGTTTTGGATAAACAAAGCGTTGTAACGGAAAAGTGTAAAGATATAACTAATGAAGTTATAAAAATGTTAAAGGATAGATAAATGAGATTTACAGCACTTGAACTTGCAACAGTTGTTTCTGGTGAACTTATTGGTAATAAAGATGTTGTTTTAACAGGAGTAAATGGTCTTTTAGAAGCAAAAAGCAATGAAGTTTCTTTCCTTGGAAATTTAAAATATATGCAAGAAGCGTTAAACACACAAGCTGGTGTTATTTTTGTCGGGCTAGATACTGATATTGTTCAATTCAAAAATAAAAATATAATCAAAGTTAAAAATCCTCAGTATGCCTACAGCATAGTTCTTTCTATTATAGAGAAAGAAAGGTTATCTTTAATAAATAAAAAAATTCATCAGTCGGCGTCAATATCTGATAAAACCAAAATCGGCAAAGATGCATATATAGGTCAAAATGTTGTGATTGAAGATGGTGCTACAATTGGAGATAATGCTAAAATTTTTCCTAATGTTTACATAGGCAAAGACGTAAAGATTGGAAATGGCTGCTTAATATATCCTAATGTCGTAATAAGAGAAAATTCTTTAATAGGCGATAGAGTTATTTTGCAGCCTGGAGTTGTTGTCGGCGGTGATGGTTTTGGTTTTGTAATTATTGATGGTAAAACTCAAAAAATCCCTCAAATAGGAAGAGTAGAAATAGGTAATGATGTTGAAATAGGCTCCAATACTACAATTGATAGGGCAACTGTTGACGCTACAAGGATAGGGAACGGCACAAAAATAGACAATCTTGTTATGGTAGCCCACAATGTTCAAGTCG
>JAITKZ010000042.1 GCA_031278115.1 Endomicrobium sp.
TTACCTACTGAACTATACGTACCTTGAAAGCACCATCATCTGCCTGCTGTATCTGGACACGCTGTAGCGCGTTTTGTACCTGTCAACCTTCTGATAGGCAATAAATGGAAATTGCTTATGCCGCGTGATTTATTTAAAAGATGGTATTATAGAGCGTAAAGTATATGCTGAAGTACCGCCAAGAGTAGAATATAAGGCTAACAAGTTAGGTCAAACTATTCAGCCTATAATAGCTGCAATGAAGTATAAAAAGAATTGAAAATGCGCATATAAATTATGTAGATATAAGGCTTTTATTGTGTTATAATAATTCGTCTGAGTTTGTCTTGGGCGTTGAATCATTAGGCGCTTTGCTTTGAAGCAAAAATCAGTTTGAGCTTATAAGCAAGGGCTATAGATACATAGTCGCCGCCGATTGTTTGTAATTATTAACTTAAGGGAGACAGAAATGACTTTAAATGAAAAAGTGGAAAAAGCTTTGGAATCCGTAAGACCACATCTTCAGGCTGATGGAGGAAGTGTTGAATTGATAGATGTTAGTGAAGTTGGTATTGTAAAAGTAAAACTTACGGGAGCATGCGGAAGTTGTCCAATGTCTGACATGACTTTGCAGTACGGCGTAACGAATGCAATAAAAGAAGCAGTTCCTGAAGTAAAAGAAGTTCAGTCGGTATAAATATTTTCTTGCCGCAATTTATCTGCAATAAATTGTTCTTGTATTATTGAAAATTAGCTGTGCAGATTGAACATATGCACGGTTAAGAGATTAAAGTCATATTTGAGATTTTACCGTTAAGTTAATTTTCTGTAAGAACATAATATAGGAAATGGAAATGAAAGTAAAAGTAAGAGTTCCAGCTACGACTGCAAATTTAGGTCCTGGTTTTGACGTTTTTGGAGCAGCTTTATCTTTGTACAATGAATTTGAAGTAGAGTATGTTCCTGAAGCGAAAAAAACGCATTTTACATTAAAGGGATTTGGAAAAAAGTCTCTGCCTAAAGGTGAGAAAAATCTTTTTTGGCAGTCAATGCAAAAGATTTTTAAAGTTTTAGGTGAAGATAAATACAATTTAAAAAGCTTGAATATTATTATTAATACAGGCATTCCCTTAAGCAGAGGATTGGGATCTTCAGCTTCTGCAATAGTCGGAGGTATTATTCTTGCCAACTCTTTGTGCGGAAATAAGCTTGATAAAATGCAAGTTGTGGATTTAGCTGTAAAAATAGAAGGTCACTCTGATAATGTTATTCCTGCGATTTATGGAGGAGTATGCATTTGCAGTAAAGATGGCGATCACGGAGCTGTAGTTCAGCTTCCGATTCCAAAGTTAA
Organism: Endomicrobium sp.; assembly: GCA_031278115.1. The sequence continues at coordinate 1,333 of JAITKZ010000042.1, forward strand.
AAATTGTTTTGTGTGTGCCTGTTTTTGAGCTTGGAACCAAACGGTCAAGACAAATTTTGCCTAAATGCGTGAATTTTCAAGACCTTGTATTTAATACGTCAAGAGTTGCTCTTCTTACTGCGGCTTTTTGTTGTTCGGATTTTGCATTACTTAAGATGGGAATGCAGGATAAAGCGCACCAGCCTTATAGAAGTAAGATGATACCGGCAATGGATGAAGTTTTAGAAGCTGCCTTGTCTGCAGGAGCATACGGAGCTTGTCTTTCAGGGGCAGGTCCAACCTTGGTGGCTTTTTGTAGCGCTAAAGATGCTGTAAATGTGCAAAAAAGTATGATAAAGAGATGGAAAAGAGACAGCGTCCGCACAAATGCTTATGTATTGGATTTTGATGCGAAAGGGGCTGTGGTAATATAAACTCTTGCTTTATCTGTTAGGTAATATTCGGAGGAATTGGAGATGTCTCTTGTTGTAATGAAATTCGGCGGTTCGTCAGTTGCTGATGCTGATAAAATGAAACTAGTTGCAAATAGAATAATTGCCAAGAAAAATGCCTGCAATAAAATTGTGGTTGTAGTTTCAGCTCCTGGCAATACGACTGACGAGTTGCTTGAAATGGCGGATAAAATTAGTTCTAATCCGCCTGCAAGAGAAATGGATGTCCTTCTTGCAACGGGAGAGATGATTTCTATTTCGCTTCTTGCTATGGCAATTAATGCTATGGGCGAAAAAGCAGTTTCTCTTACAGGACCTCAAGCTGGAATTTTAGCAGATATAAATTATACAAGGGCTAGGGTTAAAAAAGTTAATCCTAAGAAAATAAATTCACTTTTATCAAAAAATAATATTGTAATAGTTGCGGGATTTCAGGCTTTAAATCCTAAAGGTGATGTAACTACTTTAGGCAGAGGCGGTTCTGATTTAACCTCAGTTGTTTTAGCGGCTGGTCTTGAAGCTGACTCGTGCGAAATATATTCAGATGTTGAGGGTGTATATACTACAGATCCAAGACTGGTAAAAGATGCAAAGAAGCTTGAATATATCTCTTATGATGAAATGCTTGAAATGGCAGGCTCAGGAGCGCAGGTTTTACAGTCAAGAAGTGTTGAAGTGGCAAAAAAGTTCGGCGTAGAAATACATGCAAGAAGCACTTTTAGTGAGAATCAAGGAACAATAATAACGAGTGAAGAAAGAATCAGGAGGAAAAAGATGGAGGAGCTGCATGTTTCCGGTATAACTTTTGATAAGAACCAGGTGAAATTTACAATAATAGATTTGCCTGACATTCCAGGCGTTGCCGCAAAAATTTTTAGTAGTCTTGCTAAAATCGGTATCAATGTAGATATGATTATTCAATCAGCAGCGGTAAACAAGAAAAACGATATATCTTTTACAGTAAGCAGAAAGGAAACAAAAAAGACACAAATAGAGCTGGACAAAATAGCTTCAGAATTTAAGGCTTCTCAAGTTGTTTGTGACGAGCATGTGGCTAAAGTTTCCATAGTCGGAATAGGGATGAAAAGTAATGCCGGCGTAGCAGGGAAAATGTTTGAAATTC
>JAITKZ010000046.1 GCA_031278115.1 Endomicrobium sp.
ATATGTCTGAAATTCTTTCAAGTTTATTGTTCGTTTTAGAAGCTGAAAAAACAGTTTTATTTTCAGAAAACATTTTAAAAGATATTTCTGGATTTGCGAGAGCAATTTCTTCAAAAGAATTTATAATTCTAGACCGCTCGGTTGAATCGCTTTTCAAAAATTTTTGTCTAGCGGGAACATTAAAAAATAAATCTCTGACTTCGGTTATTGTTCCTTCTGAACATGAACATGGAACAACGCTTGCATTTTTACCGCCGTTACTTGAAAGCTTCCAACCCGAAGATTCTCCCTTTTTTCTTGTCTTTACATCAAAATTAGATACCGCTGCTATGGAAGACAGAGCCTCTCCTCTGAACCCCATTGTGTGTATGTGGGATAAATCCTCAAAATTTTCTATTTTGCTTGTGGCGTGCCTTAATATGGACAACTCTAAATCCTTTTTATCCATACCGAAACCATTGTCGGAAACTCTTATAAGCTTTTTACCAGCTTTTTCTATCTCTACGGTTACAGAGGACGCAAAAGCGTCCAAAGAATTTTCTACAAGCTCTTTGACGACATTTAGAGGTCGTTCTACAACTTCACCCGCAGCTATTTTATTAATGGTTTCCTGAGAAAGAATATTTATCGGCATTTTTACCTATATTTGTCCTTCCATTGACGAAGTAAATTGAAAGCGTCAATGGGGCTTAATTTATTTACATCAACGTTTCTTAAGTCTATTAAAATCTGAGGCTCTTGGGGCTCAGACTGACATAAAAACTCCATCTGTCGATCATTATCTTTTGACTTAGCTGCAGAATCCGTTTCAAGTTTGTTTAAAATCTTATAGGCTCTTTCTATCACTTGATGAGGCAATCCAGCAATTTTTGCCACATGTACACCATAAGACTTATCAGCACTACCCTCAATTATTTTATGTAAAAAGATAACATTTCCATTCCATTCTTTAACATCAACGCTGAAATTTACAACGCCTTTTAGGGTTTCTGAAAGCGTCGTAAGCTCAAAGTAATGTGTTGCAAATAAAACCTTGGCGCCATCATTTGCCTTTCTTTTGGCGTCACCAAGAAATTCTATTATTGACCATGCTAGAGACATTCCATCGTAGGTAGAGGTACCTCTACCTACTTCGTCTAAGATTATAAGACTTCTCTGTGTATATTGATTTAAAATATTGGCAGTTTCTACCATTTCTACCATAAAAGTTGACTCGCCACCAGCAAGATTGTCTCCAGCTCCTATGCGCGTGAATATTCTGTCAATAATACCTATTTCAGATTCACACGCAGGAACGAAAGAGCCTATCTGAGCCATTATCACAATAAGAGCTATCTGTCTAAGATAAGTTGATTTGCCCGACATATTGGGACCTGTGAGAATCATTATTCTTGATTTTTCATTAAAAAAACATCGTTTGCTGTAAACTCACCGTTTTTTAATATTCTTTCAACAACTGGATGTCTTCCATCTTTGATGGAAAGATCTTTACTGTCTAAAATTTTTGGACAGACATAATTATACTCTAAGGCGTTTGAAGCAAATCCACAAAATACATCTATTTCTGAAATAATTTGCGATGTCTTTAAAATATCTGACGTATATAATGAAAGTTCCTGTCTTAAAGAATTAAAAATATCACTTTCAAGTCTCAGAATTTTCTCCTGAGAAGAAAGTATCTTTTCTTCCAATGATTTTAACTCATCCGTTATATATCTCTCACAGGTACTAACTGTCTGTTTACGAATGTAATGTTTTGGAGTTAAAGCTATATTGGATTTGCTTACTTCTATATAGTAGCCAAACACGGAAGTATATCCTATTTTAAGATTATTGATTCCTGAAGACTCTCTTTCCTTTGCCTCAAGACTGGATATAAATCCTTTAGCATCTGTTGATATTTTTCTTAATTCATCAAGTTCAGAATTAACTCCGTTTTTTATTACATTTCCGTCTTTTAGAGATACAGGTGGCTCTTCAACTATATAAGAAGAAATCTTTTCTATAATCTGTATATTATCAGGAATATTAAAAGTCAACTTTTTCGTTGCTGAGAGAATTTTAGAGATATTATTTATAACTTTTAAAGAATCTTTTAAAGCGGATAAATCTTTGGGATTTGCGGTTCCAGACGATATTCTTGCAATTATTCTTTCAATATCAGAAACATATTTAAATTTTTCTGAAATATCTTTTCTTAGAGCCGATTCCTCTATAAAAAAATTCACTGCATTTTGTCTATTCTCTATCTTGGACACATCTAGCAATGGTTTAGTGAGCCATCTACGTATAGTTCTTGCACCCATTGGGGTTTTAGTAGAATCTATTACTGACAGCAAAGAATTTTCAAATTTACCGCTTGCCAAAGAGGTAAGCAGCTCAAGATTTTTTATAGCAACCGCATCTAAGTACATAAAATCTGAATTATTTATGTACTTTATATTTGAAAAAATTCCGATGCTTTGCGGTTGTATTTCTTTTATGTAGGAAAGTAAAGCGCCGCAAGAGCAGACAATTTCTTTTTGATTTAATCCAAATTCACTAAACGAGCCTTTCCAGAAATGTTCTATTATTATTTTCCTTGAGTTTTCAAAATCAAAAAAACAATCATTTACATATGAAATGGGAACTTTAATACTTGCTGCAAAATCTTGAATCCATTTATTTTTTGCATTGCTTGAAGATATAACCAGCTCACCTGGTCTATATTTTGATATTTCAGTATCAAGGAGTTTTAAAGAAGTATCTGAAGCAAAAAATTCCCCTGTTGAAATATCAGCAGCTGCAAGTGCCATAGACATTGTAGCGGCATCAAAAGCAATAGACATTATGAAATTATTTTCTTTTGACTCTAAAAGAGTATCTTCCAAGATCGTTCCGGGCGTTATAACTTTCGTAACTCCTCGTTTCACTATACCTTTAGAAACGCTTGGCTCTTCAAGCTGCTCGCAAACGGCAACCTTTAATCCTGTTGTTATAAGTTTTCTTATATAAGAACTCACAGAATGATAGGGAACACCACACATCGGCGTGCCAGCTCTATTGGTCAACACAACATCCAAAACAGGAGCAGCCTGCACAGCATCTTCCCCAAACATTTCATAAAAATCACCAAGTCTGAAAAACAAAATCGCATCCGGATATTTACTTTTTATATTGTAGTACTGCCTCATTAATGGCGTCAACTTCTCAGAAGATGTTTTTCTCATTGAGACAACCTAGAATTTTATTTGAGATATGAATTTACGAATTTTATAAATAAACATTATAGATTTTACATAGTTTTTTGTTTCATTAAAAGGTATCTTTTCCGCGTTTATAGCTAAGTCAGGAATTTCTCTACTCCATATGTCAACGTTGCCGATTCCCGCATTATACGCCGCCAAAACCAATATTAGATTATTATTGTAATAATCTAATAGATTTCTTAAGTAATATGCTCCAAACATTATATTTATTTTAGGATCTTTTAGCTTGTCCGAAGAATAGTCGGATATGCTTAACTGTACAGCTATTTCGTGCGCCGTTTTAGGCATAATTTGCATTAACCCTACAGCACCTTTATTAGAAACTGCTTTTGGATTTAAGTTAGATTCTCTCTTTATAACTGACCTAACAAGCAGGGCATCTACCCCAAATTTATTTGAGTATTCACTTATATACTCATCATAGTATTTTTTATCCAGTAATCCTACTTTATATTCAACATTTACCAGAAAAAATACCACTAGAATCAGCATAGACCAAATTATAAACGTGTTCATATAATATTGCCAAATAAAGAATTTATTTTAGCTTCTTTTATACTGACATTTAAATGTCTGCCTAAATCTTTTTCACTACCGTCCTTTACAAAAACCTTGCGTCCGCATCTTGTTCTTGCTTCTATAACGCCTTTTTCTATTTTCTCGGCTAAAACCTGTTGAACGCTGCCAACCATTGAAGCAACTATTTCAATAGAAATTTTATTAGACTCTTCAAGTATAAGCCTATGTCGTCTCTTTTTTTCTTCCAAAGAAACATCGTCAGGCATATTTGCAGCTTTTGTATTGGGACGAGGAGAATATCTAAAAACATATAATCCACCAAATCTTATTTCCTTAACGGCTTTAAAAGTTTCTTCAAAATCCTCTTTTGTTTCTCCTGGGAAACCCACTATGATATCGGTTGTTATGCTTATGTCTGGTACCGCCATTCTTAATTTTTTGACCAAGTCAATGTAATGTTCGTAACTATACTTTCTGTTCATAGCCTTAAGAATCTTATTTGAAGCAGACTGCATTGGCAAATGAATATGAGAACAAACTTTAGACTCCGTTGCCATCATTTCTATAAGTTCGTCGCTTAAGCCTTTTGGATGGTTAGTCATAAATCTTATACGCTCAAGACCGTTGATAGTCGCAAGATTTTTTACCAGTGAAGTAAAATTAAAGTCTTTGTATCTATAAGAATTTACGTTTTGCCCTAAAAGCATTATTTCCTTAACGCCGTTTTTTACTAACAAAGAACTTTCTTCTAGTATATCTAAAGCATTAAGACTTGTTTCTCTGCCTCTAACAAACGGCACAACACAATAAGAGCAGTAATTATCGCAACCCCGCATAATTGTCATATATTTTACAATATTGGAAGAATCTTCAATTTTATCAAAAGAAGAATCATACAAATTGCACAAATCTGCAATTTTTAAGGCTGCATTATCTATATCCCTACTTCCTACTATCAAATCAACGCTTTTAAACCGTCGTCTAATTTTAGAACCTATTCTTTCCGCCATGCAGCCTATAACAACTATCTTTGTGTTTGGATTGTCTTGTTTAAACTCTTCCGCTCTTCCTAAAAAAGAAAACGCTTTTTGCTCAGACTGCGCTCTAACAGAACATGTGTTGAGTATTACTAAATTCGCTTCCTGTAAAATATTTACTTTTGAAGCTCCGTAAGTTGAAAGCGCGAGTCCTAGTTTATCAGACTCGCACATATTCATCTGACATCCGATTGTTTCAATAAAATAATTCAAAAATTTTTCCTAATCCTATGATTACGGGTATATATTGTACAAAATTGTGTCAGATTGTTTATATTTTTTTAAAGCTAAGGCGTGAATAATATAGCTTGATTTGCAAATAATTTATTTAGTCTCAACAGCAAGAGCAAATTTTGTTGCTCCAGCTTTTTTTGCTTTATCCATAAACTGCATTACGTGACCGTAATCTACTTTTACATCCCCTTTTATTACAATTGATTTACCCGGTTCTTTTTCAAGTAATTCCCTTATAACTCTTTCTACATCTGATAAATCTATCACTTTACCATCTATAGCTACTCTTCCATCTTGCGATATTAAAGCTTCTATATTTGTTGACGTATTCCCACTATCTGCTGACTCTGCTTTTGGCAAATTAACTTGTATTTCTGGCTGCATTAATGCAGGCGTTGCTATCATAAAAATAATCAAAAGAACCAAAACAACGTCAGTAAATGGAGCTATGTTTATCTCTGATTTTACCGTGCTTTTGTTTGTTTTTGCTTTCATCTATTTCTTTCCCTTGTG
>JAITKZ010000005.1 GCA_031278115.1 Endomicrobium sp.
CCTTCAAGCTTATATTTGCCATTATCATAAAGCTCACTTGCGGCAACGTCTAAAGCAAAAACTATGTCTTTGCCGACTTCATAGCCTGCGGTTTTAACGGCTTCACATATTACTTCCAAGGCTTGTTCATTAGAGGTTAAATTGGGAGCAAATCCACCTTCGTCGCCAACGCCTGTTGCAAAACCTTTGCTATTTAATACCTTTTTCAAGCTGTGAAAAACTTCACAGCCTGTTCTTAAAGCCTCATGAAAATTAGAAGCGTTTATAGGAGCAATCATGAACTCCTGCAAATCAACATTATTATCGGCATGTTCGCCGCCGTTTATAATATTCATCAAAGGAACAGGCAAAATATATTTGTCACTTTTGATTTCATAAATCTTTCTTACATACTCATATACAGGAAGCCTATTTGAATTAGCACCTGCTTTAGCACATGCAAGAGATACTCCAAGTATAGCATTAGCTCCTAAATTACTCTTAAATTCCGTACCATCAAGTTTTATCATTGTTTCATCTATTTTTTGCTGTTCGTTTACATCAAATCCGACTATTTTCGGAGCTATTTCTTTATTAACGTTTGATACAGCCTTCAAAACGCCCTTGCCGCCAAACCTTTTTTTGTCACTGTCCCTAAGTTCAAGGGCTTCTCTGGAACCAGTTGAAGCTCCAGAAGGAACAGCCGCTCTTCCTAAAGTTCCATCGTCCAATAAAACATCTACCTCAACAGTAGGATTTCCTCGCGAATCAACAATTTCTCTTCCTGTAATTTTTTTAATCTTTGTCATAAATGCCTCCTCTACGCATTGCTTTTATTGTCCTCTTCTTTGCTTGAGTCATCAGGTTTTTCAATTAGCATTTCAAAAAATTTAACAGAAAATTTTTCGCCAAGTATGTTATTGTCCGAACAAACTTCAACAGTTATGTTCTCGGAGTTTGTTTCTGTTATAAAGACTCCCGCTTCTGTTGAATCCAAACAACAATTCTCAAAACTCTTGGCAAAATTAAAAGCTATTATGTAACCTTTATCAAAACTCTTGTGGGTTACTCTTGCTCCAAGTTTTTTTATTATTTCAAGAGTTTTGCCAAAACAATCTTTCTTTGACATTTTAAAATTTTTGCTAAATCTTTTGGTCTTTTCTGAATAAAATTTTTCAGTAGAATAACCTAAAAATCTCTTTATTCTGCTGAATAAATCAAAAGAAACTCTAAGCATTAGTGATACGCCTTTTTGCTCACCTATGTAACATTGCGCACTTAAATCAAAATAAAAATCCTTAAAGCTCTCACAAGCGCCTACTTCCCCTATGCCACTCCCCCCTTTCAATGTAGGGGAACTATCAGCTGAATCTTTAATGTCAATAGTTCCTGTAGTCACATACTCCCATGCTGCACCACAATAAGCGGTGACATCCTCGCTAAATATAAAAGATATCCTACTCCCAACTCTTATACGTTGAGAGTCAATATCTGAAAATCTAAGAAATGTGCTATCTTTTGAATGAACACCTTTGCTAAACTTACGTGTGAAAAAATATTTACCATAAGTATCAAGTTTTAAAATATTGCTTACCTTGAACGCATAACCAGATCCTATATGGCAGCTCGTATATAATGCTCTATAATCGTATTTTGTTATCTTATTAGATTCCATTGCAAAATCTGTTTGATTAAAACCTACTCTGCTTGAGAACTCGCTGTAAAAATTTTTATTAAAATCAATATGCCCCAACAATCCACCGCCACTATAATCAGAATTTCCTGGTCCAGCGCTTGGTAAATCGCTGTACCCATCATAAGAACTTACACCGTGTTCAAAAAATGGACCAAGAGTTAATTCTCCTAAACCAATATTAAAACTTTTTGCTAATCCTACAACTAAAGATTTTCCGCATAGATCAATGCAATTACCTTGAGAGTCCGTTTTACATTTTGACTTTCCAATGTAAACCACACCAAATAAAGAAAGACTCCCAGTGCTGTTTGGGGCTACAGACGAAACTGCTGCCATAACTCCTTTATCCGCCACAATGTCAGCGCCTTGATTTAAAAAAGCAACACTCGCGGCAACACCTTGGGCATAAGCATAATCATTTCCGGTTGCATATATCTTTCCTGCAAAATATAATAAAAAAACAAACGAAAGCGCTAAAAAATATTTCTTAAAGTTAATTAGACGATTGTTCATTTTTGAAATTCCTAAAAAATGCTATGATTATGACTATGATATTGAAACACAATTATACAATTCTTTTACATTCCTAAACAAGATAACACAAAGAGCTATATATAGCCAAATGGAGATTATAAATGTTGAAATTATCGCCAAAAGTTTGCATTGTAGGATGTGGAAATGTAGGAATGCGCTACGCTTATTCAATGATGATAGGCGGCATAGCAAGAGAAATGGTTCTTGTAGATTACAACAAGAAAAAAGCTGAAGGTGAAGCCATGGACTTGTCTCATGGTGCGCCTTTTGTATCTCCGATTAAAATATATTCTGGTGACTATACAGATTCTGCAAATTCAGACTTGGTTGTAATAACTGCTGGAAGAGGACAGAAGCAAGGTGAAACAAGAATAGATTTAATAAAAGGAAATGCCGAAATTTTTAAAACAATTATTCCTGAAATTGTAAAATATTCACCTAAAGCAATAATTCTCGTAGCTACAAATCCAGTAGACATTTTGTCTTATATTACTTACAAAATTTCAGGAAAACCATCTCGCGAAATTATAGGTTCCGGAACTGTACTTGATACTGCAAGATTTAGATACCTTATAAGCAAAGAACTAAATATTGACTCTAGAAATATTCATGCTTCAATTTTTGGAGAACATGGAGACAGCGAATTTCCCATGTGGAGTAAAGCTGTAGTCGGAGACATATTTTTTAGAGATTATTTTGAAGCACAAAACAAAGAAAAGGGAGAACAAAAACTTAAAGAAATCTTTGAAGATGTTAGAGACTCAGCTTATGAAATTATAGAGAAAAAAGGCGAGACCTCTTACGGAATAGGGCTATCGCTTACAAAAATATCAAAAGCTATCTTAAAAGATCAAAACAGTGTATTGCCGGTATCGTCATTACTTGAAGATTATTATGGTATAAACGACATATATTTAAGCGTACCAGCAATAGTGCATAAAAACGGCATTAGACAAGTTATGAAAATTGATTTTGATAAGGAAGAACTTAAAGCACTACAAAACTCTGCCGCTAAAATTAAAGAAGTTATAAAAGCAAGCGGTTTCTAGCGCCAATGTATTCCAAACTCTATACCGCCGTTGCCAATTTTAACTTCCAAATCATTCCGAACATTCTCAAATCTGTAATGTAAACGTCCATCCTTGTCCCACCGCCAGCCGGGATCCTTGACAAAAATCAAAACTACTATCCTCATCATAACATAAACCATCAGATTTAGGTGTAGGCAATTGTCCTATCACATTAACTCCGCAAAAACACAAACATCCTAACGTAACTGCTAAAACTAATCTCTTCACTTTTAATCTCTCATGTTAAAATGTAGCTACTTTTTTAATTATATAAAATCTTTATATAATAAATAACTAATTTTATTAATATTTTAAATAAAGGATAGAAATTGAAAAAAAATATTGCTCCTCTTACACTTGGAACTGCAAATATAGGAAAATTATTAGCGCAGTATGCGCTCCCGGCAATTATGGCAATGCTTGCCACATCGCTTTATAATGTTACAGACAGTATATTTATAGGACACGGCGTGGGAGTAGCAGCTCTATCAGGTTTATCCATAACTTTCCCCATAATGAATTTAGGAGTTGCATTCGGTCAGCTAATAGGTGTCGGCGCTGGTGCAATGCTTTCAATAAGGCTTGGACAAAAGGATTATGAAGCAGCAAACTATATTTTGGGCAACGTCATTGTTTTAAATACAATAATAGGGATTCTTTTTTCTGCAATACTATTGCTTTTTTTAGATCCGATACTTCTTTCTTTTGGGGCAAGTCAGCAAACACTTCCGCATGCTCATGACTTCATGGTTATCATTTTAATAGGTAACATTATTACGCACACGTACATGGGGCTTAACTCTTTGTTGCGTTCTCAAGGACACCCTAAAAAAGCTATGATTGCAACTTTTACAACCATACTTATAAATCTTATTCTTAACCCTTTATTTATATTTAAGTTTGGTTGGGGTATCCGCGGAAGTGCTTTTGCAACGGTTATCTCTCAAACTTTGGCATTGGCATGGCAGATAAAAATTTTTAGCAATAAAACAAATTTTATACATTTTCAAAAAAAATTTTTCACTTTAAATAAAAATATTGTAAAAGGAATATTTTCAATTGGATTGTCTCCTTTTCTTATTAATGCCGCTACATGTATAATCATAATACTTGTAAATAAAAATCTCTCTATTTATGGAGGCGACATTGCTGTAGGAGCATACGGAATAATAAACCGGGTCTTGTTTATCCTTGTTATGATTGTTTTGGGATTAACTCAGGGAATGCAGCCAATATCAGGATATAATTATGGAGCTGGATTATACAATAGGGTTGTTGAAGTATTGAAAAAGACAATTTTTATAGCCGTAGGCGTGATGACACTAGGTTCTTTGATTGCGGAAATATTCCCTCATACCATAGCCTCTTTGTTTACTACAGACAAAGAACTTATTAAAGTAACTGCCATAGGAATGCGTTATGTCCTTATGACTTATTGTTTGGTTGGCTATCAAATGGTATCTATAGTATTTTTCCAAAGTATAGGAAAAGCTAATCTTTCAATAATTCTATCTGTAACGAGACAGTTTATATTTTTAATCCCTCTCCTACTTATACTGCCAAAATATCTCGGAGTCACTGGTGTATGGATTACAATGCCCATATCTGATTTAGCTGCTTTCATAGCAACTGTCATTTTAATGAATTATGAGCATAAGAGATTTAAGCAAAATGAAATGATATAAATATGGGAGGTCAGTTGTGAAAAGAAAATTTATAGTAACAATAGCCCGACAATATGGCAGCGGAGGGCTTATGATAGCTAAACAATTATCTGATGCTTTAAACATACCATTCTACGACAAAACTCTTTTGCAAATAGCAGCTAAAAAAAGCGGCCTTGGAAAAGTTTTTTTTGAAAAAGCTGATGAAGATAAAAATTTTTTGACATCTGGAATGCTTACAGATGCGTTTAATACAAATCTGATATTTGACGATTTACTGTTTAAAATTCAAAGTGACGTAATAAGGCAGATTGCACAAAAAGAATCCGCCATATTTGTAGGTAGATGCGCGGATTATATTCTAAGAGAACATCACAACTGTATAAGCATATTTCTTTATGCCGACAAAAAAGACAAAATAAAAAGAATAAGTTTAAAAAACAATATTTCTCAGCAAGAAGCGGAAAAGCTCATCGGACATAAGGACAAGGAAAGAGCTAAATATTACAATTATTACACACAAAAACTTTGGGGTGCAGCTGAATCCTATAATCTATGTGTAAATTCTTCTATATTAGGGATAGACGAAACCAGCTGCTTTATACGCTATTTTATAGAAAAAAAGTTTAAATAAAGAAAGATGTAATTAGTGTCTATATCTTCTTCTTACAGTAATATATTAATTAAAGGAATAATTATGGCTGAACATTCTGAAAATTCATCTTTAATCGCCAAAGTCAAACTTTGTAAAATTGGAAATATTATTCTTGAATCAGGTAAACAGCTTAGAGGTGTTACAATAGCATATGAAACTTTTGGATTTAGGTTGTGGCGATGGAAGTTTAATGTATTATCTTTCAAAAACAAAAGACATAAATGCTCAAGGTATAGAGTTGAATGACAGTTTGATATATTCTTGCATTGAAAAAGGATTGACAGTTTTTCATTCGGACATAGAGGGAGGAATAGAGGCATATCCGCCAAAAAGTTTTGACTATGTAATTCTATATAATAGCTTACAAGAAGTAAAAAAATAGATTTTGTAATTGAAGAGTGTTTTAGACTGGGCAAGACAATTATTATAGGTTTCCCTAATTTTGCATATATCACGACTAGGATAGATCTTCTTTTTGGGAATTCTCCAGTTACAAAAAACCTTCCTTACCAATGGTATAATTCGACTAATCTAAGGTTTTTGAGTATGAAAGATTTTGAAACGTTCTGTTTTGAAAAAAAAGTATAAAATCGCTAATAAATTCTTCTACAGAACTGGGAAAGAAATTAAAGTTCTCCCCAATCTTTTTGCTCAAACAGCAGTTTACTTCATTACAAGGTAACTATTTGCAATCAAATAAGAAATTTTAATTACACAAGAAGTTCGGGAAGGTTAAATGAACGATATTATTCAAAAGTTAAATATTTTAAAAAAAGAAAAGAACGCGGTAGTTTTGGCCCATATATATCAACGCTCCGAAATACACGATATAGCTGACTTCGTTGGTGATTCTTTGGAGTTAAGCAGGCAAGCAGCTCAAACAAAAGCTGACGTTATTGTGTTTTGTGGTGTGCATTTTATGGCTGAAACTGCTTCTATCCTTAATCCTCAAAAAAAAGTTTTAATACCAGATTTGGAAGCGGGTTGCCCTATGGCAGATATGGTAACTGTAGAAAAACTCAAAGAGTTTAAATCAAAGTTCAAAAATCCTGTAGTTGTATCTTATGTAAATACTTCTGCAGAAGTAAAAGCAGAAAGCGACATATGCTGCACATCTTCAAATGCGGTAAATGTTATAAAAAGAGTAGTTGAGAATTTTGGTAAGGATATTGACATTATTTTTACGCCTGATAGGAATTTAGGCGGATATATTCAAAAAGTATCAGGCATAAAAATGAATATTTGGAACGGCTTTTGTCCTACACACAACAATTTTATTTTACCAGAATATGTAAAAACAGCTAAAAATAAATACCCTAAAGCAGAGGTTCTAGCACATCCTGAATGCCGTCCTGAAGTTCTTAGCTTAGCAGACTATATATTATCTACGGGAGGCATGTGCAAACACATTAAAGAAAGTTCTTCTAAAGAATTCATTATATGTACAGAAACAGGTATATTGTATAAACTGCAAAAAGATAATCCTGGGGGAAAATTTTACCCTGCAACAGACCTTAGCATATGTCCAAACATGAAAAAAATAACATTGGCAAAAGTCTATGATGTCCTTGTCAACATGAAAAATATTGTTTTTGTGCAGGACAATATCAGAAAGAAAGCCTATCTTCCCATTTCAAAAATGTTAGAAATAAACGCTTGACATTTATTTTTTACTAATGTAATGTATGTTGTGCCAACTAAAGACTATCACTACTACATATAGTGTTATAAGCACTGCAGACTTTTGGCTTCCAAATCGGATTAACAGAAAAGTCGTAAAAATCAAAGCATTTTCTTATACCGTAAACAGTACCATGACTGTTTATTTAAGTACAATATCAGAAACTTATTTATAAATAGCAAATATGTAATTCTATCGTTAAAGAGGAAATTTTATGGAAAAGGAAGAGATTTTTAGTTCAATTGTAAAAAGAGATGGAAGTGAGGAATCTTTTAACCCTAAAAAGATTACTGCGGCAATAGCAAAAGCAGGAAAAGCTACTAGAGAATTTGGGCAAGATATCGCAGACAGACTGTCTATCAAAGCTTTATCCATACTTAAAAACTCTATAGAAGATAGGAAACCATCAGTAGAAGAAGTTCAAGATGTTGTTGAAGAAGTTTTACTTTCCTCCTTGTATAAAAAAACTGCTAAAGCTTATATATTATACCGCGATCAACATACTAAAATCAGGGAAATAACTTCAGCATTTAACGTAGATCTGGTTGACCAATATTTGAAAAAATTGGACTGGCAGGTAAACGAAAATAGCAACATGTCTTATTCATTGCAGGGATTAAATAACTATATTTCTTCTGAAATAAGCAAAATATATTGGCTAAACAAAATCTATCCTGAAAATATAAGAAAAGCTCATTCTGAGGGAGACCTTCACATACACGATTTGGGGCTTTTGGGAGCCTACTGCGTTGGCTGGGATTTGCAAGATTTGCTAATAAGTGGCTTCAAAGGGGTCTCAGGCAAGTCTGAAGCCAAACCCGCAAAACATTTTAGAACAGCTTTGGGGCAAATTGTAAACTTTTTTTATACTCTTCAAGGAGAAAGTGCAGGCGCTCAAGCATTTTCTAACTTTGACACTCTCCTTGCTCCTTTTATTTATTACGATAAACTTACATATAGGGAAGTAAAGCAAGCTTTGCAGGAGTTCCTTTTTAACATAAACGTACCGACAAGAGTGGGTTTTCAAACGCCTTTTACAAATTTAACTTTAGATTTAACAGTAGCCCCACATTATAAAGACGAACCTGTTATTATTGGCGGAGAACATCAAGATAAAAAGTATGGCGAATTCCAAAAAGAGATGGATATTTTAAATCAAGCTTTTTTGGAGCTTATGCTTGAAGGCGACGCCAAAGGAAGAGTGTTCACATTTCCTATACCTACCTATAATATAACGCAAGATTTTGATTGGCATAATCCTAATATAAAAGCTTTGTGGGATATTACAGCTAAGTATGGTATTCCATATTTCGCAAATTTTA
>JAITKZ010000075.1 GCA_031278115.1 Endomicrobium sp.
GAAGGAATTTCTTTTGCTCATAATCTTGGGAAAAAAGCTTATCTCACTCTTAATTTATTTTCGCATAACAAAGATATTTCAAAACTTGAGGATTTTGCAAAAACTATAAAAATTCTAAAGCCTGACGGAATTATTATTTCTGATCCCGGAATATTCCAATATGTAAAAAAAGAAATTCCAAATATTCCATTTCATATTTCAACGCAGGCGAATGTTTGCTCTTGGCTTACCGTTGATTTTTGGAAGAATATGGGAGCTTCTTTATGCGTATTGGGCAGAGAAGTAAGCTTTCCTGAAGTAAAAGAAATAAGAGAAAAATGTAAAGATATAAAACTTGAAATGTTTATACACGGAGCTATGTGCATAAGTTATTCTGGAAGATGTTTGATGTCGGCGTTTATGGCGTTGCGAAGCGCCAACCAAGGGGCATGTGCGCATTCTTGCAGATGGAAGTACAAAAGCAAACTTCTTCTTGAAGAAGAATTGAGACCTGGCGAATATCTTGAAATGGAAGAAGATGACAAAGGGACATATATTTTAAATTCTAAAGATTTGTGTCTTATGCCTAAACTGGATAAAATTATAAGAGCGGGAATAGATTCGTTTAAAATTGAAGGAAGAAACAAGAGTGAATACTATGTAGCCCAAACTGCAAGGGTTTACCGGAGAGCCATTGACGATTATTTTGACAATTCTGAAAGTTGGTCCCCGGACAAATATATGAAAGAATTAATCACTTTGCAAACTCGTGGTTATACGATAGGTTTTTTTGACGGTATTCCTAAGCAGGAAGCTCAGGGATATGACGATACGTCAAGCAAAAGCGATTACCGAAACGCTGTCGTTGTTAAAGACAATAACAATGAATTTTTGACAATAGAACTAAGGCATAAACTAAAAAAAGGCGACGAAATAGAAATTCTTTCTCCATTTAAATTTGAGCCTGTTAAAGTTGTATTAAGTGAAATTTATAACAAAGACAATAACAGGCTTGTTGATGAGCTTGCTCCCGGCAAAGCAAATCAGTCTGTTAAAATTCCTGTTAAAGACGACCTTTATCTTTTTCCAGAAAATACAATAATAAGATTGAAAATTTCATAGTTAAAAATGAATGCCTGATTACAATCTCTAATGTGGTGTGAAATTGTCGTTTAATATTTAGAATTTAGGAGTTTATAGTGGGTAGTAATGCGTTATATTTATTTCTTCAAGGAAGGCTGAATCGTGTGAGATGATTATCATCGCTCCGGGATATTCTCTTAAAACTTGAATGACATGCTGTTTTGTCTCTAAATCTATATTATTTGTAATTTCGTCTATAAGCAACAATCTCGGCGTTTGAAGGACAATTTTTGCAAGTGCTAGCCTTGTTCTTTCGCCGCCTGATAAGACTGATACAGACTTGTTTACTTCTTCATTCTTTTTAAACAAAAAACTATTGAGTAAATCTCTTAATTCGGCATGCGTTTTGTTAGGCGCTATATTGGTTAAACTGTCTAAAACAGTTTTAGAACTATCTAAAGAACTATAATGTTGATCCAAATATCCTATATCGGAATTATCAGGCAAATCCCAAAACCCTGTTTTTATAACTTGAGGGTCATTTAAAATAGCTTTCATCAAAGTTGTTTTGCCGGACCCATTATCGCCGATTATAGCCAAATGTTCGCCTCCGGACACTGACAAAGTTATTCCGCTTAGAATTATTTTGTCACCATAACGTATTTGTCCATCACTTATAGAGACAATTATTTTAGATCCCACATCTTTTGCAGTCAAAGAGAATGTTGGTTTTATTATTTCAGGAAGTCTTAAATTTGAAAGACGTTCATTTAAAAATTCTCTCCTGCTTGTAATAGAAGAACTTTTTTTGCCTGCTGTTCTCGTAGCGTAATTTGCTTTTAAATCCCCAAGAGCGGGCAACCATCTTTTTTGTTCAACAAGACGTTCGCTTCTCTGTTTGCTTTTTTTAGCTCTCTCTTGTTCTTTCATTAAAGATTTGTGGGCTTCTTTTTTTTCTTTTGCCAATGAGCTAAGCTCATTTTCAATACTATGGCGCTCTTGTAAAATTGCATTGCGATAATCATCGTATTTACCGTTAAAAATTTTTATTTGTCCGTTGTCTATATGCCATAAAGTGTCTATAGAATTTCTTAAAAGTTCAACATCATGCGATACGATAATCAAAGTTCCTTTATAAAAATTAAGCATTTTTATTAGAGAATTTCTATTTTTCAAATCTAAATGATTTGTCGGTTCGTCCAAAAGCAGAATATCTGGTTGTTGTGAAAAGGCGGAGCTTAGAGATTTATTAAATTTTTCTCCGCCGCTCAAATCGTCATATTCCAAAATCAGCTGTGGAACATATCCGAAAACTATATTTTTACTGTTTGTAACTTCGCCGCTGGAAGGTTCTATATCGCCTTTAATAATTTTTAACAACGTAGATTTGCCAGAACCGTTATTGCCTATTATTGCAATGCGGTCTCCAGATTGTATTTGAGCTGAAAAATCTTCAAAACAAATTTTGTTGGGAAAATACAAACAGATATGCTTTAAAAAAATAGGTTTATGCATTTGATATGGGGTGTATTATAACAAAATTTTTTCTCAACCTAATACCTGAGTTTATCGTTTAGAGAGTTCTTTGCTAAATAGAGTCTTTTTTTTAATCTTTCCTCTCATTATCCGATAAGATCAGGTTTTATTCTGAAAACTCTATTTAAAAATTCTTCAAATCGTATAGCTAAATCATATTTATTCATTAAATGAAAAAATATTTCTGTCATTAGCCTTTTTAATAGTAAATTGAATATGTTCATCAGAAGTTTCTATTTTTGGAGCGATAGTTTTAGAAATTTTATTATACTGTTTACTTTCAAGATATTTCCTGATTGATTTAAAATTATTATATATGAAACTTCTGCGTTCTGCATAAGAGCTATATTCATTTTTTTTATGAATTTCCAAAAAGAATCCAATGTATCATACTCGATAATTAATTGTGGAAATTTAGCCTCAAAGTTTTTATCCTCTCTTGCTGAATAATATTCCTTTAACAAAAAATCTCTACACTGATCATAATCAGATTGTTCAGCAGGACAACCAGTGGATCGTTTTATCAATATGTCTATTTGCTTAAATGTATTAATAAGAACTTTAACTTCCATTATCTTTGCCATATAATCTCTAAAGTCTCTTGTATTAAATAAGATTTTAATCTTTTGAATGGTTCTCACAAATCACAATATATTCAGAAAGCATTGTATTAAGTGTTTTGCCTTTTTCATTTGTCGGGGAATTTTTTCTTGGCATAGATTTATTGCTTAATACTCGTTCGTACGTAATTAAATGCTTAAATCCGTTTTCTTCAAATTTTTCTGCTATGATTTGTGTTTCTTATAACTTTATACATTAACCTGTTACATGGTTTCTCGCCATTGTTCCTTTATCGTGTAATCTTAATACAAGTTAAGAAGCCTGACGGTATTGTTTTATATGCGTTTTCTTTATAGAAAATTGCGACCTTAAAAATTGTTCAGCGAGTGGATATTTTTTATATCTTTAGTTTGGCGCACTTCCATATGCAAGACAGGGACATTTTCACTTGGCAGATATGAAGAAATTGCATTTGAGCTCAGAAATGGTTAAGATTGAGAAGACTATAAAGCATAAATAAATGCAAGATTTATGTTTCATAGATATGGTTTTTGCATAAGCAAGACGCTTAAGAATTATTTTCTTAAGCGCGCCCAAGAGGAGTTGAACCTCTAGCCTTTTGATTCGTAGTCAAATGCTCTATCCAATTGAGCTATGGGCGCACTAACTTTAGTGTAAACAGAAACGCTGCCAACGAGATTTGAATAGTATAAGTACATTTCATATTGATTTTTCAACTCTTTTTACTTTTATCGTCTATAAATTATCTTTAACTTCTTATCAACTACATCAACTTTATCAACCGAAAAAACTTTTTTTATAGAAATTTTATAGAAACTAATCTCACCTTAATGGATTAAAGTTTGGCATTGTTTTGTCAAAATAATTCGGCACTAAATGTCCGTAATATTGTTCCGTTTGTAACCGAGTGATGCCCTAATATCTTTGAAAGAGCGTATATATCCTTATTTTTCTTTAAGTAATGAGCTGCAAAAGTATGCCTGAGACAATGCGCATGATACCCTTTAAACCCTATTTCTTTATACTTTTTACGCGCAAATACGACGAACAGCTCTGCATTGTCGGAATCGTTCCGTCCTTATAAACCACAACGTTGTCAACTTTTATTTTTGCCTTTTGAGACTGCTCTTTTTTAGTTTCAACAAATATTCTTTTAATATGTCAGGCATTGGAATAATTCTGAATTTGCGGCTTTTGGTGCGAAATTCTCCGCTTGATTGTATTCTTATTTTCTCGCTAACAAAGTCAATATCCGACCATTTTGTATTTAAAATTTCCGATATTCTCGCCCCGATAAAAAACCCTATATAATTAATCGTAAGCCATACCCCGTTTGTATTTTCAATTATTTTGCTTATTTCTTCAGCCGTTTTCCAGTATTTTATTTCTTTTTCATTGCGAACTTTGGTAATTTTAAGTTTTTGCAACGGATTTATTTGTAAAATGTCCCACTCAACAAGTTTTTTTCCAATATTCTTAAGCGTTGAAAACCTTCTTACGCAAGTCCCTTCCGAGTTACGCTTTACTTCTTTTAGCCATTCTAAAAATTTCTCCGCAAATGACATACTTAAATCATTTACGGATGATATTGAAGGGCAAAATTCCTCTATTTTGGCAAACAGTAGTTCGTCTAGTAAAAAACTTGCTCTCGCTTTAGTAGATTTTGAATAAGTTAAATATTTCCCCTTTATTTCTTGCCAACTTGTATGCTTTTTATCTAACCCAATAAGATCTCTATCCTTGTCTTCCTCATATTTGCCTAGCTCTATTTCAGCGAGCTTTTTATTTTTAGAAGAAGGCGTCCACTTGATTTTGTTTTTAAAGATTGATTTGTTATTGCTATCTTTGATTGGTAACCCTTTGTCGTCAAGTTTAGGAACTTGATAGCTTTCGCATATATAGTACCTCTCGCCTTTCTTTGTTAGGTATGCCATTATTTAGTTCCAGATTTTTCTGTTTTCCACAACAATTAAATTTGACAAAAATTAATAAAAACAATTATTATCATCGCAATCTCTTTATGGTATTGTCACCTGCTCCCTGTCTGACAGGAAATTTATTTTAATAGTTTTTTCAAATCATCAATAAATTTATCAAACATTTTTACTTTATCACTTTCCTCAATATCGGTTTCACTCAGAACATAACTGCCATCCGTGTCCATCTCAACAATAGCTCGTCCTTTCTTAGCAGGTCTTTTAATTGTCAGCGTTCCATCTTCGTCAGGCGTTAGAAAATAAACTTTGATATGTTTTGTCACTTCGTCACAAGCAAGTTTAATTTTCCAATAACCAGTTTGAGCGATTCTTTCCTGCAAAGTTACTTTGCTTGATAAAACGGCGACAATCCTACTTGTTTTTGGCTCGTAAATAATCAAATCAACATCAGGCAAATGCGAACCAAACTCGCCATAATCAACACTCAAATTTCTTTTTACCAAACTCAATTCTTTGGATAAGTTAGCCCCATTTGTTTGCTCTAACCTATTGTCATTTACAACCTGTAATGCTAAAGTCCTAACCTCATCGCTAATAATATACTCAATCAACTTTTCAAGATTTTTCCCTTTAAAAGCTCGCCAAGATTGCTCATGGTCATTGCCTCTAAAATCTTTTTTATGTTGCTCTTTAGCTTCCTTCAAAACATTTGAAATATGGCGATATGTTTGCATGCCATATTTTTTCTTTTTTGTTTCGTAAATTTTAATAAGGTCATTTATAGTCATAACTTTATTTTTCCATTATCAATATATATTCCGTTGGATAAACAGAAATCTTATTTTTATCGCTCATTCTCGCAAACTTGCCCGTTTTTTCATCTCTAAAAGACGGCAAATTTTTTGAAGGAATTTCTCTTTTGATAATATCAACAAGTCTTAATCCCAAATTCTGTAATTGCTCGGCAAAAACTTCGGCATTTAATATCTCAACACCCTTTAAACTGGTATTGCCTATGACAATACAAGTTTTTCCGACTTCTTTTAACATCCTTTTCATCTCAATAAAAACCTGATTCATTTCACTAAAATAAGTAGAAACTTCTTCTGCGATTTTTTTATCTTTTTTTAGCAATTCATTCTTTATTTTTTCAGCAAGCTCACTATTTAAAATCAAATCTTTTTTGTTGTGATAAGAAGTGCCAATAAACCTTTTGCGAAAATCGTTTAAATTTTTCGTGTATTCCAACCACAAAGCTGTTAGTTGGTGTAAATCTGCATATTCATAAGAGGTAACATAAGGTGGCGATGTGACAATTAAACTAACGGAATTATCTTTGGTAGGGACAATTCTAGCGTC
>JAITKZ010000080.1 GCA_031278115.1 Endomicrobium sp.
CACTGTTTTAACGCCGAATCGTTTATAAATATTATCAACTTTTATCATTTTGGCTTATTATACAAATTATTTTATTCTCAAAGTTACAAGAAGCGCCGTCAAAAAGTAATCTGCTATCAGAATAAAAACCATTGATGTCATAACCGAACTTGTCGTCGCCTTACCAACTCCTTCAGCGCCGCCTTTAGTATTAAACCCCTTATGGCAAGCGACTATTACAATAATTAACGCAAAGAAAAAAGATTTTATAAACCCGTGCAGAAAAGTACGAATAGTCATAAAATCCAAAGCTTCAGCCCAAAATGCATTTGAAGAAAGTTCCCAAGTGTTGGTTGAAAGAATCATAGCACCGTATATCCCTACTATATTTGAAATAACGGTAAGTATGGGAAGCATAAAAAAACACGCTAAAAATCTCGGTACAGCCAGATATTTTACAGGATCTGTTCCAAGCATATATAAAGCATCCAGTTGTTCCGTAACTTTCATTGTTCCGATTTCAGCAGTAATCGCGGACCCAACTCTGCCTGTTATAACTATAGCAGTAAGAACAGGTCCCAATTCTATAGCCATGGCAAAGCCTGTTATAGTTCCTACATATACAGGCTCATTAAACATATTGCTTGTTGCCGAACCTACTTGAAGAGCCAAAACCATTCCCATAAAGAAAGACGTAAGCAATATTATCGGTAAAGAGATCCAACCAACCTCTACCATTTGCGTAACGGTATCTTTTGCCGAAATAACCCCTTTGAATATATTCCCTATCACTTCTTTCGTCATTTCAAAGGCTTTACCCAAACCTTCTAGTGACAAAAAAACAGCACCGAAAAAAGTATCCCTTATCTTCTCGGCAAGCCATTCAAATTTTAGTATTTTTCTTACACCTATCTTCATAGTAATATAATTTAAACTACAATTCTGGGAACACGCGAAGATATGGAGCATGTAACTTCATAGTTTATTGTGTCTTGAAGCTTTGCAAGTTCGTCTATTTTTATCTGCTCCGATCCCTGCGTCCCTATAATAACCACTTCATCGCCAAGCGACACACCTTTTACGTCACTGACATCTACCATAGTCATGTCCATTGCAATTCGCCCGACAATAGGACAACGCTTGCCACCGACCAAAACATCTCCTCTGTTTGAAAGAAGTCTATTAAGTCCGTCAGCATAACCTACTGGCAAAGTGGCAATAATTGAAGTTTTGCTTGTAACAAAAGTTCTTCCGTAACTTACACAAAAACCCGCCGGGACTTTTTTCAGAAAAGTTATCTTTGTTTTCCAAGATAAAACCGGTTTGAGTTTTAAGAACCTATCAGAATGTTTAAAAGGGTTAAGTCCATAAAGGCTGAGTCCCGGACGCACCATATCTAAATGAGATCTTTTGTATTTAAATAATGCCGCAGAATTTGCTGAGTGCGCAATAAATCTTAAGCCTAGATTTACTTTAGAAAATTTAACTATTTTTGTAAAAACGTCAAGCTGCATTTTTGTAAAAACAGGATCTGTGTCTGCAACAGCAAAATGTGTGTACATACCCGTCATACAAACTTCACCACTCTGGGCAATCTTTTGTAAAAGAGGATATGCTGCTTCAGGCAATGCGCCTATCCATCCCATTCCGGTATCCACTTGCAGATGAAAATTTATTCTTTTATTAATTTTTACAGCTAATTCTTCCAATGCCATAAATCCGTTTATTGTAGAAATAGTAGGGGTTAGAGAATGGGCTATGACAATTTGAAATTTTTCAAAAGGGAAAATATTACCTAAAATCAAAATATTTGCCTTAATACCAGCTTCTCTTAACTGTATTCCTTCTTCAATAGAAGAAACAGCAAGCCATTGTAAACCTACGGCTTGAGCCTCTTTTGCAAGAGCTATTCCGCCATGACCATAAGCGTTGGCTTTAACAACAGCCATTACTTTTGTGTCTTTTGCAAGATATTCTTTGATTTTTTTTAGATTGAAATGAAAATCGCTTTTGTCAATTTCTACCCACGTCAGTCTGAAAAACCCTTTGGGTCTTTTACATGTCGCAGACGATGCCGCAGGGGGATGTTGTTTTTTCATTGATAATTATCCTGTAATTTGGATTCGTCAGAGAACTTCGTGTATTCACCTTCAAATATTAAATTGACGTCTCCCGTAGGTCCGTTTCTCTGTTTGCCTATTATTAAAGTGGCTTTTTTCTGTAAATCAGGATCTTCTCTGTTGTAGTATCCTTCTCTATAAAGCATTGCTACAACATCTGCATCCTGTTCAATAGCGCCAGAATCTCTCAGATCCGAAAGCTGTGGTCTGCTATCTTTTCTTCCCCTATCTTCCGTTCTTCGTGACAACTGAGACAAGACTACTACCGGTATATCTAAGTCTTTAGCTAAAGTTTTTAGAGATCTAGAAATTTCTGACACTTCCTGCTGGCGCGATTCGAACTTGCGTCCTGAAGCACGTATAAACTGAATATAATCTATAATTACCAAAGCCAAAGGTGTGCCTTTAGTTTTAAGTTCCGTAGCAATCTTTCTTGCTCTTGCCCTTAACTCCGTAATGCTTATATTTGAATCATCGTCAATAAAGATAGGAGCTTCCGCAATTTTGCTTGCTGCACTCGTAAGTCTTGGCCAGTCAGAGCTACTGTAGTGTCCAGTCCTAAGCTTGCTGGCATTTACTCTAGCCAAAGAAGCTAAAAATCTTGACATTAAAGCATCTTGTTTCATTTCAAGCGAAAAAATAGCTACAGGCTTCTTTTGGTTTACAGCCACATGCTCGGCAATATTTAAAGCAAAAGCAGTTTTACCCATAGACGGACGAGCCGCCAAAATTATAAGTTCTGAAGGATGGAGCCCAGCGGTTTTAGCATCTAAATCGGCAAAACCTGTTGCAAGTCCAGAAATATCTTTTGGATTTGAATGCAACTTTTCAAGTTTTTGGAGCATTGGCATAACAAGTTTGGAAACGCTTACAAAACTTTTTCTGCTTTTTCTCTGTGAAATATTAAATAAAGCCGCCTGTGATTTATCTAATATTTCCTCAGGAGAATTCTGCTCGTTAAACGCATCGGTAACTATTTCTGAACCTGTATTTATAAGTTGTCGGGCTATTGATTTGTCTCTTATAATGTTGGCGTAATGTTCAACATTAGCTGCAGTTTGTACAGAATTTATTAAATTAGTAAGATAGCTTGCTCCGCCGACTTCGGCAAACAATCCATTTTTTTTCAAAAACTCGGCAACTGTAAACAAGTCTACGGGTTGAGTTTCAATATATAAATCGTGGATTGCCAAAAAGATTTGTCTGTGGATTTCTTTGTAAAAATCGACATCATTAATTATGTCTATAACTTTCAAAATGGCTTCTTTTTCTATAAGCATTGCGCCTAAGACAGCCATTTCTACGTCTATAGCCTGAGGTGGGACATTCTCTATTATATTTGCCATT
>JAITKZ010000105.1 GCA_031278115.1 Endomicrobium sp.
TATTTTTTAAAGCAGTTTCATCATTTAGTAAATACATAATTTTCTCAGCAGTTTTTTCATAATTATTTGGCTCTATTAAAAAACCAGTTTCACCGTCAACAACTATTTCTTTTACTCCAACAATTTGAGAACTTTTTTCTAAAATAAAACTGTCTTTAAAAATTATTATTACTTATTACTGTATCCATCCGCATTTGCATTCCATACAGATAAGCGAATCAGAAACGCTATAAATCCAAGCGAAACTAGGAATAACAGCGCAGGCGTCCATCCAAAGTTTTGAGTTATTATTCCTACTCCAAACCCTGTAAAGATAACGCTTAAGTAAGCACATAGTCCAATAAATCCCGATGCAGTGCCTGCAGCGCTCCTTGTTGCAAGCTTTGCGACTGCAGTAACGCCTTGAATCTGGGCTGAGTAATTAAAGAAGCCCGCCAAAGATAATAATAATAAATATACGCCCATCGTCGCATTGGGAATGGCTAGAAAAATAATTAAAGAAGTTAGACTTAGAGCTAATGATACTTGGGATGTTCTGTGTGCCCTACCCCCAAAAAACCTGTCTGTAACAAATCCTGATGAAAGAGTGCCCAACACACCAGCAGCTTCAAAAATTGCAACAACCCAAACAGCGTTTATAAGTGAAATGTGTTTGGTATCCTTTAACAAAGTTGGACCCCAATCTAAAATTGCAAACCGTAGGCAATAAACGCCGATTTGAGATATTGCTATAATCAAAAGAGTTTTATTCTTAAAAACATTTTCACTAATAATTTCAAAATATTCTTTTCTTGTAAACGCTTGGGTTGACTTTTTGGTTTCTAAATTGTCAAATCCCAGTTGGCTAGGCAAATCCTTAATATATTTATAAGTTAAAATAATTCCGATTAATACTATTCCTACCGGAGCCCAAAAACACCATTGCCATCTCCAAGATGTAGCGATATAACCACAAGCGATTACAATTAAGAATGCTCCTAGCGAATGCCCAGTATCTACGATACTTGTCCAACTTGCAAACTTATCAGGATGAACCCAGTTGGATTGCATTTTCGTAACAGGAGGATAACCGCAACCTTGCGCCATTGCGTTGAGTATCCATAGCGCCCCTATCCAAATTGCAGTAGTTTGAAACCCTAAGACAAAACTAATAAAACATGACAAAAGCAGTGCAGTTTTGAAAATTTTTGCAGCACTAAATTTGTCACACGCCATACCGCACAAAAAACGCGAGATTCCATAAGTAAGACCATGTAAAGTCATAATCAAGCCAATTGTCGTCTTTGAAATCCCTAAATCTGAATTTAAAAAAGGAACCACAACACTAAAATTCTTTCGTAAAAAATAGTATAGCGTATAACAAACCATTAAACTAAGACTTAGCTTTATCTGCGAAATAATAAATCCCCTATTTTCTCTTATGATGCCTCTACCTCTCAAATCAAGCTCATTGTTTTTCATCAATATTTATACCTCTCCAACCTTTTTTATAAAATAGATATGTATTTGAAGCACGCGCAGGATGGTATGCGCCTATATCTACGTAAAAACCTTTTTTTTATGACAAAAAGAATTTAATAATACATCTTCGTCAGTTTCCCCGTAATAATGTTTAGACCGTATTCTTTTTATTCTGAGAAAGTCTAATAAATTCTTAAAAAACTTCTTAATTAATGTAAGATAGGTTATTTTCATGTTTGTTATTTTAACTAAATATACTCATCCCTTATGCCGTTGTCTATATTTTTAAAAAACTTGTCCAACACTTTAATATTGTCGTTATCAAGTTTATTTTTATATTCCTCTATAAGATTGTAACCCAATTCTTTTATTTCAGGTGTTGCAAAATCTTCAAGATATTCTCTTAAAGTTACTAAAGCATTGATATCGCACATATGTTTTATTGCTCCTGGTTTTGCCAAATACATAAAATCTTCACCAGTTCTGTTTTTGCGGTAACACGCCGCGCAAAAACTTGGAATTAAACCTTGAGAAAGCAAAGATTTAACTATTTCGTTCAAGGTGCGTTGATCATTTAGACTAAATTGCCTTTCAAGTTTATCATTATGGCAGGAAGAATCTTCTTCATATCCGCCAGGAGTAACTTTTGACTCAGCGCTTATTTGCGAAACGCCCAAATTGACTAAAATATCTCTAAGGTATGCAGTTTCTCTTGTTGACATTATTATTCCCGTATAAGGAGCTGATAATCTTAAAACTGCAACCAATTTTTTAAAATCTTCGTCACAAATAGGATATTCTGGTTTGGCAGCATATGAGGAACCCGGAGCAGTCCCAATACGAGGAACTGAAATTGTATGCGGTCCTAATCCATAAGTTTTCTCCAAATATTCTATATGCATTAACATGGCAAGTATTTCAAAACGGTAATCATAAAGACCTAACAAAGGACCTATGCCAACGTCGTCAATACCAGCCTTAAAAGCATTATCAATAGCATCCAAACGCTTGTTAGGATCTGACTTTGATCCTGCCGCGTGAAGTTTTTTATAAGTAGCGTCATGATAAGTCTCTTGAAATATCTGGTATGTCCCTATGCCTGATTGTTTCAATCTTTTAAATTGTTCAATACTCATCGGTGCTACGTTAATGTTTACTCTTTTTATTTTGTTGCCTTTATATTCTGCATTGTAAATAGCTTTTACCGCATCAACGTAATAATCTACATTTTCTTGGGAAGAAGCCATCTCACCAGCAACCATTAAAATACGCTTATGACCTCTCTTGAGGAGTATTTCGGTTTGCTCTTTTATTTCTTGAACAGAAAGCTTTTTTCTTACAGTAAGTTTATTATTTGCCGCAAACCCGCAATATAGGCAACTGTTCGAGCAAAGATTGCTTATGTATAACGGAACAAACATTACTACGCGTTTGCCATATATACTGTTTTTAACATATGCAGCTGCATTGTAAATCTTTTTTAACAAAGAAGCGTCTTTAACAGACAAAAGCTTAGCAGATTCTTCAAGAGTAAGCCTTTTTAAAATCCGGGTCTTTTTTAAAATATATTCTATTTCTTGTTCTGAAACATTCAAGCCCAACAAGGAGTTTATTTTTGCTTCGTATATATGTTTCAACTAAACCACCCGCCTTGAGTCAATGAATTCCGCCGACATAACAACAATAAATAATACTACAGTTCATTTATTCCCGGAACGTTCTTTTCTTTTATTATAGCAATAAAGTTATCTATCGTCATAACACCCAAATCTTTATTTCCTCTTGCTCTCACGGCAACTGACACTGCTTCCTTTTCCTTATTTCCTACAACTGCTATATAAGGAATCTTTTGCATTGTATTTTCTCTTATTTTATGTCCAATTTTTTCGTTTCTGTCGTCAAAAACAACTCTTATGCCGTTCTTTTTTAAAGTTTGCGTCAACTCTTTACAATATTCATGCTGCTCTTCATTCATATTAGCTACCGCAACTTGAACTGGCGAAAACCACAAAGGCAAGGCTCCTGCATAATGTTCTAAAAGGGCACCTATAAACCTCTCTAAAGAGCCCATTAAAGCTCTGTGTATCATGTAAGGTCTTGCTTTCTTGCCTGAAGAAGTCACATAAGAAATATCAAATCTTTCAGGTAAATTGAAATCAAACTGTATCGTAGAACACTGCCATAATCTTCCTATGGCATCCTTTATTTTTATATCTATTTTAGGTCCATAAAAAGCACCGCCACCTTCGTCAACCTCATATTCATATCCAGTTTTTTTGAGAGCATTTTCTATGGCACCTTGAGCTTTTTCCCAGTCTGATATTTCGCCTACATACTTATTTTCCGGTCTTGTAGCAAGGTAAATTTTGTAATCGTTAAATCCAAACGTTTTAAGACACTCTGTAGCCATATTAAAAACTCTAAGCATTTCCTCTTCAAGCTGCTCGGGAGAAACAATGACATGACCATCGTCCTGTGTAAAGCCTCTTACTCTTAAAAGTCCGTGCAAAACGCCAGACCTTTCAAATCTATAAACCGTACCAAGCTCAGCGTATCTTATGGGAAGCTCTCTATAAGAGTGAAGTTTTGTCTTGTACACCATCAGATGCATAGGACAATTCATAGGTTTTACACGGTATGGTTTTCCTTCAATTTCCATCGGCGCATACATATTCTCGGAATAAGTCTGTAAGTGTCCACTTATTTTAAAAAGCTCTTCGCTAGCTATATGAGGCGTAAGTAGTAAATAATAACCATTTTCCAAGTGAAAATTCTTCCAGTATGTCTCAATAACATTTCTTAAAAGAGCGCCTTTGGGGTGCCACAAAACAAGACCCCC
The DNA here is from genome assembly GCA_031278115.1 of Endomicrobium sp. Next base: position 4,301 of record JAITKZ010000105.1, read on the forward strand.
GCCAATAGTATCGTTAACGCTAAATAAATCCAAATCTTTGCCAAGCTTTCTGTGGTCTCTTTTTTTTGCTTCTTCAATTTTATTTAAATAATCTTCTAAATCTTTTTTTGTAAGAAAGGCGGTGCCGTAAATTCTCTGAAGCTGTTCTTCTGAAGAATCCCCTCTCCAGTATGCACCTGCAACTGAAAGAAGCTTAAAATATTTTAGTTCCCCTGTGGATTTGACGTGAGGACCTTTGCACAAATCTGTAAAGTTTCCAGATTTGTATATGCTCATATTATCATCTGGAATTTGCAAAGCTATTTCAGCTTTGTATTTTTCCCCTTTTGACTCAAAGTCTTTAACAGCTTCAGCCTTAGATATTGAAGAACAAACAAAAGGATGATTTTCTTTTATTATTTCTTTCATTTTTTCTTCTATTTTGGCTAAATCTTCAGTGGTAAAAGGTTCTGCTCTGTCAAAATCATAATAAAAGCCGTCCTCTATGGAAGGACCTATAGCGACTTTAGTTCCAGGGAAAAGTTCTGTTACCGCTGCAGCCATTATATGAGCCGCAGAATGCCTTAAAGTATCTAAAAATTGTTTGTTTTCCATTACTGTCATCCTTATAAAAAAGACACTGATATTTACACCATACGTGCATACATTTGCAAAACGATTGAATTATACAATATTTCTAACTTGGTTTATCGGTTAGACAAAAAAAATAAATAATTTTCTTAAATGGATTTACGAAATGTGTGGCTGATTTATAAGTTTAATATTAATGCATAGTTTGACATCTTATAAATGATTTGTTTAAAATTATTTCTCAATGAATGAAAAATGGTTATCTTTATTTAAACTCATTTTGTCAGGAGATCTAGGTTCTGTAAGGGTTTTTAGACTGCTTGAAAAATTCGGCAATGCGGAATCTGTTCTTAAGGCAGGGAAAAAAGACCTTATGTCTGTTGAAGGAATTGGCGCTATTGTTTCTGGAGCTATTGTTAACAGTTCCGTTTCTGGAAAAGCTGAAAAAGAACTTGAGCTTGCTAAAAAGAATAATATATCTATAGTCCTATATACAGACAGTAACTATCCAGAACCTCTCAGAGAGCTGCCAGGCAAACCGCTTGTTTTATATATAAAAGGCAGTATCTTGGAAAGAGATTTTGAATCAATATCAATAGTTGGTTCCAGGAAGATAAGCAATTATGGTAAAACCGTTACTTCGGACTTTGCATCTTATTTTGCAAAGAAAGGTGTTACTATAGTTTCCGGGCTTGCCAGAGGTGTTGATACTTTGTCTCATATAACAGCCTTAGAAAACAAATCGCGGACAATAGCTGTACTTGGCAACGGACTTCTTGTAAATTATCCTCCTGAAAATAAGAAACTTCAGGAAGTGATTGCACAAAACGGAACTGTTATAAGTGAATTCCCTTTAAAGCAACAGCCAGATAAGGGAACTTTCCCCAGAAGAAACAGAATTATAGCGGGATTATCAAAAGCTACTCTTATTACTGAAGCTGGGATTGGAAGTGGAGCAACTATAACGGCAAGATTTTGCGCGGAATACGGCAAAGATGTTTTTGCCGTACCGGGAAGTATATATTCAAAGGTATCAAAAGGAACAAATGATCTTATACAAAATGGAGCTTATATAGCGCTAAGTCCGCAAAATATGGCGCAACAGCTTGGCTGGCTCACAAAAAATGAACTAAATAAGCAAATAGGTTTAGGCTGTCTGAATAAGATTGAAACAGCAGTACTTAGTTTAATAGAAAATGATAGCGACGGCTTGCCGACAGACTTAATTGCTGAAAAATTAAATCTTGACATTTCTGAAACGTCAACTGCGCTTTTAAAACTGGAAATAACCGGGCTGATAAAAAATACTCCCGGACAAATATATATAAGAGCATACTAAACAGCGTTTTTGAGTATTATGCAAATACTCGCAAGTAAAGGAGTAAAATAATGCCTAAATATTTAGTTATAGTTGAGTCCCCGGCAAAAGAAAAAACTATATTCAAAATTTTGGGAAAAGATTTTAAGGTTAAAAGTTCTTATGGTCATATAAGAGATTTGCCTAAAAGCAAACTTGGAATAGATATAGAAAATAGTTTTGAGCCGACATATACTAACATGCCTAAGGCTAAAAAAGTTATATCTGACTTAAAGAAAGAAGCAGCTAAAGCCGATATAATCTATTTAGCCACAGATTTTGACCGCGAGGGAGAAGCCATTGCTTGGCATTTAAAAGAAGCTTTAAATCTCCCAGATTCAAAAATTTCAAGAATAACATTTCATGAAATTACACCTGAAGCCATATTAGATTCTGTAAAGCACCCAAGAAGTTTGAATATGGGGCTTGTAAACAGCCAGCAGGCGCGCAGATTACTAGACAGGCTTGTCGGTTATAAACTTTCCCCTCTTTTGTGGAAAAAAATAAAAATAGGGCTTTCTGCAGGTAGAGTACAGTCTGTAGCGGTAATGCTTATATGCAACAGGGAAGAAGAAGTTAAAAGATTCA
>JAITKZ010000016.1 GCA_031278115.1 Endomicrobium sp.
ATTTCTTTAAACGATGAAGGTCGCGTTGTAAAATATTGCGGATCTGCGGAAACAGATTTAAGACCGGGAATACATTTCCCAAAGTTGGGATTAAAATACGATCGCGCAATTATAGATACGTCAAAAATTGAGCGTTTAGAAGACAAGGAATCTTTATCAGGAGTATTTCTTTACGATGTTCCAGTTAAACTAATCATATTTCCTACTAGCATATCTGCAGATGTAAAAACTTCAAAGTCTTATTTTAAAGTTTATCCGAATATCCCTATAGGAGAGTCAAAACAGTTTCTAGGTATGGATAAAATAAGAGAATATCTGGATATTTCTAACTATCACACTTTAGAGCAGTCAAATATGCTTGCTTTGAAGGCTCCTTTCAAATTTACTAAAGGAATTACTTTTTCTCCGGGGTATAGCATAAATATTGTAAGAGAGAAAAATAAAGATTTTCCTGAAGAAATTGAATACGGCAAATCTTTAAATCAGGGCGTGGGCGCAAGTCTTGTTTTAGGCATTGCCGATTGGTTTAGTCCTGCATTTACCTACAGTATCAATACTAAAGAAAATTACAATGTTCGTTCAAGCACTAATACTGAATCGTTTATTATACCCGGTCAAAAGAAATATATAGAAAGAAACGGCATTGGAGAAATTTCTTGGAATTTGAACGCTTATGACGTTACTTCTTCCAGACTTTTAAAAAGCTTGTCGTTTTCGTCGTATTATAAACTCCAAGACTCAGACTCTTATGATAATGTGGATAAAGATTTTCAATCAATTGGTTGGTCTAGAGAGAAACTCTGGATAAGAGATAACCCATTGATGGATATACAGCCTTTCTATTCATCAAACACATATACAGTTAAGACAATTTTAAACAGAAACGACGTTCGTTTTACAGGTAAATATATGCCTTTTGAAGCTTTTTCTTTCAAAGGGTTTTTTAGCCCGATAAATTCTATAAGCGCCAACTGCACTTATACGCAAGGTAATGAAAAATCGTATAAAACGGGTACTTGCAATAAAATATGTACAATAATATGGCCTGATATTTTGATTGGAATGTCGGGTGTTGAAAAGTTTTTTGATCTGGCACATCTTTTTAATGATACTCAACTTAATTTAAAGTATAACAATAAAAGTGTAGTGTCTTACAGCGTTTCGTGTATTGACAGCATTATGCGAGGATTGGACTACAGATTTAAGTTTTTAAAACTTTTTGATTTGTATTTTGCTTTAGAAAACACAAAGTCTGGAGAGATGTCTTATGATAATTTAAAAACCTTATTTGATTCTTCAGCAAATAAATATGTATGTCAGGGGGCCGTTGGATTGGGACGTTGGCGTTTTAGTTTGAGATACGAAAACGAAGAGCGTTGGCAAAAAAATGCTTCAGGAAAGTATTCTTCAAATATTCGTAAAAATTCATATATTGGACAGATAAACGCTGATTTAATACTTCCCACAGGTCTAAAAATTCCCTTAATAAAAAAAGCGATTCCTTTGAAAAACAGAATGGTGTTTGTTTCAAATATAAAATATATAGATCAGAAATCCGATGTCAACGTTGAAAAAGACAACAATATGAATTACGGAATAGCTACTAATGCTGATTATGAAATATCGAAGTACTTTAGATTTATTGCTGGAATAAGCTATGACAGATTTGAGTTTAGATATAACCGCGATTTAAATTATTATGATCTTGCCGTTATAGGCAAATTGACTATACAATTCTAGTGGAATTTATGAAAAAAGTTTTTTTGAAAATTATAAATTTATTTTATCCTATTACATGCTCATCTTGCGGTAAAGATTTAATTTCTACATCTCAAACTAGGATATGCGGTAGGTGCAAATCGTCATTTAGTTTTATAAACGGGCATATTTGCCAAATATGTGGCAAATTATTATCTTCAGGAGGAGAACTTTGTTATGTATGTAAGAAAAATCCTAAAGGTCGTAAGTTTGATAAAATGCGTTCTGTTTATGAGTATAAGGATTCTGTAAGGAAATTAATTTTAAAGTTTAAATATTCTAATAGAACTTTTTTAGCTAAAGATTTTGCCGCAGATATGTATGAAACAATGAAAAATAACGATTTCTATCAAACATCTGAGTTTATCATATCCGTTCCTTTAAACATTATAAGAAAAATAAAAAGAGGTTATAATCAATCTGAACTGCTTGCAGACGAATTATCTATTAAAGCAAATATTCCCGTGTTAAAAAATGTTTTATTTAGAAAGAAAATAACAAAACCTCAGTTTAAGTTGTCAAGAGCTGAACGTTTTGAAAATATAAAAAATTCTTTTTTTGTAAAAAGTAAGGAAGTTATAGCAGGTAAAAATATATTGTTAATAGACGATATAATCACAACCTCATCAACACTTTCTGCATGTTCGTCCGTTTTAAAATCCTGCGGAGTAGATAAAATTTTTGTATTAACATTAGCAAGAGATTAAGAAAGTGTTAATTAATGAGGTTGTTGAGCTTAGATCCCCTCTGAGACTTTTACGAAAAGGTCAACGAGTGGATGCTGGAACTGGGAAGTACGTTCCAGTGCAGGATGACAAGCGTGGCAGAATGAGAGATAAGGCTTGGGTGGCACTCAAGGCGTAGAACGTCGTATATGTATATAACCAATACAAAAAATGGACAAATGTGTAATATTTTTGTAGAATTCGGCATTCTTTTACTTAAATAGAGAGAAAAGTCAGAAAAATAATGCTTTGTTTAAAATTTGTTAAACAATCAAGTGGGCAAGCCCTTGTTGAAGCAGCTTTAATTGCTCTGCTGATTATACTTTTTCTTTTAGTGATTTTATGGTTTGCCCGTATAATGCTTACCTGGCAGCAAATTTCTACAGCAGCTCGTTATGGAGCGGATCTTTTATCATACACTCCTTTCAGTGTAAAGTACATAGAGAGCGACATAAAAGATTATCTTTGTGCTGCAAATACAATAGGAAGAACTATTGAGCCAAGAAAACTTAACATAAAAATTGAAGAAAACGATTACAAACCTATTAAATATGATTTTGATATTACAAATTTTTCAAGTTTTGCAGTTTTAAATCCTTATAGTTTTCTGAACATGTTAAAGGATTTTATTGCGTGTTTTAACAAGAAGTCTTCTGTTGAAATAACTTATACTTACAATATTCCAAAGATATTGAGGATAATTGGAAATGATAGTATAAAAATAACAGCGCGTGCGTCAGTCTTGTCAGGTACAGGAAGTATTGGGACTTTGCAACGGCAAAAATAAATTTCAGGGGAGGGGCGACATTATGAATTTTGCTTGGATTAAAAGAAATAAAGGACAGGGGATGGTTGAATATATTCTTATTGTGGCTGTTATTGTAGGAATAGTTTTTATCGCATATAAAGCTTTTGGAAAGAAAATAAAAGGTCAGTTTGAAAAAGCCACGAAAACCATTCAGTCGGCGGATAAAGCATAACATCATGAGAAAATCTATAATAGCTGCTCTTATTTGCGCGGCGGTTTCCGCCGGATTAGCCTATTTATTTTTGTCTGATTTAGAAATTAAGTACAAAACTATGGCGGAACCTGTGAAAGTTATTGTTGCATGCCAAAGGATACCACAAGGTGTTCTAATACAGTCTGACATGCTTGTTGAAAAAATGGTTCCTAAGGAATATATACAACCAAAAGTATTTCAAGATTTAAGAGAATTGTTTACAAAAGATGGCTCTGCAAGTTATATATCTTTGAATACAATTGAGGAAAACGAACAAATACTTTCTACTAAAGTTTTAAAAGCTAATCAAGATACAGGAGTAAGCAATTTAATCCCCGATGGTAAAAAAGCTCTATCTCTATCATTTAACTGTGAATCATTGGGGATTCTTACTCCAGGCAGCAGAATAGATATTTTTGCAATAGTTGAATACATTGATAAGGGAAAAGAAATACAAGACGCTGTGTTTTCTGTTGCACAAAATGTTTTAGTTTTGGCTGTTGGCGGAAACTGTATAGGCAGTGGTAAAAAATCAGAGCAAGACGACGATTCAAATAATTTAAATTACATAACAATTGCAGTAACTATTGAAGAAACTCAAAAGATTCTCATAGCCTGTGAAAAAGGAAGTTTAAAGTATGTAATAAGACCTGTCGGTGACTTAGACATCTCTGATATAAAGCCCTTGAAACTTTCATCTATAGTAAAAGATGTTTCAAAAATATATCCAAATTGCGAAAAAGATTTGAAAACGACAAGCCAAAGAGAAGTTTTGGAAATAATAAACAGATACACGAACATTAATAAACAAAAATAAGAGGTTATGATGTTTGCCATAGCATCAAGCTGTAGTTTATTCCAAAGACATTTGTTGGCTTATGGATTATCTTGCATATCGTCAAATAAAAAAGAATCTTGCGTTGTTCTTGATTTTTCTATACCTGATCCTGATTCTTTTTGGTCTTTATACGGGAATAGAGTTAAGTATATTGAGGATATCTTACAGGTTTTATCAGGAATAACTCCTAAAATTTTAAGAGGATATTTATCGCCTATAGGATTGAACCCTGTGCTCGCTTTTAGAGATACAAAACTAAAACATGCTGATATTGACAGAATTTTATACTTAGCAACAGCTCTTAAAGAAAGTTTTAAATATGTTTTTGTTATTCTACCCGATGAAATAGATGAAAATCTTTTTAAACTTGTACAAGAATCCGAATGTGTTTTGTTTCCTTATACGAGTGACGCAATATCCGTAAAAAACGCAATTTTTATTTTAAAAGAGTATTGTTGCGATATTTATGAAACAAGTTTTGCAGCTTTAAAGCTTAACTTTGGATATGATTTTAATTCTGATAATATTTTACGCGAGTCAAAAATCTTAAGATATAATATTGAGGCAGACTTTAATTACCGTGTTCAAGAACAGATTCTATATCCCCACTTTTCTTACAAAGATAGATCAAATAATTATGTTTTGTCTTTACACAAGGTATTAGAGATTTTTGATAAATTGCAACAAGTAAAAGTTAAGAGTTTTTCTTTAGACAATTATTTCCAAAATGAAAATACTTATGGACAATTGCGAGATGATATTCATAAATCTCTTGTTGAAGAGATGAAAAAATATATTGATGAAAATGACAATAGTAAGCTAAAAAAATTAACAAAAAACAAAATAAGTGAAATTTTATCTAAAAGAAATCTTATTTTGCCAAGAGATATTTTGTCCCGGCTTTATAAAGAACTTTGTAATGATGTCGCGGGACTTGGAGTATTGGAAGATTTAATAGAAGATTCTTCTGTTACTGAGATAATGGTTAACGGACATAATAATATATATGTTGAAAGAAATGGAAAGATAACTAGAACTAAAATTTCTTTTCCAGATGAAAAACGCTTGAAAACTGTTATAGACAGAATAGTTTCTAATGTAGGCAGGCATATTGACGAATCTTCGCCTATTGTTGACGCAAGGCTTAAAGACGGTTCACGCGTTAATGTTGTTGTAAAACCCATATCATTAGATGGCTCTATAGTTACAATAAGAAAATTTTTAAAAAATAAACTTTCAATGGAGTCTTTAGTTTCTGCAGGTAGCCTAAACGAAGCCATGCTTGAATTTTTAAAAACTGCAGTTTTGTTAAAAAAGAATATTATTATTTCTGGCGGTACAGGTACTGGAAAAACTACTCTTTTAAATGCCATATCATCTTTTATACCTAAAGAAGAAAGACTTGTTACTATTGAAGATTCTGCTGAACTTCAGCTTCAGCAGGAACATGTTGTAAGGCTTGAGAGTAGACCAAAATCAACTGAAGGTACAGGTGAGATTAGTATAAGACGATTAGTAGTAAATGCTTTAAGAATGCGTCCTGACAGAATAATTGTTGGAGAGTGTCGTTCCGGCGAAGCTCTTGATATGATTCAAGCAATGTCCACAGGACATGAGGGCAGTCTTACTACATTACATGCCAATTCTTCTTATGACGCTGTTTCAAGACTTACAACTATGGCGTTAATGTCAGGTATGGATTTGCCGGAGAAATCTATTGTTTCTCAGATAGCGTCTGCAATAAACGTTATAGTACAGCTATCCCGTTATACCGACGGCTCAAGAAAAATATCTTCAATATCAGTAATAGATAAAACTAACGATGAACGATTATATGAGATTAAGCCTGTTTTCCAATTTGATTTGAAGAGTTTTGACGACGGCGTTCAAAAGGGAGAATTTAGTTTTACAGGTTATGTGCCGGATTTTATACAAAATGCATTTCAAAAAGGTATAAAGTTAAATACTGGAATATTTAAATGATGAAAATAATCTTTCTTTTTTCTTTTGCTTTTTTTACATTTTGCTTTACATATTTTTTTATAAACAAGTTAAAAGTTAAAATAAATAAGAAAAAGCCTTTTGACTTAAAAAATCTACCGAAAAATAAAAAAAGAGTTTTGGTTTCTTTTATTGTTTTTCTTGGTTTAAGTTTACTTTTGCAAAATATTATTTTTGCGTTAATTTCTTGCATTTTATACTGCTATTTTGATTGGTATATACAGGACAAAAAAAGGCGCAAAAAAGAAGCTTTAATAGACAAACAGGTTATTGAAGCCTTAAATATTATAAAAAGTGCAGTTAGGGCAGGGCAATCATTGCAGAATGCTATTTTTACGACTAAGAATGAATTGAAATACCCTATAAAAGGCGAATTTGAAAAAATATCGGAAAGGTTAGCTTTTGGAATGAATTTTGACAAAGTTTTAGAAGAATCTTCTAAAAATGCTATAAGCAAAGAATTTAAACTTATGATAGATGTTATCAGAGTGTCAAAAGATGCGGGCTCAAGTTTAAGTGATATTTTTGACAGAATATCTGAGTCTACAATTCAAAGAATTAATGTCCAATCAAAAATGACAGCTTTAACTGCTCAAGGAAGAATATCCGGTAATATAGTGAGCTTTATTCCTTTTGTAGTTATGTTAATAATGTATATGATTGAACCTGAAATGATGGAATGTTTGTTTATTACTTTGATTGGAAATATTTTACTTCTTATAGTTATTGTTATGGTTATTACAGGGTCCGTTGTAATAAGAAAAATGACGGAGATTGATTTCTAATGATAACATTATTATGTTTTTTTGGTTTTTTGTTGTATTTTTTGCGGTTTGTTACATAGCTTCAAATGTAAAGAAAGTGAAATTTGAATTTAAGATTAAAAATACTATAGAAAAAATGAAAACAGGGAATTTTATAACAAATTACTTTTTTATCATTGTTGATAAAATAGCTTGTTTAGTAGAAAGGATTAAATATAGGAAATTTGTTTATTTCGTTGAAAAAAACGATGCAACTTTAAAATTACTAGGCAAAAAATATGAAAATATAACTCCATATAAATTTTTTGCAATACAAATACTTGCTATGTTTGCAGGTATGTCATTTATCGCGTTTTTTGTAAGTTTGCAGACAATAGTTATTCTTTCTACAGGACTATTCTTCTTCTACTTACCTGTTTTAAAGATTAAGGAAGAATTGAAAAAGAGGAAAGAATCTATACTTAAGCAATTGCCGGAAATGGCTGACTTGCTTTCGGTTATGCTTGCTGCAGGGCTTGATTTTTATGGCGCATCCAGAAAGGTTGTTAGTATAATGTCAGGCTCTTTGATTGATGAGCTAAAAAATACTTTGGCAAAAATTTCTTTAGGTTATGATAAAAAAACTGCTTTTAAAGAAATGGCAGACAACACAGGTGTTGAGCAAGCATATTCTTTTGTCACTGCGATAAATATGGCTTTAGAATCAGGTACAGAGATGTCTGATATTTTAAAGAGACTATCTAGCTCATTGCGAAATGAGAGTTTTTCGTATTCGGAAAAAAAGCTCAAGAAGCACCTGTAAAGATGCTTATTCCATTAGTGTTGTTAATATTTCCAACAATTTTTATAGTTATATTTGGACCAATTGCTATAAGTTTTATTAAGAATGGATTTTAGTGTTTTTGGTAAACAGGATTTAAATGAAAAAATTAATTTTCAGTTATTTTAACTATGGTCCCGACAACTTTGTTGTCTTTATTTATAGAAACTGCAGAAATTTTATAACTTCCTGATGACCCAATAACTTTGTTTCCGGGTCTTTCGTTTGCTTTTATTATAACCTTAACTATATTGGGATCTTTTACAGCTTCGAGTAGATGCTGTTTGTTTTTCGTAAGATTGGTTTTAATTATTTTTCCTGTAGAATCATGAGAATATACAACATCATTTGACGAGTTTAATAGTATAAACGCCAGATTGTCATTAATTGACGCTGCATGATAATGTTCAATAATTTTAATTAGGCTTTCGTTATCTCCTTCAAGTTTTTCTATTTTCTTTGAGATTTTATCTCTTTCTGTTGTAAAAATATCTGTTATTTCATTGTATTTTTCGTTTATTGCATTTCCTGATTTATTTTCAAGGATCTTTTTTATTCTATTGAAAGGAAAAAGTATTAGGAGTTTTGAAAAAAAGTAAAAAATGATAATAATTAACATCGCTACGGCTGAAGCTATAGAGTAATACTTTATTTGCCAATATTTGGCAATTTCTTTGCTTTTTTGAACGGAAACTATGCACATCAGAGTATAATCATTTGATACGGGTTCTGATAACAGAAAAAAATTATCATCAGGCATTTCTTGAATAAGTTCTTTTCTATGTATAACGGCTTCATTATAAATATTGGTGTGTTTTTCAGTGTTCCATTCATTTATGTTATTGTGTATAATCACCTTGCTATTTTTATCAAGTATAAAACAAGATGTTATATTTGGGGCGGTTGCTAGTAATTCAATGTTTGAAAGAAGGCTGATGTCATCGGAGTTTTGAATTGCCTTGTTTAAATATGGAATTGTTGTTATTAATGCAGTTTGAGCTTTTTCCAATGTAAGATTTTGTAAATTTTTTGCTTTATCTTTTGAAAGCAAATTTACTATCGGATAAAAAATTCCGCAGATAAAAACAAAGCCACAGAAAGATAAGAATATTATATTCTTCTTCATACTAAAATTATACAACATTTTTTTGTGAAGAGCTTGCCTTTTGAGTTTATATTTCTTACGTTTCAACTCACGTACCTATTTTTTGAATGAAATCTAGTGCTGTATAAGCATGTTTAGAATTTTGATGGAGTAACTTATGGAAATACTAAAGTTGAATATTAAGGTAGTCAATGCAGAAACTTTTTATCAAAGATTTGTCGGTTTTATGTTTAAGAAAGAGTCTGATTATGCATTGTTATTCAAAAATTGTAAATCAATACATACATTTTTTATGCGTTTTGATTTAGATATTATTTATTTGGATAAAGAAAATAAAGTTATACAGATTATAAAGCAATTAAAACCTTTCAACATAATTTTGCCTATAAATAATGCATGTTCAATCCTTGAAATTCCTTCAAACATTATAGAAAATATAGGTTCTTTAATAGGGAAGAAATTGATTGATTTTTAAATAAAAAGTTGAAAAAATTATTTTGACTGTATTATTAAAAAATGATACAATTCCTAAGACAAAAGTTATTAAAACTTAAAATAAATATAGAGTAGAGGAAAATACGACAAATGGAAAAAAAAGGACAAGAGCAAGTGGCAACTCCTATAGAGCAAATAATTCAACAAAGAAAACAAAAAGCAAAAGACTTTACAGCAGTGGGAATAAATCCTTATCCCGCTAAATATTTTTTGGATAAAAATATTGCTGATATACAAAAAGAGTTTGCATCTCTTGAAAAAGAACAAGTCTCAGGTGTAAAAGTTAAAGCTGCAGGAAGAGTAATGACTTATAGGAACATGGGTAAAGCTGCTTTTCTTGATATAAGAGACGGATACTCCAAGATTCAGATATATGTCAGAGCTGATAAAGTTGGAGCAGAAGGATATAAACTTTTCAAAAATATGGTTGATACATCCGACTTTATTGCCGTTGAAGGTATTCCTTTTAGAACAAAAACAAACGAACTGAGCATAATGGTAGAAAAATGGACAATGCTTACTAAGGCGGTTAGACCTCTCCCAGAGAAATGGCATGGTCTTAAAGATACAGAGACAAGATACAGACAAAGATATTTAGATTTGATAGCCAATACTGAAGTTAAAAATGTTTTTGTGAAAAGAAGTATGGTTATTTCCGCTATAAGACATAAACTTGAAGAATTAGGTTTTATGGAAGTTGAAACTCCAATGTTGCAGTCTTTGGCAGGTGGAGCTAATGCAAGACCTTTTGTAACACACCACAATGCTTTGGATATAGATTTATTTTTAAGAATCGCTCCAGAACTCTTCTTGAAGCGTTTAGTTGTCGGTGGAATGGATAGAGTTTTTGAAATAGGTAGAAACTTTAGAAACGAAGGCATTGATAAAAATCACAATTCAGAGTTTACAATGTTGGAGCTTTATCAAGCGTATGCTGATTACAATGATATGATGGATTTGACTGAAACATTGATTAAAGCTGCTGCAGAGAAAGTAAATCCTGGACTTAAACTTGAGTTTAAAAGAGCAAAAATGTTTGATTTGATAAAAGAATATACTGGGCTTGATTTATTGCCTTATGTTGAAAGTGGAAAAATGTTTGAGCAGGTAAAACATTTTAATTTAGATTTGACTAAAAACGCTACAGACAAGAAGATTTTAGATCAGGTTTTTGATGAGAAAGTTATACCAAATTTAAAAAGTCCAACTTTCATTATAGACTATCCCGCTATTTATTCTCCCCTTTCAAAGGTCAAATTTGATCAACCAGAAATAGCCGAACGGCTTGAGCTTTACATAAATGGAATGGAAATAGGAAACGCATATTCCGAGCTTAATGATCCTTACTTGCAAAGAACAAGGTTTGCTCAACAGATGGAAGCCAAAAAGAAAGGTGATGATGAAGTTATGCCTTATGATGAAGATTTCATTTTTGCTTTAGAGCAGGGGCTTCCTCCAACGGGAGGTTTGGGTATAGGCATAGACAGGCTTGTTATGGTGTTGACTGGTGTGGAATCTATAAGAGAAGTCATAACTTTTCCAGCTATGAGACCAGAGTAAAGTTTTATGAGTGCAATGTCAGTTGAGTTTTTTATAGCGGTAAGATATTTAAAAGCAAGAAGAAAAGCTTTTTTTTCTTTGCTTACTACTTTTATTGCCGTAGGAGGCACGGCTTTGGGGGTTGCTTCTCTTGTCATAACGCTTGCGGTTATGAGCGGTTTTCAAAGTGATATAAGAAATAAAATTTTAGGTATGCAACCACATATACTGGTAACAAGAAGCGATGGGGAATCTTTTGAGGATTATATTTCTGTAGAAGATAAAATAAAAACTAATAAAAACGTTGCAAGTGTGTTACCGTTTATATATAAGCAGGGTATTGTAAGAGGTATTGATTCTTCTTCAACAGCTGGCATAATAATAAAAGCTATAGATTATGCCAAAGAAGACAAAATTTTAAATCTTTCAAAACAGATTATTGTTTCAGATGTTAAATTTAACCGTGAAAATATTGGCAAGAAATCAATAATATTGGGGTGTGAGCTTGCAAAAAATATCTCTGCAGATGCGGGTAATGAAGTTGTTTTGATGTTTCCCACAAGTTTGGGAAGTATTCCTACAATGTATAAGTTTAAAGTTTCTGCAGTAATACAGTCTGGAATGTATGACTTTGATTCTTCTTTGGGATTTATAGATTTAAAAGAGGGGCAAAACTTATTTTCAATGCCTGATTCTGTTACTGGGCTTGATATACACACGACTAATTTTGAGAAGGCGTCAGTAACTGCAGCCGAACTTCAAAAAGATTTGTCTTATCCTTACAAAGCAAAAGCATGGTTTGATATGAATAAAAATCTTTTTTCGGCGTTAAAGCTTGAAAAAATAATGATGTTTCTTATTTTGGGGCTTATAATAATTGTTGCGGCTTTTAATGTTATTTCCAATCTTTTGCTTCTTAGCGTTGAGAAGTCAAAAGAAATAGGGATAATGTCTGCTATGGGGTTTTCAAATTATTCTATTTCAAAAATATTTTTTTACGAAGGTCTTATTATTGGTTCATTAGGAACAGTACTTGGGATAATTTCTGGGGTTTTTATAAGTTTTGCATTAAAATATCTTGATATATTTAAGCTTCCCAAAGGCGTTTATTATGTTGATAGACTTCCAGTTTCTATAATTCCTTTGGATATATTGACAGTGGCTTTAAGTGCTTTTGTTATATCTGTATTGGCAGGTCTTTATCCTGCGCGACAGGTTGCGAAACTAGATCCTCTTGAAGCTATAAGATATGGTTAGCGATTTTTATCGGAATTAATTATGAATATAAAAGCTGAAAATTTAAACAAACAGTATGCTAAAAGAAACTCTGCCGATATTAAAATATTAAAGAATATAAATTTGGAAATAAAGTCTGGGCAAAAAGTCGCTTTAATCGGTCCATCAGGAGCTGGGAAAAGCACGTTGATACATATTTTAGGATTGATGGATAGGCCTACTTCAGGAAAGGTTTACATAGATGGAATTGATTGTTTTGACAAAGACGATAAATATTTGCGCGGCATTAGAAGAGATTCTATAGGTTTTCTTTTTCAGTTTCATTATCTTATGCCTGAGTTCACAGTTTTGGAGAATACTCTCATTCCTGTTTGGAAAGATAAAAAATCAAAATTAAAACAAGCACAAAATATTTTAAGCAAAGCTGGACTTTTGCATAGACAAGCTCATTATCCTTCAGAACTTTCTGGCGGTGAACAGCAAAGAGTGGCTGTTGTAAGAGCTTTAATAAATGGTCCTCGCGTAATTTTTGCAGATGAACCTACTGGTAATTTAGACAGACAGACAGGTCTTGAAATAGAAAACTTGCTGTTTGACGTAGTGGCGGATATAGGCGCTACATTGGTTCTTGTAACACACAACGAAGATCTTGCCAAAAAAGCTGATAGAATAATTAGAATTGTTGATGGTTGCGTATTATAAGCATAATTTGTATTTTGCAGATAAGGAGAACATGTAGATGAAAATTTTTCTTGATGGAAAATTAATTGAAAAAGAAGAAGCGAAAATTTCCGTGTTTGACCACGGTTTTCTTTACGGCGATGGCATTTTTGAAGGTATAAGAGTTTATAATGGAAGAGTGTTTAGATTAAAAGAGCATTTGGAAAGACTTTGGTCTTCGGCTAAAGCTATTAATTTAGAAATTCCTATGCATAAAAAAGAAATGGAAAAAGCTTTAATAAAAACCATTTTGGCAAATAAGCTCAATGATGCTTATATAAGGCTTATCATTACAAGAGGATGTGGCGATTTAGGTCTTGATCCCAGAAATTGTACAAAACCTCCTTCTGTAGTAATAATAGCGGATCAGATTAAACTTTATCCAGAAGAATTCTATGAAAAAGGTATGGAAATTGTAACAGTTTCTACTAGAAGAATAAGGCAAGATTCTCTAAGCCCAAATATCAAATCGCTTAACTATTTGAATAATATTCTTGCGAAAATGCAGGCTGTAAGAAGTGGTGCTGCTGAGGCTATTATGTTAAATGCTGAAGGGTATGTTGTGGAATGTACAGGTGACAACATATTTATAGTAAAAAACAGCGTTCTTTATACCCCAGCAGGTTCTGAAGGTGTATTGATAGGCATAACGAGAGACGCAGTTATAGAACTTGCAAAAAACAAGTCAGGAATCCCTGTAAAAGAAGTACGCTTAAGTTTGTATGAGGTTTATACTGCCGACGAGTGTTTTTTAACGGGAACAGCTGCTGAAATAATTCCTGTTGTTGCAGTTGATTCAAGAATTATTGGCGACGGCAAACCCGGCAAAATAACAGCTAAGCTTATAAAAGAGTTTAAAGCTTTAGCCCGGTCGTCAGGCACGCCAATTAAGTAGTTTTGTTTATAACTAACTGGTAGAGATTTGGTTAATTAATATTAGCTTATTTATCTGCCGAAAAAACTTTATAGGTTTAAGGCGCGTATGCGAAAGATTATAATATTTTTTATTGTCTTAGTTTTGCCTATTTCCGTATATTGCGCAAGAGGGCGTATCTTAATTCCTTACTTGCAAAAATATGTAAGCGTCAAAACTGGACATAACATATCTATAGGTAACTTTTCATTATCTCCGTTTAAATTATCTCTTAAAGACATTGATGCGGACGGTGTTATAAAAGTCCGAAAGATTACCTTTAAATTAAATCTATTTAAATTTCTTTTTAATATTTTATCCCCTTTAGGAAGTATAAGACAAATTGAAGTATCTAATATTGAGATTGATTTAAAAGAAAATCAAGATGTTCCAGCTCTAAAACCGAGCGAAAAGAAAGCTGTTTTAAAACTTCCGGAAATGGGTATTGATGTTTATATAAATGAAGTTTTAATTAAACAAGGAACAGCGGTTTTTAATATAACCGATGCTTATGTGTATGTTGATACAAATACGATAAAGTTAGATTCAGTTTTACATGCAGCTGGACACTCAATTAAACTTGAAGCTTTATTGAAACAAAAAGAAGGCTATCTTTTTGATGGAACAGTTCTTTTTAAATCTAAAAATAAGGCTAATATGCTTATAAATTCTAATGGGGTTATTGATTTATTATCCTTTAATTCTGATTGGAATATATCTATTGTAAAGTTAAATTACAAAGGTTTTGATTTTGGCGGAGCTTCGGGAACTTTATTAAAAAATGAAAAAGGCATTGATATTAAACTTGTTGGTAACTTTGGAAAATTTAAAGTAAGCGGTCTGCTTAGCAATACAATAAATGCAGAAACATTTATTGATCTTTCTCAAACAAGTAAACATGTATCTGGCAGACTTAGCATGAATTTTAAAAAACGAAAAGACTTAAAAGAATTAAATCTCAAGGCTTCAAAATTAAATGCTTTTAATTTTAATATAGGAAGTTTTGAATTATTAAGCAGTAAAAATAATAATGGTACATACAAGGTTGTTTGCGACTATGGTTTGAGAAAACGTTTGGAAGCTGTTTATTTACAAGGTGGAGATTATGAAGGCGATTTAATTATAAGAGATAAAAAATTAGGGTATGTAAAAGGAAATGTCAAGACAGGAACAATTACTGTTGATGTTAAAAATATAAATGTAACCGATATGCCTCTAATCCCTGTTGTAGTAGAAAGTGCTGATGGAAAGGTAAATATTTCTGGAAATATAAATGAAGATTCAGGCAAGATTGATTTCTCTTTTATATCTAATATGAACATGGTTGACGCCAAAGGGACCGTAATACGCGATAAAGATAAATATATTTTTGATTTTTATAAATGTGACGATTCAGTTTTATTAAAGCATATCGTTTCAAACGGCAATATAATATCTACAGATTTTAAATTTAAAAAAATCAATATTTTAAACGTTTTGCGCGTTATAGGACATTCGGAAATAGATATTTCAGGAACGGCAGGCGGTAATATAAGCTATGAAAAAGATGCGGGTATAAAGCTTGATCTTAGAGCTTGTGATGGAGCATTTTATGGGAATGATTTTAAGGAATTTGAAGTAAGAGGAGAAGCGGATTTAAATAAAGTAGATATTGAGCGTTTTGTTATTAAAAATGCTTCAAATACTGCTATAGCTAATATAAAAGGACTGATAGGTTTTACAAATGAAAATCCTGAATCTTTTATGTATATTGACTTAAAAGATATTATTGTACAAGGCGTTAAAGCTGATTGCCATAGCGAATTTCACGGTTATTTAAGCGATGGAAAAGTGGTAAAAGGCGTATTAAAGAGCATGGGAACAAAGATAGGTGGCATTTCTTTGGGAAGCATGGAAGCCGATGTAAATATTTCAACAAGAAAGCTTGAATTGTTAAAGTTAAAATCTGATAATGGATTGAACGCTACACTATCGGCAAATTTAGAAAGAAACGAGATAACTGGCATTATTGATTTCAAAAATACGAATATAGACGGAGTATATCCCGGAATTGTTGGATTTTTAGATGCTTCTGTAAAATTTTCAGGCAAATTAAATAATCCTTATATTGAAATTTCCTCTTTGTTAAAAAAAGGCGCGTATTTATCTCAACCATTTTCTTTATCGTCTGCAATTTTTCATAAAGACGGAATCGTGAACATAGGTAAAACGAATATTATATCAGGCAAGGCAAAAGTCTCTCTCTCAGGAGCATATTCAAGCGCAGGACGTCTGCAGGTAAGCGTAAATAATTTAAACGAGAATATTATAAATATATTGACAGGATTTACATTGCCGTTTAAGGGTGAATTTTTTGGAAAAGGAGAAATTCGTTTTCGTGATAAAAAACCGGAACTTAAGATACTTCTGGATACTAAAAATGCTTATGTAAGCTCTTTAAAATTAAAAGATCTTAAAACTGAAATTGAAATTGTCAATAAAAACATTGCAATAAAGTCCGCTTCTGCAAAAATTTCTAATAGTGAAATAAGGATTGATAAAGGTTTTTGTGATTTAAATAACAATAAATATTTTTTAGATTTATTTTTGCTAAATATTCATGCTGG
>JAITKZ010000054.1 GCA_031278115.1 Endomicrobium sp.
GAAGGAATTTCTTTTGCTCATAATCTTGGGAAAAAAGCTTATCTCACTCTTAATTTATTTTCGCATAACAAAGATATTTCAAAACTTGAGGATTTTGCAAAAACTATAAAAATTCTAAATCCTGATGGAATAATTATTTCTGATCCCGGAATATTCCAGTACGTAAAAAAAGAGATTCCAAAAATTCCGTTGCATATTTCAACGCAGGCGAATGTCTGTTCTTGGCTTACTATTGATTTTTGGAAAAATATGGGAGCTTCTTTATGCGTATTGGGCAGAGAGGTGAGTTTTTCTGAAATTAAAGAGATAAGAGAAAAATGCAAAGATATAAAACTTGAAATGTTTATACATGGAGCTATGTGCATAAGTTATTCTGGAAGATGTTTGATGTCAGCATTTCTGGCGTCGTGAAGCGCCAACCAAGGGGCATGTGCGCATTCTTGCAGATGGAAGTACAAAAGCAAACTTCTTCTTGAAGAAGAATTGAGACATGGCGAATATCTTGAAATGGAAGAAGATGACAAAGGGACATATATTTTAAATTCTAAAGATTTGTGTCTTATGCCTAAACTGGATAAAATTATAAGTGCGGGAATAGATTCGTTTAAAATTGAGGGAAGAAACAAGAGTGAATACTATGTAGCCCAAACTGCAAGGGTTTATCGGAGGGCAATTGACGATTATTTTGACAATTCTGAAAGTTGGTCTCCGGTCAAATATATGAAAGAACTATTCACTTTGCAAAATCGCGGTTATACGCTAGGTTTTTTTGATGGTATTCCTAAGCAGGAAGCTCAGAGATATGAAGATACGTCAAGTAAAAGTGATTACCGAAATGCCGGCGTTGTTAAAGACAATAACAATGAATTTTTGACAATAGAACTAAGGCACAAGCTAAAAAAAGGCGATGAAATAGAAATTCTTTCTCCGTTTAAATTTGAGCCTGTTAAAGTTGTATTAAGTGAAATTTACAATAAAGACAATAACAGACTTGTTGATGAGCTTGCTCCCGGCAAAGCAAATCAGTCTATTAAAATTCCTGTTAAAGGCGACCTTTCTCTTTTTCCAGAAAATACAATAATAAGATTGAAAATTTCATAGTTAAAAATGAATGCCTGATTACAATATTTAATGTGGTATAAAATTGTCATGCACTATGTAGAATTTAGGAGTTTTATAGTGGGTAGTAATGCGTTATATTTATTTCTTCAAGGAAGGCTGAATCGTGTGAGATGAGTATCATCGCTCCGGGGTATTCTCTTAAAACTTGAATGACATGCTGTTTTGTCTCTAAGTCTATATTATTTGTAATTTCGTCTATAAGCAACAATCTCGGCGTTTGAAGGGCAATTTTTGCAAGTGCTAGCCTTGCTCTTTCGCCGCCTGATAAGACTGATACAGACTTGTTTACTTCTTCATTCTTTTTAAACAAAAAACTGTTGAGCAAATCTCTTAATTCGGCATGTATTTTGTTAGGCGCTATATCGGTTAAGGTTTCTAAAACTGTTTTAGAACTATCTAAAGAACTATAATGTTGATCCAAATATCCTATATCGGAATTATCAGGCAAATCCCAAAGCCCTGTTTTTATAACTTGAGGGTCGTTTAAAATAGCTTTCATCAAAGTTGTTTTGCCAGACCCATTATCGCCGATTATAGCCAAATGTTCGCCTCCGGACACTGACAAAGTTATTCCGCTTAGAATTATTTTGTCACCATAGCGTATTTGTCCATCACTTATAGAGACAATTATTTTAGATCCCACATTTTTTGCAGTCAAAGAGAATGTTGGTTTTATTATTTCAGGAAGTCTTAAATTTGATAGTCGTTCGTTTAAATAATTCCTTTTGTCTGCGATTGCAGCTTTTCTATTCCCAGTAGTTTTTTTTGCTGATGATTCTTTTAAATTTCCTAAAGCTGGCAGCCATCTCTTTTGTTTTACAAGTTTTTCGCCGTATTGTTTGGCTTTTTTTGCCCTTTTTTGTTCTTTCATTAAAGATTTGTGGGCTTCTTTTTTTTCTTTTGCCAATGAGCTAAGTTCATTTTCAATACTATGGCGCTCTTGTAAAATTGCATTGTGATAATCGTCGTATTTACCGTTAAAAATTTTTATTTGTCCGTTGTCTATATGCCATAAAGTGTCTATAGAATTTCTTAAAAGTTCAACATCATGCGATACGATAATCAAAGTTCCTTTAAAAAAATTAAGCATTTTTATTAGAGAATTTCTGTTTTTTAAATCTAAATGATTTGTCGGTTCGTCCAAGAGCAGAATATCGGGTTGTTGCGAAAAAGCGTGGCTTAGAGCTTTATTAAATTTTTCGCCGCCGCTCAAATCGTCATATTCCAACATCAGCTGCGGAACATATCCAAAAACTATATTTTTGCTGTTTGTTACTTCACCTTCGGAAGGTTCTATATCACCTTTAATAATTTTTAACAACGTAGATTTACCAGAGCCGTTATTGCCTATTATTGCAATGCGGTCGCCAGATTGTATTTGAGTTGAAAAATCTTCAAAACAAATTTTGTTGGGAAAATACAAACTGATGTGATTTAAAAAAATAGGCTTGTGCATTTAATATGGATACCTTATAATTTTTCTATCTTGCGCTTCTTGGCTAATTTCTTTGCTTGTTACCGCTCTTTGCACATCCTTTAGAGGCTACTGTGTATTTGAGATTTTACAATTTTACCCAAAACAATTGTATAAGTTATATTAACTACGCAATTCTTGAATTTTATCGGGCTGGAAAGTTTTAAAAACATTCTCTCTTCTTGCTCTATAAGATGACTCACAAGTTCCTTCTTCTTTCTTCCTCACGCCTTCTTTCTGCTTCAGCTCGCTGTGCTTCTCGTATTCTTCCAGCTTCACATATTCCCCAAACAGAACCGCATATGCTATCTGCCCTTTGTTGAGATCTAAAAACATCGCGGTTGCGTTAAACATCACCCAAATTACTAAATGCCATTCTACCAGCTTCTACTTTTGCTGCGTTACATTCGCTCTTGGCTCTATCACATTCGGGTCCTGCCCATGCAAGTGTGGATATTACACAGCACACGTAAAGCAACAAAATTGGTTTTCTCATTTGTTTTCCTCCTGACGTTTTCTTATCCTTGTAAAAATATTATCTCCTTCTTTTATAGTATCTTCTTTGGAAAAAAGAAGGTCTTTAGCAGCATTATGTTCTGGAATTACAATATCTAAAATTTTTCTTACTTTGTCAAAATGTTTTTTAGCTTTTTCAATTCTATGATTCGCACTAGATTTTTTGGTTTGGTAGTAGCTTCTGTCAACTTTAGCAAGTTTATACATAGCATCACACACAGCTCCAAACGCTCTCTGTTCTGCTTTCATTGTTCTTATTACAGCTCTGTATGCAACCTCTATATCTTTTTGTTGCTCTCTGGACATGTATTCGTAGTAATCTTCTTTAAAGGAATTAAAAAATTTTTCTTCACATATTATATCAGCTTTGTTAGAAATTTTAATAGCTTCTTTGTGTTCTTTGTAGGCTTTCTCTATCTCTTTCATATCCGTGTTGTGGTCTTCGCATTTGGATACAAGTGCATCAAAAGCCAGAGAGGTAATTCTTCCTTTTTCGTTCGCTTTAATAGCATATCCTTGAGGGCTGCCATAGATACACGTTGTTATAACTAGAGAAAAAAAGAAAATAACAAATAAAATATATCCACTATTCTTAAAAATTTTAAACACTTATTCTTTTCCTTTTCCATCTTTTCATTACATAAGTCATAACGACATCCATAAGGCAATGCTGGTGTAATGTCAAAGTTGATAAACTAATTAAACCGCCAAGTGTCAACATCATATAACGATAAAACCATTTGACATTTTTCTTTAATGCAAAAAATATAAAAAGCGAAGCCCAGAAATTATGATAACTTGGAAAAGATCCCCAAATATTATGTCCGGATACCGATAATTCGTTTATAACTGAGTAAAAAGTAGCGTCTGAAGATAAAATTTGAATGGTTCCGTCAATAAAATCTCTTGGAGTTGTCGTGGTAGGAATAAGCATGTAAATAATAATTCCAACTATATACATAAATAAAGAAATTACATTGTATTCATAAAACCCTTTTTCCCCATTTGCTAAATAAATAATAAGTGGAATAACAATAAACCATATCCATACCCAAGGGATATATATAGCAAAAAGTGGAGTAAACCATGGCGTTATTTTATCAACTGGTAATTGAAAATTTAGTGTATTTTCTATACCGAAAAGATTGCCAAAATACTCAGCTATTACGAAATATGAAATAGTTTGAACAACAAAAACTACCGCTGTAATAGCTATCACTTTTAAAGTAATTTTTAATTTTTTGTTCATTATAAATATGTTATATAAATTTGAACGTTGAAAATTCAAGGAGAAAACGTTTTAATAATTGTTGTTTTATTAGGTCGTAGAAGAAAAACTTTTTAATACCTCGTCAAATTTTTTGCATACGAGTCTTATTATTTAAGAGAATGCATAACAACAATATTTGATATACTTCATCATATTATTTTCAAAATAGCTTCATTTCTAATGCATTTAATTTCGCAATTTAGATTATCAACTAACTTCTTATTTAAGTAATACTTCAAATAAAATAAGATAATATTCTCTCTAATTCAGTTCCCACATTATATTCATTCAGTAACGCATTAAACATGTTTTTACTGCCCATTGAAACAATCCTTTAATAGTTTAAGAATTTTTCCGTAAATGCAACAGCTACCTTTATTTGTTCTTGAATATAGAACTTACAAACTATAGTTTATATAGAAGGTTTATTTTTGAATTAGTTGTCCACAACTCAAGGTGTGCGGTCGCCCCATCATATCAGTATATGAATATGTTTTATCCTGTATTTTTTCTACTTTGTATCCTATTATTTCATCATTATCTGCATAGTTTTTTAATATATTACTTTTTACATAATACAATTTCTCATAGTTGGGGTATCCATATTCTTTGTGAGCTGGATAGGCAACGAGTGCGATATCTTTATCTATTTTTTGAATAACTATTGCTTCAGATTTAACTATGGCATTATTGTTGACACTTTGTTGCTGTGAGGATATAGTAGAACAGCTACTTAATAATAGACTGAAAATAATAATGTTGATAAATTTTTCCATGTTTTCAAGTTACTCTAATTTTTAAAGTCTCTTCAAAGTTTCCCATTTAAATATCTTTTCAATAGAAGAATTACTGTTCTTATTTATTTACAAAATCCTTGTTTTAAGCCTTCATTGTCTTCTCACAAATAACAATATATTCAGAAAGCATTGTATTAACTGTCTTACCTTTTTCGTTTGAAGGTGAGTTTTTTCTCGGCATAGATTTATTGCTTAATGCTCTTTCATATGTGATTAAATGCTTAAATCCATTTTCTTCAAATTTTTCTGCAATAAATTGGTCTGTCGGCAATTGAACGTTTTTAACAGTTCTGTTTCCAACTATGTAAACTGCTTTCCCACCTTTTTTTATACTTCTTGCAACTTTTTTTATAGAACTTCCTAAATCGTTATAAAACGCTGACACTTCTAACGCTCTTTTCTTATCAACGCTGTCAATTTGAGATACAAAATCAGCAATAAGTCCTTTTTTTATATTTTCCTTTAATTTTTGTCCACCCATTAACATACTGTCTATTTTACGAGCATAATCTATACCTAACCATTCGTTAGAAAGGGAGGAGAATTGTCCATAAGCGACAGTTGTGCGGCTATCGCCATAAGGTGGGCTTGTCAACACAACATCAAAATGCTTATCCGCAGAATTGAATTTATCATATTTTATTTCAACTTTTGTAGTGTCTTCTAATTTAGGCAAATAAAACTTTTTATAGTAAGAAAATGTGTTGTCAAACTTCTTAAAATATACGCCTATTACATCTGGATTAAAATTTAATAATTCTTCGGATTTCATACGAAATAACTTAAATTCATTGTTGCGGGTATAAGAGCATTCCCTAACAGTTTCTGAAAATGGAACTAGGAAAAAGCTGCGTATATTTTCGTTTTTAATCTTATCTATAAAGTATTTCATAACAATAAGGTTCTTGATAACTTCTTTTGAAAACCAGAAATCAATGTTTGTTACCTGCGGGCATGACAATGCTTCAATATTTTGCTCGTTCTTTATAAAGTCATATAAACTTTCTCTAAATGCTTTACGGGTTTCTAAAAGTTTGTCAGGCGATATTTTTGTAAATTTAACTTTTGACAGCAACACAGCAAGAGGATTTATATCACAGCCATACATCTCTTTTATACCGCATTCCAGCCCGCTTGAAAAAGATGACCCTGAACCACAATATGGGTCAAGAAGTCTTCCTTTAGATATGTTCAATTCTTTAAGTATATCTATACCTATTTGAGGCAACATTGTAGCAGGATATTTATGAAGATTAGGATAAGAAGAACTATAAGATTGCCCTGTATAATCGTATTTTGTGTTTCTGACAACTTTATACATTATAAATCCTTTATATTATTAAAAAGTAGTGGTAATTTGTCTTCATAAATTCTAAATCCTGTTCCATGATTTCTCGCCATTGTTCCTTTATCGTGTAATCTTAAATCAACCAATATATTTTCAGCACGGAATTGGTCTAATAATAATTCTGGTGAAGTTCCTTGCATTAATTGCGCTCTATAATAATGAAAATATTCTACACCGTCTCTTTCTTCTGTAAGGGTAGAAACAAAAAGCAGAGCAGGTATTTTCTGAATAAACCTATCAGCCAATGTCTGAAGTTGCCAAACAGCTACAATATCGCCTGAAATATGTCTGACTGATATTTCTGTTTTCCCAACATCAAGAAAAAGTCCTGCACTGTTTGGTTTTAAAGTCATCGTGTAATATAAACCCTTTCTTCCGTCTTTATCAATGCTTCCATATTTTTTAACAGCCTCCAAAGGTGGCATTTTCCAAACTTTGTTGTTAAATGTGAATAAAGTAATTAACCCATTAACATTTGTTCTATGTGCTTTTAATTCTGCTCCTTCAATATCTGGGTTAGTGCTGTTGTTCTCCGAAATTCCCAAAAGACTTTCTAATGTATAGCCTATGCCTGTCGCCCCAGAACGCTTTGTGCGAACAAATCCCATATCTTTAATCTTCTTAAATTTTTCCTTAAATTCCGCTATTCTCATTTAATACCTTTTATCAAATTCTCTATTTCTTGCGTTTTCTGCAAACTTTCTTTTAATAGACTTGTGGCTTTAGAAGACAATTTATCTAGTTCTTTTTGAACTTTGTTTGAAATAATAGGAATTTCTATGTTGTAAATATCAGAAAGTTTTAACTGAATTTTGGGTTTCTTATCAATTTGTTTTTTAATATTTTTTTCGCCCATTATTATACTATTTTCTTTATGTCTTAAATAAGCAGCTACATAATTAAATGATATATTTAAGTCTAGGTTTAATCTGATACAAGTTAAGAAGCCTGATGGTATTGTTTTATATGTGTCTTCTTTATAGAAAATTGCAACTTTAAAAATAGTTCCGCGAGAAGATATTAAAATATCGTTGTTCTGCAATAAATATCTGTTTTTCTTATAGTCTTGAGTATTATAAAATAAACAATCCTTAAAAGAAATTTCATTGTTTTGAATATCAGCTAATCTTATAACCCTATACCCACCGTTTTTATAATCCCGTGAAAGTTCGTCATTGGTAAAGATTGTAGCACCGGCAAATATATCCGTGCATATATCTCTTAATTTTAGTGTTTTCATAACAAATATGATAACATAAAAATTACAAAAATACAATATACATTGACAAAAATATAATTATATTGTATTTTAATACTATAAATATCTCAACAATATTTTATCTCATAAGCACATGAGTAAAATTATGAGAAGAAAAAAATGATGAGAAATGCTTGCTTTTGCTTGTCTCAAATGGCAAGCATAAAATTTGTAATAAAATAATACAAAAAGATAAAAATGTATAGAGGATATATGTTACCAGTTGGAATTTGCAAATTTTGTGGACAGAAAAAAGAATTGATAAATTCTCATATTACCCCAAAATGTTTTTATCAGATAAAAACAATGGGGAGTATGTCTCGTATCAATCCAAAAACGCAGCAAATTGACTATAAAAATCACAAAAATGGTCTGAAAGAACCATTATTATGCAAAGAATGCGATAATCAACTTGGGATTTTAGACGAATATGCTAATAAAGTATTATTTTATATAATCCCAAAACATGAATTCAAGGTGATTACTGAGTCCGTTAAAGAATACTTATTAGAGGTGAGCGATTTTGATTATGATAAATTACGGAGATTTTTTATATCTTTAGTTTGGCGCACTTCCATATGCAAGACAGAGCCATTTCCGCTTGGCAAATATGAAGAAATTGCATTAAAAATCTTAAAAAATGAAATATCTGATAATGAGGATTTATTTCTGCCGTTAATTTACAGGAAAAGTACGAATACACCTGTTGATTGTATAACAGGACTCTTCTCATATAAATTTCTAGGTAAACATGCCTGCCGTTTTAGATTTCCAAACTATGAAATTGTAGTCATAATCAACACAAAAAATAGCAACGATGAGAACATAATGAATCTGCTCAGGCAGATGTTTAGCAGAAACAAAATAAAGGTCATTGAAATAATGAAGAAAACACCCCTTGATTATAAATTGATTTCAGAAATGGTTAAGATTCAGAAGACTATAAAGCATAAATAAATACAGGGATCATGTTTCATATGTATGCTTTTTTGCATAAGTAAGATGCTTAATAATTATTTTCTTAAGCGCGCCCAAGAGGAGTTGAACCTCTAGCCTTTTGATTCGTAGTCAAACGCTCTATCCAATTGAGCTATGGGCGCACTAACTTGATTGTAAATAGAAACGCTGCCAACGGGATTTGAACCCGTGATCTCCGCCTTGAGAGGGCGATGTCCTGAACCGCTAGACGATGGCAGCTTTATTTTATAAGTATAAAAACTATTTGTTGAGAGGACAATTATATATAAATTAAGTTTACATGTCCAATTTATGTAATCAGCAATATACCATGCAGACAGCCAATCCTCCCATTGCTGTTTCTTTCAACTTGCAGCTCATATCCTTGCCAATTTCGCGCATTGCGTTAACAGTAGTGTCAAATGTTACTTTGTGTGTATTAGGCAACTCGTTTGTGGCTATAAGAGCGGCGTTGCAAGCTTTTACTGCTCCAATGGCATTACGTTCAATACATGGAATCTGCACATATCCGCCAACTGGGTCACATGTAAGTCCTAGTTGGTGTTCAAGTGCTATCTCTGCAGCGTTTTCAACAACTTTTGCCGAATAGCCTTGTGCATGCGCAATCATTGCAGCTGCCATAGCCGTTGCAACTCCTATTTCGCCTTGGCAACCTACTTCAGCACCCGATATCCCTGCGTTGGTTTTTGCTATAAATCCTATTGCTGCAGCAACCAAAAG
>JAITKZ010000073.1 GCA_031278115.1 Endomicrobium sp.
AAACCTTATGCGTATAGTAAGCATTGGTTTTACTGAAGGCTTTTACTATAAGCCTCGTGTAGATAAAGAAGTGCTGAGAAAATACAATAGGGGAATCATTGCTCTTTCGGGATGTTTGGCAGGAGAAGTTGCCATCTCTCTGTCTAGAGGAAATTTTGACAAAGCGGAAAAAGCTGCGACAGAATACAGAGATATTTTTGGGAAAGATAATTTTTATTTAGAAATTATGGATAATGGGCTTGAAGAGCAGAAAAAAATAATACCAGATCTTCTTGAGCTTTCAAAAAAAATAACAATCCCGCTAGTTGCTACAAACGACTGTCATTTCTTAAGAAAATCAGATGCGAAAATCCACGATATTTTGCTTTGCATAGGTACAGGCAGGACGTTAAACGATCCTAAAAGATTAAAGTTTGACTCAGACCTGTTTTATTATCGCAGCGCTGAGGATATGGCAAAGACATTTGAGTATATTCCGCAGTCTTTAAAAACTACTTTGGAAATTGCCGAAAAGTGTAACGTTGAAATAGATATGGATAATCTGCTTTTACCGCAGTTTCCCGTACCAGAAGAATACAAATCGGACTCACAATATTTAGAAAGTTTATGCAGACAAGGTCTTATAAAAAGATATAAAAACGTTGATTCTGAACAGGAAAATAGATTAAAACACGAGCTTTCCGTTATTAACAGAATGGGTTTCGCATCCTACTTTTTAATAGTTTCAGATTTCATAAAATACGCAAAAGATAACGGGATTCCCGTAGGACCGGGAAGAGGTTCAGGCGCAGGCTCAATGGTTGCTTACACGTTGGGTATTACTGATATTTGCCCTTTAAAGTACGATTTGTTGTTTGAAAGATTTCTAAACCCAGATAGACGCTCAATGCCAGATTTGGATATAGATTTTGCAGATTCAGGCAGAGAACAAGTTATAGAATATGTTCGCCGCAAATACGGTGAAGAGAGATGCGCGCAGATTATAACATTTGGATCAATGCAATCCAGACTTGTTATAAAAGATGTTGCAAGGGTCATGGGATTTACACCGACAGAGTCAAACAACATAGCTAAACTTGTTCCACAAAACGCAAGTATTGCCGAAGCTTTGGAATCTTCTGCAGATCTGATAAAACTTGTAAAAGCTGACGAGCGTATTGCAAACCTTATAGAGACTTCGCAAAAACTAGAAGGTCTTAAAAGACATACGGGCGTGCATGCCGCCGGTATGGTTATAGCCAATGAAGAAATAACTAATTATTCGCCGCTTTCAAAAGGTTCAAAAAATATTGTCACTACGCAGTACGACGGTGTGGTGTTGCCTCAGCTCGGTCTTTTAAAAGTTGATTTTTTAGGACTTAGGACGCTTACCATTATTGATGAATGCGTAAAATTTATCCGCAAGAAAAAACCTGATTTTGACTTAGACAACATACCTTTGGATGATGAACAATCTTATAAACTTCTTGCCGAAGCAAAAACTATGGGCGTGTTTCAGCTTGAAAGCAAAGGCATGAGAGAATTGATAAGAAAACTAAAGCCTAGTAACATTGACGATGTTGTCGCTTTGATAGCTTTGTATAGGCCAGGTCCTATGGGTTCGGGAATGTTGGACGATTTTGTAAACAGAAAACACGGGAAAACGCCGATTATTTACGACCATCCGTTGCAGGAGACTATATTAAAAAATACTTACGGTGTTATTTTATACCAAGAACAAGTTATGAAGATGGCTGTTGCTATGGCGGGATTTACGCCTGGAGAAGCAGATAGCCTTCGCAAAGCGATGAGTAAAAAAATCCCTGAAGTTATTGAAAAACAAAGAGAGAAATTTATAAATGGCGCCAGAGAAAAAGGCATAGGCAAAAAAATTTCTGAAAAAGTTTTTAATAATATTGTAGCTTTTGCAGGATACGGATTTAACAAGTCTCACTCTGCAGCTTACGGTGTGGTATCTTATAAAACTGCGTATTTAAAAGCAAATTATCCGTTAGAATATTTAACAGCCTTGCTTAACAGCGAAATCGGTCGTTCGGCTGTAAAAGATAATGAAGAAAGTAAACTTGTAATGTATTTAGATGATGCTGCATTATTTGGTATTAAAGTGTTGCCGCCCGATATTCAAAAGTCCGATGGACAATTTAAAATAGAAGGTTCGGATATACGTTTCGGACTTCTTGCTATTAAAAACATAGGCGAAGGTCTAACGCAGTCTATAGAGCAGGCAAGATCGGTTAATGGCAAAGAAACCAAATTTAAAGATTGGGACGATTTTCTACAGAGAATAGACTTAAAATCTACCAATAAAAAAGCTTTTGAATGTCTTGCAAAAGCTGGAACATTTGACTCTTTCGGCGCTGAAAAATTTGAAATAAGAGCAAGTTTGCTGCAAAGTATAGATTCGTCAGTTGATAAAGCTGCAAAGATAAAACAAGACAAAGAATCAGCTCAGGGATTTTTGTTTGACAGTGCCGAGGCTATGATTAGTGTGTCGTTATTGCAAAAAGCAAAATCTTTGGATATTTTTAAAGCATTGGAATACGAAAAGGAAGTTTTGGGATTTTATCTTTCAGGGCATCCTCTTGCTCCAAGAAAGAGAGAAATAATAGCCTATTCCAATTATAGATTAGATAAACTACCTGACCCCGCAGAAAATGTTGATTTTAAAACAGCTCAGATTATACGTATTGCAGGTATGATAGTTTCAATTAAAAAACTCATATCAAAAGCTAAAAAAGAGCCGTACGCAAGAATTAAAATAGAAGATTTGCACGGGAGCGTAGATGCAGTTTTGTTCCCTAAAGTTTTTGAAAAATTTGAAACCTATTTAACGCAAAACAATGTTATTGTAGTAAAAGGTCGGCTGATGGGGACGCATGGGCAGCCTGAAATAATAGTTGAAGATATTATTACTATAGACGAAGCAAAAAAGAAATTTCCGTATAATTCAGGCGAAGTTCATGTAAGACTTTCAACCACAAGATACGATGATGTTTTAAGCGAAGATTTAAAAAAAATTTTTAGTGCTAATAAAGGCAAAGCAAAAGTTTATATTGACTTAGAAGATGCTCTGCACGGAAACTTTTCAATAGAGACTGAGTATCTTGCAGACTGTTCAGATAACTTTATAAACGATGTAGAAGCAGTTATTGGCATAAAAAATTCCGTTGAATTGAGATATTCTAATTAAGTTATATGGAGAAAAAGAATGTTAGACATCAAAGTTATTAGAGAAAATCCTGAAGCTGTAAAACGAGCTATGTTAACTAGGAACAAAGAAATAGATTTTATGGAACTTTTAAAGTGGGACGACGAAAGAAAGTTTGTCATAAATGAGAATGAAAAGTTAAGATTAAAAAGAAATAAAGTTTCTGAAGAAGTCGGCAAGCTTAAAAGAGAAGGAAAAGAACCTCCGCCTGAAGTGCTTGAAGAAATGAACGAAATAAGAGATTTAATTCAAAAACAGGAAAAACAACTTTTGTCTTTGGAAAATCATATAGAAGATTTTTTATTGGAACTTCCAAATATTCCCGACTCAAGCGTGCCTGTCGGAAAAGACGAAAGAGCTAATAAAATTATCAGATATATCGGTAAGCTTAAAAAAACTTCTTTCAAACCAAAATACCACTGGGAAGTAGGCGAAAAGCTTGGGATTATTGACTTTGCGATAGCTTCCAAAATTTCAGGGTCAAGATTTGTTGTTTTGAAAAATGAAGGTTGCGCTTTGGAAAGAGCGATTATTTCTTTCTTTTTAAATACGCATAAAGAAAGAGGATATAAAGAAATAATGACTCCGTATCTTGTAAATAGGGAGTCTATGTTTGGCACGGGGCAGCTTCCTAAATTTGGTGAGGAAGTTTTTAAATGCGCTAAGGATGAATTGTATTTAATATCAACTGCAGAAATTCCTGTCACAAATATTTATAGAGACGAAATTTTGGATGAAGACAGCCTTCCCAAAAAGCTTGTTTCTTATTCCGCTTGCTTTAGAAGGGAAGCAGGTGCCTACGGAAAAGACACAAAAGGATTTATAAGAAATCACCAGTTTAATAAAGTAGAACTTGTAAAATTCGTAAAACCGGAAAATTCCGACGAGGAACTTGAGTCGCTTGTTTTAGACGCTGGACATGTTTTGGAGTTGCTAGGTCTTCCTTACAGAGTTTCTCTTTTATCTAGCGGCGATACAGGCTTTTCATCGTCAAAAACTTATGATTTAGAAGTATGGCTTGGTAGCGACGGTGTGTATAGAGAAATTTCTTCATGTTCAAACTTTAAAGATTTTCAGGCAAGAAGAATGAATATAAAAGTGAAATATAAAGACAAAAAAAAGGAACTTATACACACATTAAATGGTTCTGGCGTTGCAGTTGGCAGAACTTTTGCTGCAATTCTTGAATACTATCAGCAGGGAGACGGTTCTGTTGTAATACCAGAGGTTCTTCGCAAGTACACAGGCTTTGATATAATAAAAAACAAATAATAACTACTTCCTTAGTTTTTAAACTAATTCTTTTTATTAAAGAAAGAATAAAGAGTTTTGTAAGATATATTAAAAAAGAAGGATGTGGTAGATAAAATAGGTTAAGTAAAAGATAGAAGAATTTAAAAACTTCGTTTTTTTGATAAGGAAGATATCTAATATAGTCAAGTACTAAAAATATTTAGCAGTGTTAAGAGTTTTAATTATAAAAAATAAATCACTTCGTTAAACGAAGTGATTTATTTTTTCAATGGAGCGGTCTTATTTTTTTCTTTTTCTTGGTCGCAGCTTTTTTCTTTGTAACCTTTTTCTTTGCTGTTTTTTTTCTTCTTGCATCCACAAGCCATTCTCGGCTCCTTTTGGGAAGTTATCCCTTGTTTTTATTTCCGCGCGCTAATTGCGGAAAGTTTAACTGCTAATGTTATTTTAAAAAAATAAATTTTATTTCAAGTCTTTTGGACTATTTCGCGGCGGAAGTTTTATACTTTTCATTTCAAAAAAACCCGACACAATGGCCCCCGCAAAGTAAATAACCCATATGTATGTATAATAATTACCAAAAAGTGTGGTTAATCCAGCGACAATAAATGAGCTTGCAAAAATAATAAGACTTGCTTCAAGATACATCCACTTCATCGGTATCAAATTGTAAATACTTGCGAGTTGATAATTATGTCGCCTGTGTCTTACATATGCTGCTGCAAGAAGCAAGAACCCAACTGGAGAAACAAACTGGCATATCAAGTGTATAAGTATAAGTTGTATCGGAGGATTTACTGGCTTAAACCATACAGGATCGTACAGCGTTATAAGTCCCCACATTGACAAAACCTTAGATCCAGTTACTGCCAAAGTGTTTAATAAAATAAAAATTATTCCCATTAACGTTCCTACTGTATAAGATGCAAATTTTGATGAGTGAGGAGCACCACTTGGCGTTGGCACCCAGTGAAAAATAGCTACGAGAATAGACGGTGCTATCACAGCCATCAGAAAAAATTGCCGCAGACAATTTACTATCAAAGGTATCGGATGATGACCTAAAATATTTTGAAGAGGTCTCGTTATAAAATAAATTCCAAACATTATGAAAGCCGCTTCAATTTTTTTAAACCCTATATCACCAAACATCATTGAACGAAATTTGCTAGTACGTCTTACTTCCACAGCCATAACAAAATACATCATCCCTGCCAGTATGGGAAAAAGAAAGGCTATCAAAAAAGTAAAATTCATTTTATCTCCGAAAAAGTAAAATTTTAATTATTCCATAAATATCTAACTTGGACTCTCAAAAAAAACAGTTGCAAGAAAATCAAATTCTGTTTTTAAATGCTTTGAGTGTATTTTCAAGCAGCATTGTTATCGTCATTGGTCCTACACCGCCGGGGACAGGAGTTATATTTATATTCATGTGTTTAACAGAATTGAAGTCAACGTCACCGCACAGTCCGTCGGGAGTTCTATTGATGCCTATATCAATAACTGTTGCTCCGTCTTTTATAAAATTCTTGTTTAAAAATTTAGGGTTGCCTATTGCTGCAACAACAATATTGGCATTTTTGCACATTTCTTTTAAATTTTTGGTTTTGGAATGAGCCATTATTACCGTTGCATTATTTGCAAGTAGTAACATTGAAAGAGGTTTCCCAACTAAGTTAGACCTTCCAATGACAGTTGCCGTTTTTCCTTCAATTGATATGCTTGATTTGTGAAGAAGATATATAACTCCTAATGGAGTGCAAGAAACCAAAATATTTTTCTTGATAATTTCATCCCAACTTTTTGACAAATTCAAAAGTCCTGCGTTAAAAGGATGCAGACCATCTACGTCCTTTAAAGGGCTTATTGCATTTATGCAGTCTTGGGCATATTCATTATTTGGAAGAGGCAGCTGAAGCAAAATACCATCAACCTCGGAGCTTTTGTTTAATGCATTTATTAAAGAGATAATATCTTCTTTTGAAGAATTCTCATCAAGATTGTGATGTAAAGATTGAATCCCCACCTCTTGGCAAGCCTTAATTTTTGACTTTATATATACTTGGCTTGCAGGATTTTGCCCTACTAAAATTGTTGCAAGACATGGAAACTTTCCTGCTTCTTGGTTGATTTTTTTGACTTGGTCTTTAATTTCTAATCTTAAGTCGTTTGATATTTTTTTGCCATCTAGTAGTTTCATTGTATCCTCTTAAAATGACATCTCATAATCTCAAAAGGATTGTATCAACTAATAGATACAAATGTAAAATCTTAAACATATACTGGGCTGATTTAATATTATCAGGCTTAAGAAAAAAAACAAAAAGACGTCATAAATCTGTTGCAAGTTTTATTAACAAATCCAAAAATAGATAATCCGACGCATTGCAAGGAACAAGAATTTTTTGTACAATCCTTAGCTGTGGAATGATTACTTTTGTGAACACTGCAAAACAAGTGTTTTTGGTTAAATAGTTAAATTTTAAGGTGCATCGCGACTATATCTATAGTAAATGATAAACGGCGTACCGAATAAAATCAATAAAGATAAAGCTAAAAAGTGGAGGGGTCGCATAGTTGGCCTAGTGCGCTGGTTTGCTAAACCGGTATACGGATGAAAGTCCGTATCGAG
>JAITKZ010000102.1 GCA_031278115.1 Endomicrobium sp.
TCCTTTAATTTTTATGTTTTTAAATGCAAATTTAATTTTTTTAGGAACATTTGATATAACAAATTTTTCATATTTTGAAATGATAACTGTTAAATCTTTATCAAAAAAACTTTCTATTAACGCTGTATCAAGATTTAAAACAAGTTCCTTGTCTTCTTTAGAGTAAATGATGCGTTTGCCTTTTTGCGTTATTTTAGCATCAACAAATTGTTTATAAAAATTACCGCTAAAAATGTCGCAAGTTTTAGAAATAATATTGGATACTTCTTGAGAAAGTTGGTTTTCTATGGCTTTTGGAACAAATTCATAGTATCCATTTTTTATATTTACTGATATTCCTTCCGGGATAAGTATTGCAGGTAAATCTATTTTTAGTGAGTTGGTTTTACAATAAGAGAATTGAATATAAAATTTCTTACTTAAAAAACTTGAACTTATTTTTGTTTTAAATCCAGTTTTAAAAGGAAATAATTTGAGATAGTTACTCTCGCTTCTTAGAAGTAGTTGTTTATAAAGTTCTTCAAGAGGCATTTGTTTTTGTACAGAATCTAATTTTTTTCTTATTTTCTTATTTTCTTTAAAATCAAAAGATAGAGAATACGCTATCCAAGCTTGTACAGGTTTATTTAATGCTGTGTAAGTGTCTCCAAGATGGTCGTACATAAGCGGATCTTTTGTTATTTTTGCGGCTGCAAGCAGGGATTTTTCGGCAAGTTCAAATTTTCCAAGCCTGTAATAAAGCCAACCAAGCGAATCAAGGTAAGCGCTATTTTTTGGTTCTAAAGTTACAGCTCTTATGAGAAATATTTCAGATTCTTTTAACTTAATTCCTTTATCTGCGTATGTGTAACCAAAATAATTCATAGCTTTTGCATGTTCTGGATTTATCTCTATAGCTTTCAGAAGTACTTGTTCGGCATTTGTAAAATCTTTTTCTTTATCGTAAGCCAGACCTAAATAAAAGTATGCATCTGAGAATTTTGGTTCAATTACTATGACTTTTTTAAAGTATTCTACAGCTTTGTCATATCTCCTCCAATCCATATAATTTAAAGCTGTCAAGTATAAAATTTCGTAGTTTTGTGGAGCAATTTCTATAGCTTTTAAGAATTTTTTTTCTGATTTTTGATAGTTTTTTAATATTGAATAATAATATCCAAGTCTTGTAATTATTGAAATGTTTTTTTCTTCGGCTTTTTCAACATTTTCCAACTCTGCTGCTGCTTTATCAACTTGCCCATTTTTTTCGTATATTATTCCAAGCCAAAAATTTATTGTTGGGTTATTTGGAAGTTTCTTTTTTGCATTTAGTAAATAATCTTTAGCTTTTTGATAATTTTGTGCTTCATAAAAACATTTTCCTAAATATATAAGAACTAGTGCATTATCCGGAAATAGTGACGCATAGTTTTCGTATTCTTTTATTGCCGAATCAAAATGTCCTATTTTTTCATAGATTCTTGCTTTAGCTATATAAGCGTCTCTAATTTCAGGATTTATTTTTATAACTTTATCATAGGATGCCAGAGCATCACTTGTCATATTTAATTTTTCCTGAACCATTCCTAGTTGAAAATAACCCATAGCACTGTCTGGTTCTTGCTGAAGAAACCTATTCCAATAACATTTAGACTTTTTTAATTCATTACCAGAATAATAATATGAAGCAAGATAGGCTATAGCTGTTTCATTTTCTGGATCAAGTTTTAATGTTTTTTCCCAGTATTGTTTTGCAATTTCAGGTTTATTTGCTACTAGATAAAATGTTGCTAAGAAGGTCGTTGTTTTTGGATTAAAACCGTCAATCTCGTCAATTTTTTGAGCTGTTTCAAAAGCTTTGTCTGTTTTTCCGGCTTGCCAATATAAATATGCTAAATTTTTATATACGCTAAAAGCTTCTTTATCCAAATCGGTAACTTTCTCATAACTTTTTATGCAATCGTCAATATGTCCTGTTTTTAAGTCAAAAGTTCCTTTGAGAAATATTTTATACGCTTCGTAATTTGCAGCAAACAAAGTTTTACCTAAAAAAAATAAAGATAATAATATAAAAAATAATTTGTTTCTTTTCATAGTATAATTTTCGTCAATTAGCCAATCTTAGAACAACAGCATCTTCGTCTCTATAATGGTTTTTTCTTAGTCCTATTTCTTTAAAGCTGAAAGACTTATACAGATTTAATGCTGGCATATTGCTTTTTTTTGCTTCAAGAAAAATAAACTTGGATTTTTTCAGCAAAGCTTCTTTTACTATATCTGTAAGCATAAATCTGCCAAAATTTTGTCTTCTAAATTTTGGACTTACAGCTATAGTAAGTATTTCGGTTTCATCTGCAATTGTAGAGATTATATAATATCCAACTACAGTTTTGGTTTTTATGAGAATTTTAAAGATTACAGTTTTGTTTTGGGCTGAACCTAAAAACATTTTCCTATTCCATGGGTTAGTAAATGATTCGTATTCAATTTTTAATATATCATTTAATAAATCTTCTGAAAAGATTACCAAATCCATTTGTGACTCTTTAATTATTTATATAGTTATTTTATATGATTTACAGTATATAAGATAGATTCTATCATTGGGGAAATATCAGCTTTGTTTTCACCAGCAATATCAAAAGCTGTTCCATGTCCTGGAGATGTTCTTACAAAAGGCAACCCTGCGGTAATGTTTACTATTTTCTTTTCGTCTATACACTTTAAAGGTATCATAAGTTGATCGTGGTACATTGCACACACTAAATCAAAAGAGCCATTTTTGGTTTTTAACCAAGCTGAATCCGATGGTAAAGGCTTGGTTATATTGATTCCCTGTTTAAGCAATACTTTATAAGCTGGCATTATAATTTTTTGTTCTTCGGATCCAAAAATTGAATTATCACCTGCATGCGGGTTTAAAGCACACAAAGCAACTTTTATATTTTTTTTGGCTATAAAATCTATACTTAATTTTACTGTATCAATAATATTTTTTGTTTTTATGGTTTTATGAATTTCTGATATTGGGATATGCCTTGTTACCATAACGCCATGTATATTACCGCATGCCATTAGCATTGCGACTTTTTTACTTTTTGTAAGAGTAGCCAGTAGTTCTGTATGACCGGGATATTTTACTCCGGCAAGTTTTAATGATTCTTTTGAAATTGGTGCTGTTACTAAGGCATTTGCTTTGCCTGCCATGCAATAACTTACGGCTTTTTCTATTGCCGCCAAAGCAATCATACCTGCCTTTTTTGAAGGGATTCTTGTATTTACAGAATGACCTATATTAGAACACTCTACGAAATCAAACGGTATTTTACCTATAAAATATTTTGCAAGAACTTGTTTGTCACCAAAAACTACAGGGCTACAAACCCTTTTTACTACTAAAGAATTTACAGCCCTACAGACTATTTCATAACTTATTCCCGCAGGATCTCCTAAAGTGATCGCTACAGGTGGTTTAGACATTTATATTACCAAGTTTTGTTTATTTTAATATTAGCTTTAGACTTCAGTCCATCAATATATTCATTTTGAGCTTTATTTGCATTGATATGAGCTAAAACTTCAGCTATGTCATTTTTGACGGCATCAAAGGTAACGTCTTTTTTTGCGCGTCTTTCTTCTATTTTTAAAAAGAATAATCCAATATCTGTTTTAATAGGTTCTCTGGTATAATCGCCTACTTTCATTGAAAACGCTGTCCTATCCAATACAGGTGAAAGATCACCTTTTGCTATTATGCCCAAATCTCCATTTCTTGGTCTTGATATGGGATCTTCGGAATATTGACCAGCAACATCTGCAAAGGTTTGTCTTTGAAGCTCTTTTTTGATTGTGGCAACTTTTGCCTGAGCAGATCTTACTGCGCTATCGTTTGCACCTTTAGGCAAACTTATAAAAATTTGCCGCACTCTTATTTGTTCACTTGACATTCTCTTCAAGGCATTTGCAAGATTTGAAACTAAAGCGTCTTCTTCAGATGGTAACTTTATTTTTGCACCTTTTATTTTAGCAATAACCTTGTCATAAAGAGATCTTGCTTCAATTTCAGTAGGCATCTGAACTTTAGACTCAAGATTCTGTTTTAAGAGCTTTCTTATAGCAACCTGTTCAGAAATCTTTTTCTCAAAGTCAGACATTGTCATATTTTCTCTTTTCAGTTCAGCTGTAAATTCAGAATCGTTCGCGAATCTCTTTCTAATTTCGGAGATGCCTTCTTGCACATCATTTTTTGAAGGCTTAATCTTTTGTTTCCTTGCTTCTTGTTTTAAAATAATTTCAGATATTTTCTGGTTTAAAACCATTTCCCATAATTCGTTTTCTTTTTGTTTTGTTTGCTCTGAAGCTGGTACATTTTGCCTATATTCTTCCAACAGGGGAACAAAAATAGTATTAATTTCAGATTCAAAAATGGGTTCTCCGTTTATTACAGCCACAGTTTTATCAGCGTCTTTAGACGCTCCTAATAAAGTGCCTACGGTAAGAAATAACACTGCAATACACATCGCAAATTTTTTCATTGTTTGTGTTCTCCTGGGATAGCAATTTATTTTTGTTGCTCATTTTCAGAAGTTGGGATTTCATAATTTACTTCAACACCAAGATTTTCTTTTTCTTTGTTGAACCATGCATCAAATTTATCTTTCTCCACAATTCTTTTGATGGTTTCTCTTGATTCGTCAAAAGATTGAGACGGAAGTTTCTGTTCAGCTATTTTAAGTATTATATGGAAACCGAAGGGCGTTTCTATAATTTCTGATATTTCATTATTTTTAAGTTTTAAAACTACTGCTTCAAATTCAGGCACAAGAGAACCTTGCTCTACAGGTCCAAGCAATCCACCATTTTGAGCTGTAGTGTCTTTAGAGAGTTCTTTAGCTACTTGTTCAAATTTTTCGCCAGTTTTAAGTCTTTCGTAGGCATTTTGAGCCGTCTCTTTGTCTGAGACAAGGATATGTCTTACAGTATATGCTATTGGTTTTTCAAATGTTGATTTATGTTCATTATAATAGTTTTGAATTTCGTTATCTGAGGCTTTTATTTTTTCACGGATTTCTTTTAAGTAAAGATCCATAAGAAGTCCGTCTTTATAGTCAGCAAGTTGTTTTTGTTGTTCATTTTTAAAATCTTCTAGGGCTTTCTTGAATTCAGGTTGCTTTTCTATGCCAGCTTTCTTTGCTGCTTCTATTACTACAGACTGTTGTACTACAAGATCTAAGAAATGTTTTCTTCCTATAGTCGTGGCGGCAAATTTTTGGAAATCAGCAGACGTGGCTGATAATTTATCATTCAAGGCATTTTCTGTAATTTTTTCTTTACCTACTTTAATAACAAACGGTTCATTTTTTTTGCATGCCGGAAAAGATAGTCCAAAAGCTGCTACGGCAGTAATCATTAATGCTAATTTTCTCACTTGAGTCTCCTTTATGGTGATCGCAAATTACGAATATAAATGCATACTACACACGATAATGTAAAATTCTACTACTTTGCTTTTTGTTAGTCAAACATTAGCTTTTTTTCTTATTGAAACAAGAACTGAAATGCCTATAACTAAAGTTATGAAAGCTAAGGATAATCCTGTAGAAATAGGTACGTATCTGGAAAGAATCATTTTTAACCCTACAAATATAAGAATGACTGCTATACCGATATGCAAATATTTAAATTTAGAAACAAAGTTTGAAAGGATAAAATATAAGGAACGCAAGCCTATTATTGCAAATATATTAGAAGAATAAACTATAAAAGTGTCTTTGGAAATTGAAAGAACTGCTGGTATAGAATCTACTGCAAATATTAAATCACTCATTTCTGCTACAATTATGGCGGCAAGCATTGGAGTTGCGTATATTTTTTTATTCTCTTTTATAAAAAAGTTGTTGGTTTCAGTATTATTTTTAAACGGAATTAGTTTTTTGATTATGTTATATGCAGTATTATATTTTGGGCTTATTTTTTTATTATTTCCATACAACATTTTAATTGCTGTGTAAACTAGCAATACACCGAAAACATACATTATCCAATGGAAAGTATTTATAAGTCTAATCCCGATAAGTATAAATAAAAATCTTAAAATTACAGCTCCGGCAATACCATAAATTAAAACTTTTGATTGATTAGCTTTAGAAATTGCAAAATATGAAAATATCATAAGGAACACAAACATATTATCAATAGAAAGAGAATATTCCACAATATATCCTGCAAAATATTCCAATGCTTTCTCTCGTCCAAATGCAAAATATATACTTGTCCCAAAAATCAGCGATAGGCTTATCCAAATGCAAACCATTGTGGCTGCATTTTTTGTTTTTATATTGCCTTTATGCTTATTAAGTATTGCTAAATCAATAAAGAGAGCAGTTGTTACGACTACCAAAAACAGCGCCCACATCAGAAATCTTGTATCCATCAAATCTCCAAATATTTGCAGCTATATTGGAAACTTACACATTAAAACGGAATTCTATTATATCGCCGTCTTTAACTATGTATTCTTTTCCTTCGCTTCTAAGAAGACCTGCATCTTTTACAGATTTTTCGTTTCCGAGCCGAAATAAGTCGTCAAAACTCATGACTTCTGCTCTGATGAAGCCTCTTTCAAAGTCTGAATGTATTGCGCCTGCGGCTTGAGGAGCCAAAGATCCTTTTTTAATTGTCCAAGCTCTTACTTCAATTTCTCCAGCTGTAAGAAATGTTTCAAGACCAAGCAAGCTGTAGCCTGCCCTTATGAGTCGGTTAAGACCCGGCTCTTTAAGACCCAAGTCTTTTAAGAAAGTTTCTCTGTCGCTTTCGGACAGTTCTGCAAGTTCGACTTCAATTTTTGCACAAATAGGAATGGCTTGAGTATTTTCGTCTTTTGCTTTCTTTTTTACGGTTTCCATATATTTATTGCTCATTTCCGGCAAATCATTTTCCGAGACATTGCAGACATATAAAACAGGTTTTGCCGTTATCAAAAAAAATTCTTTTAATAATACTTTCGCGTCGTTGTCAAGCTCCAACGTTCTAGCAGGATTTCCTGCCTCAAGATGGGCTTTTACCTTTATTGCAAGCTCCATTTCAGCAAGCATTTTTTTGTCGTTTAGCCTTACGGCTTTTTGAAGTCTTTCAAGTCTTTTTGGAACAGACTCCATGTCTGCCAAAACAAGTTCAGTGTCTATAATTTTTATATCGCGTAAAGGATCAACTTCGCCCATTACGTGCGTTATATCTTTGCTATCAAAACATCTTACGACATGAACTATTGCTGCAGTTTCTCTTATATGAGCTAAAAACTGATTGCCCAAACCTTCTCCTTGCGATGCTCCTTTTACCAGACCAGCTATGTCAACAAATTCAACTGCCGCTGGGACTTTTTTCTTTGCGTGATATACCTTTTCAAGAAAGCCCAAACGATTATCTGGGACTTCAACCACTCC
Organism: Endomicrobium sp.; assembly: GCA_031278115.1. The sequence goes on from JAITKZ010000102.1 coordinate 7,422, forward strand.
AACGTTTGGATCAATTGTACAGAAAGGGTAATTGGCGACTTCAGCTCCTGCTTTTGTTATAGCGTTAAACAGCGTAGATTTCCCAACATTTGGGAGTCCTACAATACCAAGCTTCATATAAACCTCAAAGTTAATTATTTTCTTGTTGTTCCGTTGCTTCTTACTACATATTTTGTAGTGGTAAGCTCTTTTATCCCCATAGCTCCGCGTGCGTGCAATTTCTGTGTTGAAATACCTATTTCGCAGCCAAGACCAAAAACGCTGCCGTCGTGAAGCCTTGTGGAAGTATTTACAAAAATTGCCGCTGCGTCAACCTCAGCTACAAACTTGTCTGCAGTTGCTTTGTCGTTTGTTACAATTGCTTCTGAATGTTTGGATCCGTACTTATTGATATGCGCTATAGCCTCTTCCAAAGAATTGACCACTTTTATTGATACTTTAAGATCCAAATATTCGGTACTCCAATCTTTTTCTTCGGCAGGTTTTATAGTGTTTACGATATTCCTTGAAATATCACAGCCTTTGATTTCAACGTTCTCTTTGCTGTATATTTCACATAATTTCGGCAGAATTTTATCTGCAATGTCTTTATGTACAAGCAATGTTTCCATTGCATTGCATACAGAAGGTCTTTGGCATTTAGCATTTACAGCTATATTTATAGCCATATTAGTATCGGCATCTTTATCTATATATGTGTGGCATAAGCCTTTCCCATGGGACAACACAGACACCGTAGCATTTTCTTTGACAAAGTTAACAAATTCTTCGCTTCCACGCGGTATAAGTAAATCTATGTAATTATCTAAATGTAAAAGCTCTTGCACAGCACTTCTGTCTGCAGTGTCAATAAACTGAACGGCGCCTTCAGGCATGCCTGCTTTTATGCCTGCCTCGTAAATTATTTTTGCAAGAATTCTATTTGTGTTTAAAGTCTCAGAGCCGCCTTTTAAAATAATGGCATTTCCTGCTTTTAGACAAAGCGTTGCCGCGTCAACGGTAACATTCGGGCGTGCTTCATAAATCATGGCTATAACGCCCAAAGGTACTCTTATCTTTTTGACGTCAATATCAAGCGAAGGCTTTGTTTCTTCAACAACAGTTCCTACAGGATCTTGTAAAAGTATTACATTTTTTACGCCTGCTATTATGTCTGCCACACACTTTTCATTTAGAGTTAGTCTGTCTATAAGAACAGGCATTATCTGGGCATCTTTTGCTGCTAGAACGTCTATTTCATTGTGAAATAGTATTTCTTTTATATTTTGCTGTAAAGCTTCTGCCATTGCTGAGAGAATATTGTTTTTTTGTTGTGTGTCCATAACAGCAAGTTTGCCGGCTGCATCTTTTGCAGCGACTGCCTTAAGTTGTACAGCTTGTTTTATTTCATTATTATCCATGAGTGTATCCTTTGGATATTTAAATCGATTACCAAATGATTACCAAACTAGGCTATTTTAACATATACAAAAAAGTAATTCTATAATGATATTTGATAAAAATGTTATCAATGATGTCCGTTTGAAATTTTTAAATAAAACAAAGAGGATATTTTTATAAGGAAGATATACTCTAATTTAAAACGTCGTGATTAATGTAGTGGCAATACAATTGGACGGAACGTAATATACTTGAGAATACTTGATCTGTAAAGTCAAGCTGATAACACAGCTTGACTTTACAATACAAATACAATCCTTGATTTCAAAAAGAAAACAATCCTAGTCCGAGAAACTAAACCCAGGCTCTAGAAGTATAGGCTGTATTTGTGGTTCTGTTCTTTGTTCTTGTTGTCTCCACTGCAAGTCTATCAATATGTCTGCAACCATTTGGTTTACCTGCGGATCGTCTGCACGAATTATACATCCCTTGTTGCCAGTTTGTGTTTGTTGTTCAGTCTCAGGGGCGCAAGCATCACCAAGACGGCTTCTATGAACTGGATCTGCCCAGCATTCTGATACTAAACATAACATAGCTGCTAATAATACTAATTTCTTCATAACATTTCTCTCCATTTTTTAATATCTTTGTCAGTTTTTATCTTTCTCTGACTGCTTGTACTGCTTTTCTTTCAGAATTTATATATATTGGACTTGGTTTTTACAGAGCTAATAAATTCTGAACCTACTCTAATGTCACTCACTCACCCCATCCCCACACCTTTATTAGTCCAATCAAACCCATTATTTGAATTAAACTAATTTGATTTGCAAAATATTAAAATTATTAAGAAAAAAATTGTGAATTCTTTCGTTTGAGTTTATCTGGTAATAGAAAAAAAGGTAAGTTTTAAGAGCGAAAAATGCAGAAAGGCAGTGTAAAATCTTAAACATATGGTAGTTTTGAAAATGTATAATTAGCAAGATTTGAAAGAGGTTAGGTCTGCGGGAATGCAGTTAATTGAGAAAATCTTAAATGGTCTATATGGGAAATTTATCAAAAATTTGAGGCAAAATGAGCAATATAAAAATTTGCAAAAGCAACTTGCTAAAATATGCTTCAAAAATCTACCGCATATGTTAGGATATCTTAAAAGTTTGACTATTCGGTAAAAGTTTGGTATATTGATATAGTAAAAATGTATTATGCGGCAACAAATAAAGGGAGACGTTAAAAATGAAAGAGGGAATACACCCAAAATATGAAGAAAGCGTGGTTTCTTGCGCTTGTGGTTATACTTTTAAGACTCGTTCAACAAAACCTTCCATTAAATTAGAAATATGTTCAAACTGTCATCCTTTCTTTACAGGTAAGCAGAAGCTTATAGATACAGCTGGAAGAGTTGAAAAGTTCCAGAAACGTTTTGCTAAAACTGAAGGTAAAACATTAGTAAGAAAGAAAGCCGAAAGAAAGGTTGCAAAACCAAGAAAAACTACTGGAAAAATACTTACCACTTCTCCCAAAAAGGCAAAATCCGCTCCGAAAAAAGATAAAGAAGCTAAAGGTAAGTAATTTTATAAAATAATTTTATGGCAGAATCTTGTCTGGAAAGAGGTTCTGTCATATTTTTTGCGGACAATAGATTATGTTTTTAGAAAAATTAAAAGCGTTGAACGATCAATTTAAAGAAGTTGAAAAGCAACTAGGAGACTCTTTTATTATTTCTAATCAGGAAAAATATAAAGAATTGACTAAACAGTACTCTTATTTGCGTCCTATTGGGGAGAAATATGCTCAATATTCCAAACTTTTAAATGATATAAAAGACGCTGAAGATCTAAAAAAATCTGACGATTCCGAAATAAGAGAAATGGCTTTTGCAGAATATGATGATTTAATAA
>JAITKZ010000065.1 GCA_031278115.1 Endomicrobium sp.
ATCGTTTTGCCTAACATTAAAATGACACTGGTAGAGTCTATAACTAAGAAGTGTAAGTTTCTTGAAAATGTAACCAATAAACTTGACCTTTGTATGGAGATATTAAATTCAAGGGCTGAGGAAATAGGACAAAAGCCCAAATATAGACAACAATATGATTTTGCTTTATCCAGAGCTGTAAGTAAATTTTCCCCCAATCTTGAGATTTCTATCCCTCTTTTAAAAGTAGGCGGGTATTTTATAGTACATAAAACGAAAAAATCAACTGAAAGTGTAGAAGAAGGATTACCGTCGGTTGAAAATGCATTGAAATATCTTGGAGCAAAATTATACCAAACTATTACTTACAATCTGTCTGAGCAAGAACTTAATTATTGTATTTTGGTTTTTAAAAAATACAAAGACACGCCATCGCAATTCCCTCGTAAACCGGGAATGCCTGAGAAGAGACCTTTATAAAACTGCAAGGAAAATTCGTGTAGTTTGGTATTTTTAAAACAGGCAGATATCTTTTACATTTGAGAATTTTCAAAAGTTTAACTATTTTAGATTTTTATTTCTTTTTGAAGCTCAGAAACCTTATTTGTATCTTCCCAAGTAAAATCTTTTTCCTTTCTTCCAAAATGCCCATAAGCAGCTGTCTGGGCATAGATAGGCTTGCGAAGCTGCAAATATTCCGCAATACCTTTTGGTGTCAAAGGAAATATCTCTTTAATAACAGGCTCTAAAACAGTGCCGGGAACTTTACCGGAATGATGCGTATCAACCATTACTGAAACAGGAACAGCAACTCCTATAGCGTAAGCAAGTTGAACAGTACATTTCTCGGCAAATCCAGCAGCAACTATATTTTTGGCAATATGCCTTGCCATATAACAAGCGCTTCTATCCACTTTGGTGTAATCTTTACCTGAAAAAGCGCCGCCGCCGTGAGCAGCCATTCCTCCATAAGTATCAACTATTATTTTTCTTCCTGTAAGACCCGTATCTGCAGAGGGTCCTCCGTATAAAAACTTCCCAGTAGGATTTATATATATTTTTGTGTTCTTGTCAATCAAATTACCAAGAACATGCGAAATAATATTGTCAAAAATTTCTTCTTTAGATTTTTTTGTTATATGATCCCCGCTTTTATCTAATATATCTTCTGTATGCTGCGTAGATAAAATAACTGTGTCTATTCTTTTTGGCTTCCAGTTAACATATTCAACAGTTACCTGTGTCTTTCCATCTGGACATAAGTACGGCAATATGCCTTTTTTTCTTACTTCTGCAAGTCTTCTTGAAAGTTTGTGCGCAAGAGTTATTGGCAAAGGCATAAATTCAGAAGTCTCCCTGCAGGCAAACCCTATCATCAATCCCTGATCACCTGCTCCTCCGATATCAACACCCATTGCAATATCAGGAGATTGTGTATTTATTGTGTCCATTATAGCGCATGTGTTATAATCAAAACCGAATGAAGATTTGTCATAACCTATCTTTCTGATAGCTCCCTTTATAACTTCTCTTACGTTTATTTTAGCAGTTGTGGTAATTTCCCCACCGACTATAAGCACGCCTTTGGAAATAAACGTCTCACAGGCAACTCTTGCTTTTATATCTTGTTTTAAAATTGCATCTAAAATAGTATCAGAAACTATATCGCACACTTTATCAGGATGCCCTTCAGTAACAGATTCGGATGTAAAGAAATATCCTTGCTCGTTTGACATAAACTTATCCTTTTTTTTCTCTTTTCCTTAAAGATTCCATCATTATAGAATCAAACAACGATATGCTTGCAGGAATTGATGCATTGGAACTTATAATGCTGTTTATTATCTCTGTGTTTATACCTACTATTGCGTTTTCCCAAATTATAGTTCTTTCTATAACTGTATTTTTGCCTATTTTAACATTATCAGAAATAACAGAATACGGCTTTATCACAGATTTCTCTTCTATAGTAACATTATCGCCTATAAAACACGGTCCATTTATTTTAACACTCTTGTCAATTTTAGCAGTTTTGCTTATGTATTTACCACCGCCGTTTATTAAGCCTAAATCAAGATTTAGTTTTCCGTCCAAGACATCAAAAACACCTTTTTTATACTCAAGAATATTACCTATATCTGCCCAATACTCATTCATCAAATAACCAAAAATTTTCTTACCTTTATTCATCAGAAGAGGAAATAAATCCATGCTGAAATCAAAGAAAGTATCTTTTGGAATATAGTTAAAAATTTCAGGTTCAAACACATAAATCCCAGTATTTACTTCATCGTTAAAAACATCGCTCCAAGAAGGCTTTTCAACAAACTTTTTTATTTCGCCACTTTTATTTGTTACAGCTATTCCGTACTCAAAACGAGAAAGCACTTTCTTTACTACTATAGTTGCTAAAGACTTCTTTTTTTTATGAAAGTCCAACGCTTTTTTCAGATCAACATCACTCAAACCGTCACCTGACATTACAACAAAGGTATCGTCAAAAAAATCTTCTTTTTTCTTTATAGCACCGGCAGTTCCTAAAAGAGTTTTTTCTTTAGAAAATTCAATACGTATGTCAGTTTTATTTTTTCCAAAATAGTCTGTTATAATATCTGACATATAATATGTATTTACACAAGCATTGGTAAAACCATACTTCCAAAGATTAGAAAAAGTATAATGTAAAACAGGTTTATCTAAAATAGGTATCATAGGCTTTGGAATATTTGACGTCAAAGGTCTAAGTCTTGTTCCCACTCCTGCAGCCAAAACAAATGCTTTCATTTATATTCTCTCTCTAAAATAGTTAATAGTTAATTTTATTCCTTTCTCTATATTAACTTTAGGGATCCAAGACAAAACAGTTTTTGCCTTATTTATATTTAAGAAACTTTTAAACAACTCTCCATCTCTTTTTGGCTTATGTTGAGCTTTTTTCTTATAGCCTGACACTTTACTCATAATTTTAATAAGCTCATTGACTGAAACTGCTTTTGACGTACCTATGTTTATAATTTTATTTTTACCTTTTGTTAAAGATTTTAAATTGGCATTTACAACATCGCCAACATAAACATAATCTCTCATTTGTTTACCATCTCCAAAAACCATAACTTCTTCATTTTTAAGCATTCTAGCAGCAAAAATAGCAACAACCCCGGCTTCTTCTCCGTGCGGATCTTGCCTTGGTCCGTATACATTACTGTATCTTAAAATAGTGTAATCCAAACCATGCACAACAGAATAAAAATTTATGTAATTCTCAACAGAATTTTTTGCTATAGCGTATGGCGACAATGGATTGGACTTGGTGTCTTCTTTAGGAGCAGAAGCCCTACATTCTCCATAAACTGAACCACCAGAAGAAGCAAAAATAACTTTCTTTACTTTATTTTCAACACAAGCATTTAATACATTTATAGAACCTAAGATATTAACTCCTGCATCAAAAAAAGGATCATCTACAGATTTTCTTACATCTATTTGAGCAGCATGATGTATTACAATTTGAGGCTTCTCCTTCTTGAATATCTCATCAACTTCTTTTTTATAATAAATATCCGCTTTGTAAAATTTAGCTTTTTTATCTACGTTTTCTTTTTTACCTGAAGATAAATTATCAAAAACAATAACATCATGTCCTTTATCCAATAAAGCATCTGCTATATTGGACCCTATAAAACCTGCTCCTCCTGTAATAAGTATCTTCATATTATCCCCAAATTATTTTTTTGTAGCCCTAGCTGGCTTTTCTTTTACAGGATCTTCTTTTTTATCTGCTTCTTTAACCTGTCGCTCATCACCAAAAGCTTTTGCTCTTATTTTGGACTCTATTTCATCTGCAATATGAGGACTGTTGGACAAATATATTTTAACATTATCTCTACCTTGACCTATTCTTTCATCATTGTAACTGAAAAATGCTCCTGCCTTTTCAATTATTCCATCGTTTACACCCATGTCTATAAGGTATCCTAATCTGTCTACGCCCTGCCCAAACATTATCTCAAATTCAGCCTGTTTAAACGGAGCAGCAACTTTATTCTTTACAACTTTTACTCTGACTCTGTTTCCTAAAATATCATCGCCTTTTTTAACGGACTCTACTCTTCTTATATCAAGCCTTACCGAAGAATAGAATTTAAGCGCAAGTCCCCCTGGAGTAGTTTCGGGATTTCCCCACATTACTCCTATTTTCTGTCTTAATTGGTTGATAAATACAATTGAAGTTTTTGATTTAGAAATATTTGAAGTAAGCTTTCTCAATGCTTGGCTCATAAGCCTTGCTTGAAGACCTACAAAAGAATCTCCCATCTCACCTTCAATTTCTGCTTTAGGCACAAGAGCCGCTACTGAATCAACGATTATAATATCAACTGCTCCTGAGCGTATAAGTTTATCTGCAATCTCTAAACCCTGTTCTCCAGAATCAGGCTGAGATATTAAAAGATTATCTATGTCCACACCTAATTTTTGAGCGTATTCGGGGTCCATCGCGTGTTCAGCATCAATATATGCGGCAATTCCTCCAAGTTTTTGGGTTTGGGCAACCATGCATAAAGCTAAAGTTGTTTTTCCTGAAGATTCAGGACCGTAAATTTCAATTATTCTTCCCCTGGGAATTCCGCCTATGCCTATAGCTATGTCAAGAGGAAGCGCCCCCGTTGGTATAAAATCCACTTTTTCTTTTAAATGCTTTTCCCCTAAGCGCATTATCGCTTCTTTACCAAAATCTTTTTCTATTTGCGAAAGAGCCAAATCCAATGCTTTAAGTTTTTCGTCCTTTGCCATACTCTTCCCCCTAATCGCTTGTCAATTATGCAACATATCGTGAGGTATTCTATCATTTTGTAACATTTATTAAAAACTGATGTATACGTATCATAGCAAGCGTATCTTGAGCGCAATATTTAAGCAAATTATCTTTAGTTTCTTTTATCTTCCTTTCGTCATATAATCCCATAGCCATAAACGCAAACGCTGCCGAGGCATCGCCGCCTTCACCAATATCCAAACTATCATAGCTCATGTAGGGTATTAAAACAGGAAAAATTTTCTTTATAGATGTTCTGCCGTGAAAGTTTATATCGTAATAATTTTTTCTGATTATCAATTCTAAGTCAACAATTCTTTCAATTATTTTATTAAGCTTTTCAGATAATTCAGGAAAAAGTAACGCTAGTTTAGAAATTATTATACGCTCAGCATTGGCATAAGTTATTATACTCCCTTCCTTATCTAAATATTCTATTAACTTTTCAGCAATATCTTTACGGCAATCTCTTGTTTGGTCTGCGATATATTCATAATGCTTTAAAATATTCCCAGAGTCATCGGCTTTATCCAAAGAAAACTGAGTTAAAATTTGGGTATGAGGAGATATATTTGGATACAAAGGCATTATTGTTGTTACAGACTCAAAATCAAGATAATAAAAAGGTTGCTTTATATTTTCCAGATCAGTCTTTAAATCATCAGAAATATATCTTGTATTCGTCAAAACGCAATTTTTAACTATTTTCTGCTTCTCACTGAGTTCAAAATCATCAGGAACATTATCAATCGTATCTACACTCATTGCTATCAACTGGTCTATCTGAAATATAGATAGCCTCGGCAAATCAAATATGTGTTTTTTTACGTCTTTTCCTATACAAACGTCAAATATGGGGCAATTTTTACAGCATCTTTTTAAGAAAGGCGTCGGCATAATTTCTGATTGCAAATCTTTAGAAGCTTTATCTGCAGTGCTTAAAAACTCTTGAACTTTTATTTCAACCTTTTCAGAACAGTCAAGTTCGGTAAAGAGATTAGAAGGATCCATTCCAATATGATAATCGCTAGATAAATACAATGCGCTTGTCTTGCTTATTCTTATGCCGAGTTTAGACAAAACCATCACGTTAAAAGAAATATCGTTTGTATATTTGGATTTATATCTGCTTCCTGATTTAACTTCAAACAAATGCCAGGAATTATCTTCTAATTTTTTCAACATGTCAGGTTTTGCATAGAAACCATCTGTAACAAAAGACATATCGTAAACAGATTTATTTATTTCTAA
>JAITKZ010000014.1 GCA_031278115.1 Endomicrobium sp.
AGTTTGGGAAATATGGTCCTGCCCTATGACTTCGTCAAAGTTTTGAGGTCTGAATTTTCTTGCTAATCCAAGGTATGACATGTATGACACCTTTAACAGCGGTAATAAAAACAAAAAAACTACTGTCTTTTAAGTTTAGCAAATATAGGACTTTTATTACAATTTTTTTCAAATTTTTTACACAAAAAAGAACTTGTAATATTTTAGGGGAAGAGTATCGCGAAGTATATATTAAATGGGTAAACATAGCATTCCCTGAGCAATGTATAGCTAATTCAGTTTCCTATGATGGCGAACTTGATATTAGGCAACTAGAAATCTAAATCTTTGTTTTACTGAGGCATATATTCTTTCTAAATATGCGCCTCAGTTTTTTGTTATGGCGCCAAATATAATTTTGACACAGATACGTTTTTTGTGTAGAATTTCTTTTGTTATCTTAATCTTACGCATTTTTCTAATTTCTAACTTTTTAGGAGAAACCGTTGGTATATTCCTTTCCAAAAAACCTCCGCGCTTATCTATGTATTGCAAGGTTTGATCATTGGATAAAACAGCTGTTTATTTTCCCAGGAGTATTTTTTGCATGGACTTTAATTACAAGGACAAAAACGTCTTCAGAAATTACGCACATCTTTTTAGCTTTTATTTCTACTTGTCTTATAGCATCGGCGAACTATGTTATTAATGAATGGCTGGACGCTGATTCTGACAAGTTCCATCCTGAAAAGAAAAACAGACCTATAGTCTCAAAAAATCTAAAAGCAAAATACATAATACTTGAATACATAATATTTTCATTGACTGGGATATTGACATCTATATATGTGTCGCACATAGTTCTTATTTTGGAATTATGGCTTCTGCTTATGGGCATTTTGTATAACGTAAGACCAATCCGCTCAAAAGAACTTCCATATATAGACGTTCTGTCGGAATCAATAAACAATGCTATTAGATTCTTGATAGGCTGGTTTGCCACAACGTCCCTTTTTCTCCCTCCTGTAAGTATTGTTCTTGGTTATTGGATGGGAGGCGCATTTTTAATGGCAACAAAAAGATTTTCTGAGTATAGGGCTATAGGCGACAAAACAAAAGCGTCTCTATACCGCAAATCTTTTAAATACTATGACGGAAAATCTTTAATTATATCTGCTGTTTTTTATTCGCTTTTGTCCGTATTTTTCTGCGGGATTTTCTTAATAAAATACCACATTGAGCTGATTATAGCCATGCCGTTTTTATGTGTATTATTTTGTTTATATTTAAATATATCTTTCAAGAACAATTCAGCAGTTCAAAAGCCTGAAAAAGTTTGGAAAGAAAAATTTTTAATTATCTATTTAGTACTTTTTATAATACTTCTTTACGTTTTAACATCGGTTAACATACCGTCTTTGCATAATCTTCTTGAAACAACTTTAATCAAGGCATAGTTTTTATGAAAAATATATACGAATACAAGTGCGTAACTTTTGATATGGACGGAACTTTGTATTACCAGTCTCCTTTAAGAATTTTAATGATTATAAACATGATTTTGTATTGTATTTTGCACCCATTTAGGATAAAAGAGATTTTTATTGTCAGATATTTTAGAAAGATTAGAGAAAATGAAAATTTATTAAAAAATAAAAACTTCAAAACCGTTCAGTACGAATTGGTTGCTGGCAAATTTAAAATTTCTCAAGAAGAAACAAAAAATATCATAAACTTTTGGCTGATAAAAAAACCATTAAAGTATTTAAATTTATACAAAGACAAAAAATTAGCAAAAATAATAGACACACTGCATAAAAAGAAAATTATAGTAATTGTATATTCCGATTATCCTGCAGACGAAAAAGCAAAAGCTCTAAATATAAAAGCAGATTACATTTACAGTTCCGAAGACAAAAATATTATGAGTCTAAAACCTGATCCGAATGCTCTTAAATATATAAGTAAAAATCTAAATCTAAATTTTAAGGATATACTTATTGTTGGAGATAGATATGAAAAAGATGCAAAACTTGCGAAGTCCTGCGGCGTTGATTTTATAATTCTGCCCCAGAGCCGAATGAAAAGAAAACAACTATACAGACGCTTAACAGGAGAGACAAATGCTGTTTAGTATTGAAAAAAAAAGCAGTAAATCTAAAATAATTTTGTTGTCGCTTGCTATTTTTGCAGCTGCATTATTAGTTTATGCAAACACTCTTACTTTTGGGTTATCATACCTTGATGACAATAATCATATACATACACTCGCTAAAGATTACGACTCAAAAACAGCCATAATTGATGCTTTTAAAAATGACCTTTTGTTCGGTCGTTCGCCAACGCCTTATTATAGACCTATGGTGGCCGTATCTTTCATAATAGAACACAAGATAGCCGGAGAGTCAGAGAGTTTTTCTCATCTTGGTAGTATTCTATTACATTGTATTTCATGTATTCTTGTTTTTCTATTTTTCAGAAGATATTTATTTAAAACGACAACTTCTTTTTTGGCTGCTCTTCTTTTTGCCATCCACCCTATAGGCATATACACAGTTGCATGGATACCGGGAAGAAACGATTCTATTATGCTTATAAATTTTATACTTGCTTTAGCATGTTTTATAGAATATATAGACAAAAAGAAGCTTTACATACTTGCAGGACACATAGTATTTACCTTTTTTTGCTTTTGTTCAAAAGAATCAGGATTAATTTTAATACCAATATTTATTTTTTATTACATTACTCATAAGGATATAAATATCCACTCTTTAAAAAACCTAAAATCAGACAGATATATAATACTTTTGGTTATTCTATGGATTGCATCGGCTCTATTTTTCTTAAAACTTAGAAGAGACGTTTTTCCCGGACATGCTGGAATTTCAGGATCCCTTTCTTTAGCCAAAATTTTCAGCTCAGACAACATAAATATGATTTTTGATTATTACTCTGCCATATTTTTCTTAAGAACGACATTTGCCGCATTATGGGAAAAAGCAAGTTTAAAGCTATATTTAATGGGATTTTTTTCAATAATCTTAATTGCTTTCTTTGCATTTTATAAAAAATCAACGCATGAAAAATTAAAAATGTCTTTTTATTTCCTACTGCCATTTATCTTATTATTGCCGACTAATTTAGCCGGAGGAAGATTGTGGTTTCAAGGTAACAGAATGTATATTCCTTTATTTGCAATAACTGTAACGCTCTTTTCATTTTTAACGCCTTACATAGAAAATAAAAAAACAAGAAAAGGAATAATATCGTTAATTGCTGTAGTCATTTTCTTATGCTTACAAATAACAACAAAAGCTTCTCATAAATTTAAAAATGGCATAAGCTTTTGGGGACATGTTATAAACGAAAGCTCGTACACCAATATAACAGCAATAAAGTTTCATGGATATTCATTGATGAATAACGGAAGATTTCAAGAAGCTGTAAATGAATTGCTGCCTACAGCTCAAGGACTAAACTTCGGCTATAGCGAAGTAAACTATGCATTAGGAAGCGCTTTTATGTTGAATAAGGATTATGCAAACGCCGCAAAAATATTTGAAATAATAGTTCAAACTAGACAAATGCTTATACCGCAAGTATATGCAAACATCATTTTAGCAATGCATTTTTCAAATAATGAAGAAAAGGCAAACTATTACTTTAACGAGTTTATGAAAACCACAAATTTGGATAACACTGCTGCAAACGCTTACATAAACAACTTCAATAATTTTATAAATACACAAAGAGAAATTGATCTCTCGCGACCAAAAACTATATAAATTTATATTTTAATTCAAATGTTTCTTTTTGAATTCCAGTTCTTCTTTGTTGCTTCTTGTAAAATTAACAGTAATTTTATCCCCTTCTTTGAACTCGCCAGCTATTAGTTTTGAAGAAAGAGGATTCAGCAAATATATCTGTATTGCTCTTTTTAAAGGTCTGGCTCCAAAAGCAGGATCATAGCCTTTTGATGAAATAAAATCTTTTGCTTTATCCGTAAGCTCAACATGTATTTTCCTGTCATATAA
>JAITKZ010000037.1 GCA_031278115.1 Endomicrobium sp.
TGACAATTTTGCAATAGTTTTGTCATTGTTATCTTTTTCTGATAAATAAGCACTTATGGTTTGGTCGTAATCAAAGCGCATAATTTTCCAAAATTTTGTTTCTATATCTTTAAGAGTACTTTCTTTGTTGTCAAATTTTTGATTATGTTCTGATATTTTTTGATTTATTTCAATAATGAAGGTATTAAAGTTTTTAATTGCGTCAGAAGAACCTCTAAGAGTAATAGATTGACTTGGAGTAGATAATTTTTTCTCTATTTCGGCTTGATTTGCATTTAAACAATTTGCAAGGGCACTGTATAGATTTTCAAATTTATTTTTATTTTCTGAAATAAAAGGATTATTTTCATAGAGATTTTTAGCAGGTATCGTCTTAACTTTTGTGGTATATGTTGATTGTAAATCTTTCAACTGATTTATATCATTTTCATATGCTTTATCAAAAAAATTCTTAATATCATTTACAATATCATCAGAAATGTCCCTTTGACAAAACGGACACTTACCAGAAGATTTAGATAAATATTCAATACCAGCTTTTATCCAATCAGAATTTTTAAGCTGATTGATAAGAGTTGATATTGAACTATTCTCATTACCTACAATTTGTTTTTGGAACAAATTGTTATTTTCAATATCTTGCATTGATAACTTTATTTCTGGTAGTAAGTCATATTTTTTTGCTGTATCCCCTTCAATAGCTCTGACCTCTATTTCTAATCGCTCTATCGTTTCAAATGGTTTAGTTTTAGGTTTTTCTATGTGAGAAAGTTTTTCAAATAGTGTTTTTTTACTTCCCACAGAGCCAGTAAGACAATATCCAAGCACTCTATCGTCACCAGCATATTTGGTTTTTATTTCCCATACCTTTTTTTCTGCTGCTTCTGCTTTACTCTTAAAGTCATTTTCATTTTTTTCTTTCTCTGAATTTTTATCTTCTTTTTCTTCCTTAAATTTTGATATTTCTTTATCTGCGTTTTCAACTTTTTCAATAGCTTCTTTATTTTCTTTTGATAAAGTAAAAATTCCTTTTAAGTTGTCGGGTTGATAAAAATAATCTTGTATAAATTGTTGACTATATACTAATAACTCTTCGTCATTGAATCCTTCAATAGAGCAACCAGAGAAAGCAGTATCATTAGGATTGTATAAATAATTGGCAATTGTAGTTTTACCCGTTCCATTTAACCCATAAATAAGATTTACTTTCTTATCTGTTTCAAGAGAAGTTTCATTTTTATAACTTGCTATCTGATTTAATGTAATTTTCTTTATCATAATGTTTTGATTGTATCATTGTATCTCTGTTTTTAAGATATTTTAATTATACCATTTTAAGAATTGCAAATTGCATTTTTATAACACGAAAGAAGGGGTAAAAACTAAAAATAAAATATCTTTATTTCGCTGTATTAGTATGCAGTTTGGCGGATTGGGGGGGCAGAATATGGTAAAGGCAGACAACACGGGGCTTATCACAGAATTGCTGAAAGGAACGGTTTTAGCGGTTCAAATCGTTTTACTTTGCCGATAAAATTTAGTAATATAACTCCGTAGCAAGTTGGGTGTAGAGTTCAAAAATCAAGCCACCCCATTCGCTATAAAGAGTATCGGAAATAGCAAAATGTCTTTTATTATCAATGCTTTTTTGTGGTTCTAACCATTCGTTCGTTGTCATCTCTAAAATTCCATTATTAATATAAAAATTAAAATTTTAAATTGTTTTTTTATTTAAGTAAAATTAAGGTTGTCGTCGGATAGATGTTTTGTGAAGAAAGATTGTAAGTAAATAAAGTTGAAGTAGATTGTTAAGATTAGTATTTTTTTAGCGAAATGGATTTATAGATAAAATAAAGTTATCATTAGCTGTTAGAGTTTTGTTAGAAGTTAGAGAGGTGCAAATAATAGCTTTTTTGCTGTGGGAGACCAATGCTCTCTGACCAAGCGCTACTGTAGCGTTGGGGTCAGCAGCAGCGTATGCTCTGCCAAAAGAAAAATGGCTAAACAACCTAGTTGTAGTGTCTCTAACTGTTTTTGACAGTCCGCTACATTTTAACAGTCCATAGATCATGCTGCCAATAACGACTACGCAAGTAGCAACTTGAAGAACATTTTCTATAGTGTCAAAAAATGCAAAAGATTGGGAATAACATAAACAAATAGCTAAACAGATTCCTAAAATTTTGTCAATCTATTATGTATAATCTCGCAATATATTAGACTTTTTAAAAAATAGCATAAATTTCTAAAAATTTAATATATAAACACTTGACAATAACCTTGACAATAATCTATAATGTACCTATGTTTAAACCTAAATATCAACTAACAAGAAAACTGCTTGAAAACATTTCTGCTGTAGAAAGATTATACGGGCAGATAGAGCAACTTCGGCTTCCTAAAAGCTTATGGTTAAACTTGGAAAGAAATAATCTTATTCAATCCACATATGTTTCAAACAGCATAGAGGGAAATCCTTTATCTTTGCCCGAAGTGACAAATCTTTTACTTGGTGGAAGAGTTCCTGCCACCAGAGACGAAAAAGAAGTTTCAAATTATTTCGCTATTCTTAAAGAACTCCCGTCATTAAAAGAATTTGATTTAGAAACTCTGCTTTCTATTCATAAAGAACTTTTAACAGGGGTTAAAGACAAAATAGCAGGCAAGATAAGAAATAGCATTGTAGTTGTAGGAAACCGAATACAAACTCCCAAAGGGTTGGAGCTGATAGTAAAACATAACCCACCGTATCGCAATAAAGAACAGATAGAAAAACATCTTCAAGAACTTTTTGATTGGTCTAAAAATTATGATCAGATTTTACCGATATTAAAAGCGGGAATATTCCATCATCAATATGTATATATACACCCTTTTAGTGACGGAAACGGAAGAACTTGCAGATTGCTTGCCGCTTTATTTTTAATGCAAAATGGATACCAGATAAACAAATATTTCGTTCTTGACGATTTTTATGATACAAACAGGCAACTTTATTCGGATAAACTCTCAGCCGCTGATAAAGGCGATTTAACGCAGTGGCTTGAATATTTTACGGAAGGGTTAAAATATTCCCTGCAAAGCGCAATAGAAAGGGCTAAAAATTCATTGTCTCAAGTTTCAGCGTCTATGAGATTAACCAAGAGAGAAAATCAGGTTTTAGAGAAATTCACAAGTATAGGCGAATTTGCTGCAAGCGATGTTATTAAATTCCTAAATGTTTCAAGGCAGCAGGTCAATATAATATTGAAAGGTTTGATAGAAAAAGGCAGAATAGAAAAGCAAGGCGGAAAGACAAAAGGGGTCTTTTACAAAATTTTATAGGATTTGCAATAGATTATATTGACAATAATATTGACAAAAAAGTTGACAATAATCTTAAAGGTGGAAATAAACTTCCTCAATATGCGCTATTGATCTAGCCATTGAAAAACATCTACTACTTAGGATAGATCTTATGCGTTTTATTCTATCCAAATCCAACCCAAAAGGGCTAAGCAAATTAACTATAGAAGCCCTTTAAAATACTGACCCTAACGTTTGTCAGCCAGTTCATTTTTTTATTTTAAAACTAAATTAATTGCAAAACAATCAATTCCGCTATTTTTGCAAAAATCAATCATATCTTCAATATTTTTATAAGAGTCATCTATAAAAATAATTTGGTCAGGAGTAAAATTAGTTTTTTCCAAAAACAAGACTAATCCTGGTATTTTGTTATCATTAATCTGTCCGCGAATAACTCCGTCAGTTATTGAAAATTTTGAGTTGTCCTCCACAGAAGCAGAAATGGTATTAAACCTAAACCCTTCTTCTTTAAGTTTTTCAGTCGTTGCGATTGTAGCTAAACAAAAAATAGGAATTTTTCTATATTTCATAAAATAAAAAAGGTTATAGCTCTTAGGTATAGCTTTTAATTGGCTGTCCAAAAGAATGCCGTCGTCGTCGGTAATGCATATTATGTTCTTTTGCGAATTAGACTGCAATACACGAGAGGTTATACTTTTAATAGCTTTTTCCCAAGACGAGCTTTTTACTATTTCTATTTTCGGTGATTGTTTCGCCATCGTATAAGTTGATAAGCTAGTCAGAATTAAAAAACATAAAAATAAATACTTAACTAATTTCATAAACATCTCCTTTAATTTTAATCGTTTATCTATACTAAACAATAAAATAATAATAATATTGATAGATTAGATAACTAATAACAGCCCTAAATTCTACCAAATCAAATCTTAGTAAGCAACATTGACTATCTTTTATCTATCTCAGCAATATTTTATTCCATTTATATTTGATTTTATAGAGAAATCTAATTTTAATGTATTAATACAAAAATAAAATTTATTTCACAGCAAACTTAATAGCTTTTTATTTTTATTCATTGCTTTAATAGTCTGAAAATAATAAAATCAATACGTTAATATTATAATATTGCATTATATTGCATTTTGAAAAAGGATAAATGAAATGATTTACAAAGGTTTAATTGAAAAATACAGAAAATTCTTGCCAGTAAGCGATACTACTCCTGTTATATCTCTTCATGAAGGAAACACACCGCTTATAAAAGCTAGAAATCTTCCCCTAAAAATAGGTTTTAACGGTGAAATATATTTTAAATTTGAAAGTATGAATCCTACCGGTTCGTTTAAAGACAGAGGAATGACAATGGCTGTTTCAAAAGCTGTTGAGGTTGGAAGCAAAGTAGTTATTTGCGCTTCAACGGGAAACACGTCCGCATCAGCAGCAGCATACGCTGCAAGAGCAGGTATAAAATGCGTTGTTCTTATACCTGAGGGGAAAATAGCTTTGGGAAAACTGTCTCAAGTTGTTATGCACAGAGCTGAAGTTTTGGAAATAAACGGCAACTTTGACGATGCATTGAATTTTGCAAAAGAATTAAGTGAAAAATATCCTATAACTTTGGTAAATTCTGTTAATCCATACAGAATTGAGGGACAAAAAACAGCGGCATATGAAATATGCGAATGTCTAGGCGAAGCTCCTAATTATCAATTTATGCCTGTCGGCAATGCTGGAAATATTACGGCGTATTGGAAAGGATATAAAGATTATAATAAATCGGAACCTTCTAAATATGCTCTCCCAAAAATGATGGGTTTCCAAGCAGCAGGTGCTGCCCCTATAGTTGAAGGGCATCCTATAGCAAAACCTGAGACAATAGCTACTGCTATAAGAATAGGAAATCCTGCTTCTTGGAAAACGGCAGTAGAAGCAAGAGATGAATCAAAAGGAGTTATAGACAAAGTAACTGATGAAGAAATATTAGAAGCGTATAGAATTGTAGCCGCTACAGAAGGTGTTTTTTGCGA
Source organism: Endomicrobium sp. (assembly GCA_031278115.1). Next base: position 5,340 of record JAITKZ010000037.1, read on the forward strand.
GCCTGCCTCGGCATCGTCTATTGCTGGGCTTATAAAATACGTTAAGCTGGGCTATTTCAAAAATAATAAACTTGGAAAAGCTGTGTGCATACTTACAGGACATGGTCTAAAAGATCCAGACACTGCTGTTTCTAGTGCTGTAAAACCTAAAAAAGTTAAAGCAAATATGAAAGATATAATAGATGCTATAGGATTTTAATTTTGTGAAAATAGAACTTATTTGCACAGGAAGCGAACTTCTTGCTGGAAAACTTAATACAAATGCAGCTTATATAGGCTCAAGGTTATTTAACATAGGTCTTGAGTTATCTTGTATTACTGACATAGGCGATAAAAAACAAGATTTAGCAAAGCATTTTAACATTGCTTTTTCAAGAAGTAATATAATAGTTGTAACAGGAGGACTTGGTCCGACTTTTGATGACATAACTGTTGAAACTGCAGCTGAATGCTTGAGGCTTCCAATTTATTCTGACGAGAAAGTTTTAAAGTCTATACAAGAATACTTTGCTAAAAAATCAATTTCAAAAATACCAAAAATCAACGAAAGGCAGGCTAATATACTTAGCGGCGCTAAAGTTTTGGAAAATCGTTTAGGCACAGCGCCGGGACAAATGCTGCATTTTGAATTTAAGAGTGATGGAAAAAAGTGTCGCAAAACTTTGTTTTTGCTTCATGGTCATCCAAGAGAAATGAAGCCGATGTTTGAAGAAAACGTTGAACCATTTTTAAAAAGTTATTCTTCGGGTATAAGGAAAAATGTTTCCTTACGTGTGTTTGGTTTATCAGAATCTGCAATTGCCGAAGCAATAAAACCAGTTATTGAGGAAGCTAAATTTGGAGATTCGCAAACTGTGGAATTTGGTATTTTGGCAAGCGACTCTATAGTAGATATAAAATTTGTAGTTTCAGGTAGTGACGAGTTTGTTGTAGATAGTTCAATAAAGAATTTAAATTTAAGATTTGGCGAAGTTTTAAAAGACAATATTTTTGGATATAACGATGATAGTCTTGCGTCTGTAGTGGGAAAACTTCTTATTCAAAAGAGAAAAACTATTTCTTTCGCAGAGTCTTGTACCGGAGGGAAAATAGCATCGGCTATTACAGATATTGCGGGCAGTTCTTTGTACTTTAAAAGTTCCGTAGTAACTTATTCCAATGAGTCCAAACTTAAAATTCTCGGTGTAAAAGAAGAAACTTTAAAGAAATTTGGAGCAGTAAGCGAAGAGACTGCAAAAGAAATGGCTAGAGGTATTTTAAATCTTTCAGGAAGCGATTATGCTTTTTCTGTTACTGGTATTGCGGGTCCTGGCGGAGGTTCAAAAGACAAGCCAGTTGGGTTAGTTTACGTTGGCTTTGCCGACAATAAAAAAGCCGAAAGTTTCAAATTCAATTTTGTCGGAACACGAAAAGATATAAGGGACAAAACAGTCAATACGGTTTTGGATTGCTTGAGAAAAAAATTGATTGAAAAACAGCCTAAAAAATGAAATAATCTCAAAGTTGATTCCTGTACAAATAATCCGATTGTTACAGAGGAGATACGATGAAAAAAGCATTGGCTTTTTTATTTTGTTTGTTTTTCTATGCAGATTGTTCTTTTGGACAAGCTGTACAACAAGAATCTTTGACCAAAACTTGGAAGTTTTCAGGTATTTTTACGTGGTCGTATAATCAGACTGATATAAGCAAAAATTGGACTGGCAAAGAAACATATTCAAGAGCATGGCATGGCAGACTAGATACATCTGCTGTCAGAGACAGTCAGTCTTCAAACTGGTTAAATACTTTGAAAGAGTATTACGGTGAAACAGTTTCTAACGGTTCAAGCTCCATAAGTTTGGACACAATAGAATTTAATTCGGTATATACGTATAAAATATTTAAAAATTTACAGCCGTATGGTTCTTTTTATATTTTATCGCAGAATAATAAATTTTGGGATCCAGTAACGTACATAGAATCTGCTGGTTTGAATTTTACACTTATAAACAGCTCAATGAATACTTTAAAAGTCAGAGCTGGAGCTGCATTTAAACAAATTTTTAATTCTAAGAAAGATGTTGAAAGGGATTTTGGCGGTGAATCGGTTATAGATTATATTTTCGTGTTTCGTCAAAACACGAAATTTACTTCGCAATTTAGAATTTTTGAAACATTTAGACCGGCGTGCGAAGATATTTATTGGGAAAACAGATTATTTCTAAAAACAGGTCCGTGGCTTACGACGGAAATAGGGTATATAGTTTATTTTGACCATTCAAGGATTGAATCTCATAGCTGGACTAATGATGTTGAAAGAATGTTCTACATAGCTTTAGCATTTTCTTTCAATATGTTTCAAAAGTAAATGATTATAAGGGAAAATATTGATGTCTAACATAAGGAATTTTTGCATTATAGCTCATATTGATCACGGAAAAAGCACTCTTGCCGACAGACTTCTTGAATATACTGGCACAATTTCAAAAAGAGAAATGAAAGACCAAATACTTGATGGTATGGAGCTTGAAAGGGAAAGAGGAATAACAATAAAAGCTAAAGCCGTAAGAATGAATTATACAGATAAAAGCGGTCAAACTTATGTTTTAAATTTGATAGACACGCCAGGTCATGTTGATTTTACATACGAAGTTTCAAGAGCATTAGCAGCTTGCGAAGGTGCGATTTTAGTGATAGACGCTACTCAAGGCGTTGAAGCTCAAACGCTTGCAAATACCATGCTTGCTAAGAATGCTAATTTAAAAATTGTTCCTGTTATAAACAAAATAGATTTGCCTACTGCCGATGTTGAAAGTGCATATGAGCAAATGAAAGAAGGTCTTGGTGTAAATGCTGAACCAATTCTTGCGAGCGCTAAGGAAGGCATAGGAATAAATGAAATAGTTGATTCTGTTATTGCAAATATTCCGCCAGCAAAAATTATAAATGATGAACCTTTATCAGCTTTAATTTTTGATTCTTTTTACGAATCTTACAGAGGCGTTATAGTCATAATAAGAGTATTTGACGGCAAAATACGCAAAGGAATGAAGGTTCGTTTTATGGCTTCTGGAGCTGAACATGAAGTTCTTGAAGTTGGGGATATGAAGATAAAGATGATGGAAGCGTCAGAACTTTCTTCAGGTGAAGTGGGATATGTAGTTGCCGGCATAAAAGACATTAGGGATATAAAAATTGGTGACACTATAACTGAGAGTTCAAATCCAACAAAACACCATCATGAAGGATATAAAGAAATAAATCCGTTTGTTTTTGCGGGTCTTTATCCAAACAGTACTTCCGAATTCGACACTTTAAAGACTGCTTTGGAAAAGCTCAAACTTTCAGACGCTTCGCTTGTATATTTCCCTGAAACATCTGTAGCTTTAGGGTTTGGTTTTAGATGCGGATTTTTAGGTTCTTTGCATTTGGAAATAATTAAAGAAAGACTTGAAAGAGAATTTGATTTAAGCCTTTTGGTTACAGCACCAAATGTTGTTTATAAAGTGAAAACAAAAGGGAAATATGTTACTATAGACAATCCCTCCAAATTTCCAAACAATGCCGATATTGGAGAAATTTGGGAGCCGTATGTTGAAGCTACCATTATTTGCCCTGTTGAATATTTAGGAGCTATGCTTGACCTATGTCAGAAGAGAAGAGGAAAACAGACTTCAATGAAGTATATGAATGTTAAAATAGCCCTTCTGAAATATCATATACCGCTCGCGGAAATAATAGTTGGTTTTTACGATGCATTGAAATCAGCTTCAAAAGGATACGCTTCTTTTGATTATGAACATATAGAACCACAACTTGGGGATTTAGTAAAACTGGATATTATGATAAATTCAGAAGTTGTAGATGCTTTTACAGTTATTACACATAAGGATAAAGCTCAAACAGCCGCTCATTATCTTGCCGAGAAATTAAAAGGCATTATCCCAAGGCATATGTTTGAAATACTTATACAGGCAAAAGTAAACAATAAAGTAATTGCTAGGGAAACAATATCGGCTATGCGTAAAGACGTTCTTGCAAAATGTTACGGCGGAGACATAAGCAGAAAACGTAAATTACTTGAAAAGCAAAAAGAAGGCAAACGTAAAATGAGGCAGTTTGGCAGAGTAGAAATTCCCCCTGAAGCTTTTGTTGCTGTTCTTAAAATAGATGAATAATTATAATTAATGTTAATATAAAAAGAGGTAAATATTTATGGAATTGAAACTTTTTATCGCAGGATGTATTGTTTTTGTAATAGCAATGACAATGCAGATTTTTAAAAAACGTTTTAAAACGCAGACTTCTAAAAAATTGTTTCAAAACGTTTATTCATGGGCTGATACTATTTGGACTGCTTTGATAATAGCGTCGTTTATTATGTTCATTTTTATTCAGGCTTTTAAAATCCCTTCGGGAAGTATGAGAAACAGTCTTCTTGAAGGAGATCATCTCTTTGTTAACAAGTGTTTTTATGGTTTTAGAATACCGTTTAAATATGTCGGAAAGCGTTATGGTGCTTTGAAAAAGATAGAAAGAGGTGATATTGTTGTTTTTCAATGTCCTCCCGAGGCTTTGACACCTGCCGAAAAAGAACATGGAGTTAAGAAAGATTTCATAAAAAGGTGCGTTGGCATTGCTGGCGATAAGGTTGAAATAAGAAATAAAAAACTTTACTTGAACGATGTTTTCATAGAAGAAGTTTATGCAACTTATAATGACGACTCTATTTTTGAAAGTTTTAAATTGTTTGAAAATGAAGGATATTATCAGAAAGCTTGGGAAAAAGGAAATTTTACATCCATTCCCCCTGTTTTTATAAGAGATAATTTTGGGCCTGTTATTGTGCCTGAGGGGTGTCATATGATGATGGGCGATAATAGAGATTTTTCTTTTGACTCGCGTTTTTGGGGACCATTGCCAGATGAGTATATAAAAGGAAAGGCTTTGTTCTTGTACTGGCCCGTAACACGCTGGAAGTTTATATCATGACATGGATTATATGGCTTACAATTGCGGTTGTTCTTGTAATTTGCGAAATAGCAACTTCGTGCTATTTTAGGTTGGGGGATAAGCTACAAAAGTATTCTTACCTTTAGTGAGTGACCGCGGGAGTTACGGCATCTCTTGGGGGGGGTATAGCGGAATTGTTTAAGGGCACGCCAAAGCAAAGCAGGTAAAACAAATAATTAAAATTTTTTATATGCTTGTTAAAAGATGAGCGTTATGGTTTATGCATATGATAGGTTTATATATATACATTCCTTTTTGTAGGCAAAAGTGTTTTTATTGCGACTTTTTCTCAACAAAATACGATACTGATTTAGTCGATAAATATATTGATTCTTTGATAAAACATTCCCAAAAGTTTAAAAACAAAAAGATAAATTCAATATATATCGGAGGTGGCACTCCATCTGTTCTATCTTCTAAACAAATACAAAAACTTCTGCTATCTTTAAGCAACACCTTCAATTTATCAAAAGTAAAAGAATTTACTTTTGAGCTTAATCCAGAATCGGCTTCAAAAGAAAAGCTGATTATTCTAAAAGAATTTGGCGTCAATAGGCTAAGCATAGGGCTTCAATCTTCTGAAGATAAATATTTAAATTATTTAGGGCGTATACATGATTTAAAAACTTTTTGTGCCTGTTACGATAATGCAAAACATGAAGGGTTTGATAATATAAACATAGATTTAATATACGGATTGCCAAATCAAACTGTTAATGACTGGGAAAGCATTTTGAAAAAAGTATTACTATTTAACAGTGAGCATTTATCGTTGTATCCATTATCAATAGAAGAAAATACGACTTTTTACAAAAACGGCATTGTTACAGACGACGCATTGCAGCGTGAAATGTATGAAAAAACCGTAGAGATTTTGGAACATAGTGAATACGTTCATTATGAAATTTCAAACTGGGCTAAAAAGAACAAAGAAGCTTTGCACAATACAAATTATTGGCGTAACTTGGAATATATAGGTCTTGGAGCCGGAGCGTGCGGATATTTGGGGCAAAATAGATATAAAAACATAGAAAACATTGAAAAATATATAAATTTTATTGAAAGTAACATAGATTGTACGATAGAAAATGAATATATAGACGAAAAACTTTATGCGGCTGAAACAATAATGTTAGGACTAAGGCTTTTGTATGAAGGTTTATCTATAAAATGTTTCAATTCCCCGCAAAATAAATCCGCTCTGTTAGAATGTTTAAAAGAAGGAACTCTTATACAAGAGGAAGATAGAGTAAAACTTGCCAAAGAACACGTTTTTATTTTCAACCAAATCGCCCCAAAGTTTATGTAGTTTAGTTTTTTAATAATCCCTTCTTGACTTTATCATACTTTAATTTAGTTACATAAAAAAGTGTTTTTTTAGTCTGATTTTCACTCATAAAATGTATCTTTTTACCTAAACTTTCTTTTTTACTAAGTTAATTCTTTCCTTAAAGGTTAAGGATTAGTATTTATGCGAAAAATTTGCTTCAATATGGTATTAATTGAAAACAAAAAAATTTCTCTGAGGATAGGAAAAAAGTATGGGTATTTGCAACTCAACAAAAATATTATCAATTTTTATTATTTCTGGTTTTCTAATATTTACGGGAAAAATAAGAGTGGAGGCAGATTCAGATACAGCAAAAGCAATTAATGATTTAACTACGACCACAGTAGTATTAATTAATAATTTAGGCACAACTACGGCCGCCGAGTTTGAAGCATTGACAAGTACGACATTAGCAGGGTTTGAAGTGTTGACAAGTACAATGGCAGAAGGGTTTGAAGCTACAAAAACATCAATAGATGAAGTAAGGGTAGTGCTTGAAAAAGCTATTCCAAGAGAACAAGCGGATAAACTTAAATCTTATATATTAAATAAATGTAAGAATAACCTAATATCCGGCTATACTGGATTAAATGGTGGGGTATTAGAGATTAAAGATATATTATGGTCAATTGATTTATATGAGCTACAAGATACTATAATTAAAAATAATTCAGCAGCCAATAACGGTGGAGTGTTTACTATAGTTAATAGTGAAAAGGTTAGTTTTTATAATGTAAATGTATTTGATAATGAGGCAGTGGGAGGAAAAGGTGGGGCATTTTATATAGAAAATTCAACAGTAATATTTAATACGAATAAAGTATCAATATTCAAAGGAAATAAAGCAAATGAGTCAAGTAGTGCTATGTATATAGGGGCTAATAGTGATGTTTACTTTAATACTAGCGAAGGTGCAATCGTAGATATGAATGATGCATTGACAAATGATGCAGGAACAAATGGTAATTTACACATAATGGGAAGAGGAACGTTCAATTTAAATAAAACGAGCGAAATAAATGGAACAAATGTAAAAATAGAAGCTAGAGGACAATTTAATTTATATGATAATGTGAATTTATTCTCAAATAGCATAGGAATTGATAAAGATGCAATATTCTGCCTAAAGGGTAATAATAATGTACAAGTAGTTGGAGGAAATTTGGATATTTCCGGAACACTAGAAATAAGGAAAAGTTCAAATACTATAGAAGTTACTGCCGATACAGCTATAGCTAACATAAATCAGGGTGCCAAATTGAAAATAAATTTATCTCCTAGAGGTTTTGATAGTTTAAGTTTTAAATTAACAGCTAGCAGCGCAGTGGCAGGACTAGATAATTTAGAAAAAGAATGTGATTGGAAATTAGTAAAAAGCAGCGTTGGGGTTGTTACTGACAGAAGCATGGAATTGCAGTTGTTTGGTTATGGTAGGACAAAAACTTCGTTCGGTATGATGCCAGATTTGACGAGAAATCAGAACTCAGTGGCAGATATGTATGATAGGATATCAATTTTAGTGCCAGAGGGTATGATTAATAGTCTTATAGATTATATATGCGATATAAGTAGTGATGTTGCGAAAACCAAAGCATTTTTTACACAAAACAGCGGATATTTCTTAGCAAATGTAATAAGAAGTGGAAGAAGTGAGAATGATAGTGATGAAATATACGCTAGAATAGATAATAGATTAAAGGAACAAAAGTCTGGAATATGGGGAACAATAAAAGAGAAATACACGAAATATGGTGGAGATGAAAACTCACCGGCTGATTATACTGATGCTGAAACATGGGGGTTAGTAGGATATGATCTGTACATCCCAAGAGATGAAGTTACTAATAAATTATCAGCAGGAGTTTACGCTAAAGTAAATAAGCATGCATTATCTCAATCAAATAATAGTGGAGATGTAAAAAATCTAGGGTTAGGGGTATATGGTATTTATAGTAATAATGATAAATTTAAAGTGAAAGGATTGATAAATGGGAATTATGGTATTTATAATACGGAAAGGAATATGAAAGAAGCAATAGACATTGTATTTGCTGAGAGAACTGATAAACAAAATATTGGAACAACAGCAAAAGCAGATTTTACTGGAATGCTTTTTGATTTTGATATTGAAGGATCAATAGAAATAGAGTTAAACAATACATTTAAATTAATACCATATTTAGGATTTGAAATAAACTTAAATAATTATGAAGATATAAAAGAAAGCGGAACAGAATATTTTGATTTAAAAGTTGAAAATGGAATATATAGCAGAGCCATAGAAAGATTAGGATTACGTATTGAACAGGAAATAAGAAGATTTAGTTGGAATGCAAAGATAGAATATAGAAGTTTATTAAGCGGAGAACAGCCAGAAATAAAAAGCAGAATTAGACTTTTAGACGGTATGAAGGAAGCTCAATTTAATACAGTAAGTGCTAAAGAATATGGAAATAAATTGGGTATAGGGTTAGGGACTAATTATAAGATAGCAGAAGATATTTTATTTTTTGCAGGTATAAATTTTCTAACTGCAACTAAATATCAAAATGTTCAAGGTAATATAGGTGTGAGTTATAAATTTGGCTCAGAGAAAATTAAAATACAGAAACCTACTAAAGACCAAAATGCTGTTAAAGCCAACGAATACTTATATAAGTCATTAAAAAGCAGGTTAAAAAACTTAAAGCCTCGTTAGATAGCAAAGAATAGATTGATGTACTAAATCTATCGGCGATACTAGTTCTAAGTTTCCTTATTGGAGTTTATCCTGACTTTATCGGATAGTTTCTTTCTGAAAGAAGCAAAAAGACTTAGATAAGTCTAACTTTGCATAAACCTATAACATCTACGACAAACTACGTTTTATATAAATTCATATTACTAATTTAAATATTTATATTTATGTACATGCAGATAAATAAATTATATAATCACTAATATATAGAAATTCTTAAGTCAAAGGAAGGTATTCATAGATGTTAAGAAGCATTTTGAGTAAAATTTTTGGTTCGCAAAACGAAAGGGATATAAAAACTGTAAGACCGATAGTAGAAAAGGTAAATTCTTTTGAAACATCTATAAAAAACCTCAGCGATGCTGAATTAAAAGCAAAGACAGCGGAATTTAGAGACCGTCTTTCAAAAGGAGAAACTTTAGACGATATTTTGCCTGAAGCTTTTGCCTGCGTAAGAGAAGCGTCTGTTAGAACAATAGGTTTAAGGCATTTTGACGTGCAAATAATTGGCGGATATATTCTTCATACAGGAAAAATTGCCGAAATGAAGACGGGGGAAGGTAAAACTTTGGTTGCTACGCTTGCAGCATATCTTAACGCTTTGCCTCATACAAGCGTACATATTGTTACAGTTAATGATTATCTTGCTAAAAGAGACAGAGAATGGATGGGTGCAGTTTACGAAAAATTGGGTCTTACAGTAGGAAACGTAGGACATGATACAAGTAAAGAAGAAAGAAGAGCAGCGTACAGCTGTGATATAACATATGTTACAAACAACGAACTCGGTTTTGATTATCTTAGAGACAACATGGTAATTACAAAAGAGGACAGAGTTCTGCGTCCGTTAAATTATGCCATCATAGACGAAG
>JAITKZ010000047.1 GCA_031278115.1 Endomicrobium sp.
TTTTTGTTTTAGCATTTTTTACTTCAATTTCAACAAATTTAGTAGCACCCTCGCCGTCTTTAACAACAGACTTGGCAAGATCCAAAGTCAATTCGTCAAAAGCATTTACAAAAATAGCAATATCTTTTTTAGATAATTTACCAATTCCACTTTGAACATTTGCCAAAACAATAACAGTATCATTTGTTGACGTGTCTCCGTCAACAGAAATACAATTAAAAGATTTATCTGCAGACTCTTCTAAAATTCCTTGAAGAGTTGCACTTTCTATATCAAGGTCCGTTAATATAAATGAAAGCATCGTAGCATGAGGACCCTGCAAGTTAGGGTGAATCATTCCTGAACCTTTGACACAACCCCAAATTCTAATTTTGCCATTTTTAACAACAACTTCTTTCTCAACCTTTTTTATAAACGTATCTGTAGTCATTATGGCAAGAATAGCTTCTTCTTCATTTTTAAGAGACGTCCCAATACTATCTCTCAATAATTTAATTTTTTCAGGAAAGGTATCTCTAAAAATGTTTAAATATTGTCCGATAACTCCTGTAGAAGCGCATAGCAATGAACCTGAATCCAACCCAAAAATACTTTCACTTACTGAACAGATATACTCAGCGTCTTCTAATCCTTTAATTCCTGTACAAGCATTAGCACAACCCGAATTTGCTATAACACCTGAAAATTTATTTCCCATTTTTAATCTTTCAATATCTAAAAGAACAGGAGCAGCCTTTGCTACATTTTGTGTAAAAATACCTGCTGTACTAGCCAGGACGTCGGAAATAAAAAGAGCCAAATCTTTCTTTCCTTCTTTTTTAGATAACTCTGAACGGATTCCACCAACTTTAAAACCTTTTGGAAGCATTTAAACTTTCTCCTATATTAAGCCTGCAGTTTCCGGCAAACCAAACATAAGATTCATGTTCTGAACTGCCTGTCCTGAAGCTCCTTTTACTAAATTATCTATAACTGAAACTATAACAAGTCTTTTTGCTCTTTCGTCTATCTTTATGCTTATATCACAGAAATTTGTGTTTACAACATCTTTAATTCCCGGTATTACGTCTTCATCAAAAACTTTTACAAATTCTCTATATTTATAAAATTCTCTATATTTTTCTATTACTGTATATGTCTTAACATTTTGTCTAAGGTTTATATAAATAGTTGAAAGCATTCCTCTTTCAATAGGCATGATATGGGGTGTAAAACTTATAGTTACTTTTTCGCCAGAGAGACTTGCAAGCTCTTGTTCTATTTCTGGAATATGTCTGTGGTATCCAGCAATTTTATAGGCTCTAAAATTTGGGTGTTCGTTTTTAAAATATTCCTCAGCAGATTTTCTGCCTGCACCTGAAATACCACTTTTAGAATCTATAACTACCCCTTTCAAATCTACAAATCCATTTTTTATCGCCGGAGCACAACCTAAAATAACGCTTGTAGGGTAACAACCCGGGTTTGCAACTAATAATGCCTTTTTAATTTCTTTGTCGTTAAGTTCAGATAAACCGTAAACAGCTTTGCTTATGTAATCTTTTGCTGTATGGTTTACCTTATACCATTTTTCATACACCTCAGTGCTTTTTAATCTGAAATCTGCTGATAAATCTATGACTTTTATACCCAAATCAATAAGCTGTGGAACAATTTCAAAAGCAATACCATGAGGCAAAGCGAGAAAAATAATATCGCAGTTTGCTGCTATTTGTTTTATGTTCAAAGGTTCTACTTTTAAATTTAAACCTGCAAACTCTGGATAAATATCTTTCAAATCTCTTTCCTGCGACGAACTTCTTCCGTAAATCCTTATCTTAACATCATCGCGTTTTGAAAGAAGCTTTAAAAGTTCTTCGCCAGTGTACCCAGTTATTCCTATAATTCCTGCTCTAATCACTTTCTTTCCCCTCATCACTGTGAGGATATATTAAAACAACAAACTCCCCAAGCAAATTATTTCTATCTTTTATATTTTCCAATACTTCTTTTATTGTTCCTCTTATAAATTCTTCAAACTTTTTAGTCAATTCTCTGGCAAGACAAATTTTAGTATTCTCACCAAATACTTCTAGACATATCTCAACGGTTTTAAGTATTCTCTGTGGAGGTTCATAAAACACTATTGTTTTTCCCAAATTTATAAATTCTGAAAGTTCTTTCTTCATTTTTCCAGTTTTTCTCTTCAAAAAACCACAGAAAACAAAACCGTTTGTAGGAAGTCCTGAGCCAACCAAAGCAGTTACAACAGCACTTGCACCCGGCAAAACTTCCATCTTTATGCCTTTTTCTATAGTTTCTTTAATTAAAATATATCCAGGATCAGAAATTCCTGGCGTTCCTGCATCTGAGATAAGAACAACTTTTTTGCCATTAGACAATTTATCTATTATTTGCCTAACCCTATATTGCTGGTTATAAGAATAAAAACTTATCAAATTTTTGGATATTCCAAAATGTGACAAAAGCTTTAGACTCTGCCGAGTATCTTCGCAGGCCACAAGGTCACAGTCTTTTAAAATTCTTAACGCTCTTAGGGTTATATCTTCAAGATTGCCTATTGGGGTTGGAACTACGTATAAAATACCACTCATACAATTTAACTAATCCTGTACGTTTATGCAGCTTTAGATTTTAGTATATCTATGAAGGTTTTAGCAACTTTAGGGTCAAATTGAGTACCCATGCCTTTTTTGATCTCAGAAATTGCATATTCTTCTCCTAATGCTTTTCTATACGGTCTGTCTGAAGTCATTGCATCATAAGCGTCAATAACAGATATTATTCTTGCTCCTAAAGGAATCTCTTCTCCTGACAAACCTTCGGGATACCCTTTGCCGTTATACCACTCTTGGTGATATAAAACAAGTGGCGCCACTGAAGATAAAAAAACTAACGGAGCAATGATGTTATATCCAATAATAGGGTGCATTTTTAATACTTCTTTCTCACCTTCTGTAAGACTACTAACTTTGTTTAAAATATGTCCTGCTATGCCAACTTTTCCTATATCATGCATCAAAGCAGCAAATTCTATTTGCCTTACTACTTCTGAAGGGAGATTGAGATTCTCAGCTATAAGTTTGGCGTATTGTCCAGCTCTATCTGAGTGATTAAAAGTGTAATGATCTTTGGCTTCTATCATTCTTACTAAAGTTTTTACAATTTCAAAATAAAAATCGTGAAGATTATGGTAGAGTTCCTGATTGTCAAGGATTTCTGCTGTTTGATCTGCAACAATATTAATAAAACTTAAATCTCTGTCATCAAAAATTTTACCGCCTGGCAAAGCGGCGGCGATCAAAACTCCTATAGATTTATTTTTAACTTTAAGAGGAACAGCAATAAAAGATTTATATTCTCTATTATATCCTGCCTGAAATAATCTTACATCAATATCGGATGTATTATTATTTACCAAAATAGGTTTAGAATTTTCAAGAACAAAAGTTGCTACGTTCAGTTCAAATTTCGCTTCCGATCCCAATTCAACTGATCTTTTATCTTCTACCGCGGCGATAAAAGGTTTCTTCGTATCATTATCCAACAGAATAATCACGGCAGAACATATTCCTGCAAATTTACATATCATGTTTACGACTGTATTCAAAAATTTGTTTCTGTCAAAAAAATTCTGCTCTTTGATAGGAAATTCGTTAAGTTCCAGCAATATATTTAATAAATTATCTAAGTCCAAACTTTTTGAAATCCTGCTATTAAGCTCTACTATAGTTCCTTGTAACCGCTTCATCTTACGACGAAGTATAAAAAACTCGCTGCAAAAACTAAAGCCAAAGCTGCTAAAACAATACAAGCAATGTAATTTATCATTTAGTTTATTAAACGTAAGCTTTGTAATCTATTTCTGGAAATATGTTATTTTTATTTTCCAAACTTTTTAAATAGGATTCATCCAAAGAGTTATTGATTATTTGCGAATACAACTTTGTAAAATTTTCCAGATGATCTTTGGTTCTTTTTTTTTGCATATTCAACCATTGTTCCCGTAGTCATAATAAAAGCCCAGTCAGACGATTGTGCAAGAAGTAACTCCCTTGCAGATTGATTTAATGCTCTTTTTAAAATTCCTCCGACATTGGCAAAGTTATTTGCCAATTCAGACATTCTATCAGAAGCTTTATGTAAATGTCTGTAAATATAATCATTTGCTCCATTAAGCCAAACCTCATAATATCCTTTATCCCCCCAAGATGAAGCTGCAGGACTAACAATTTGATTTACAGGAAATTTATTGAGATATTCCGAAGGAGTTATAGGTTTTATAATATTTTGATCGTACTGCATTTTCCTAAATAAAAAGTTTATAAAATCAGGTCCTTCAAACCACCAATGTCCAAAAAGTTCGGCATCGTACATAGAAACAACTATGGGAGGTCTATCCATAAGGTCTGATAAATATTCAACCTGTTTAGTTCTATTGAATAAAAAATTGCCTGCATGCTCAGCAGCTTTATCTCTTGCCTGTCGTGGAGAGTAAGGCTGTTTGTCGCTCAAATCAACTTTTCCTGTGATTTTATGATATTTTATTCCAATATTTCTTCTAATGCCATCTGAATGTAAATAAGGCTTTATATATTCATAATCGCAATCATACCCTAAATCTCTGTAAAATTCTCTATAAGCAAAATCTCCAGGATACCCAGTTTCTGCACTCCAAACTTGGCTTGCAGTTTCTATGTCTCTTGAAAAAACCGCAACACCACTCTCACAATAAACGGGTGCAAAAATGCCGTATTTAGGACGAGGCGTAGCATATAAAATACCTTGAGAATCAAGAAAGAAATACTTTAAATTCTCTCCTTTCAATATTTTATCTATCCCGGGATAATAAGCGCATTCGGCAAGCCATATTCCCTTAGGGCTTACCCCGAAGTGCCTTTCGTAATCTTTACAAGCTATGCTTATTTGAGCTTTTTCGTTATTCATCAAAGGTGGGAAACCATGCGTAGCGCAACATGTGATAATTTCAATCTTTTCTAAAAACTGCAACTTTTTAAAACCATTAAGGATATTTCCATTGTATTTATTCCATAATCTTTTGCAGTCTTGAAAATGATCATAATACATTTGAGCAACAGGCTTAAAATCAATACTGTTCTGGGTCCTTGAAAGTTCTTTTTCTGAAAGTTCTATTTGTTTATTTAATCTTTCGTAATAACGAGACTGTAGAAGGTTGTCTGAAAGCATGTTCGCTAAAGACGGACTTATTGTTATAGTTATCCTAAAATCTATTCTGGCTTCAACAAATTTTTCAAATACTGAAAGTAAAGGAAGATATGTTTCGGTAATTGCTTCATAAAGCCAATCTTCTTCCAAAAAATCGAGATATTCAGGGTGCCTTACGTATGGTAGGTGAGCGTGTAATTGCAAACACCAGTAGCCTTTATAGTTCATTGAACAACCTCTATAAAATTGATTTGCCTAACGCTACTGTAACTATACTTATTTTTTGGAAAGCAACCTAGAACTTGCAAAGCTTTTGCTTGAAGGCAACTCTGTAATTTTCCAAAATTCCTTCATGTTTTTTACGGTTGTATTTGAAGAACCTATGTTCTTCTTGAGAAATTTTTCAAAATCAAATTTAAGAGTTCCCCATAATTCATCGGCAATATCCGAAGCTCCATACGCAGGCATTTTAAGAAGATTAGATCTTGCGACAGATATAAATTTTCCATTCTTAAGAATAAAACCCGCATCAACAATCCATGAACGATTGTATTCTCCTACGTTTATATACCAACTTAAAGAATCGTAGTTTGCATGTATGTCAAAATACTTATTAGCGTTGCTACCATTAAAATCTATGCCTGTAACGTCATAAACTCTAATTACAAAAGCAGAAGAGTCAAAGTCGCCGTTGTATTGTCTTGACAATTCTCCAAATTTATCAAAAGAGAACTCCCAATAAGCAAAAATCCAAACGGGATCTTTTGGAAGAATAACTACTTTGGTGTCACCGTATGTCTTGGGTAATTCGAACTCGTTGGACGTATCGCAAGATTTCGTCATATTCAAATTCCCTTGAAATATATTTATATTTAGTTATAGAATTTTACAAATTTATTATTTTTCGGTCAATAAAAAAAATAATTTTATACTATAAATAGCATAATATAAACTTTTTTTATTTTAAAAACGATTCTAAAGTATATGCAATATACTTAGAAGCTTTTGGAAGAGCTGTTTCATCTACATTAAAATTGCTGTGGTGCCAAGGATATGAGGTATGTTTGTCTTTTGACGTGCCTATATAAATAAAATTCCCGGGGACATTATTTAGATATTCCGAAAAATCCTCTCCCCCCATAGACGGTTTTTGCAATATTTCAACGTTTTGTCTGCCGTAAAATTCTTTAGCCGTTTTTATGCAAGCTTCAGTAATCTTAGGTGTGTTTATTAAAGCGTTCCCTATGGGAATATAGTCAACTTTACATTTAACACCATAAGCAATTTCCAAAGCTTTAATTTTCTTTATAACACTTGCTTTTATCAATTTTCTTACTTCTTTATTAAAACTCCTTACTGTACCAAGCAAAGTTACATTTTTACAGATAACATTATACGCATCACCGCCTTCTATCTTCCCAAATGTTATAACAGCGTCTTCTGTAGGATCAATTTCTCTTGATATAATACTTTGCGCCATATTTACAAAAACTGATGCCGCAACTAATGCGTCTTTGCCCTTATGAGGATAAGCACCATGCGCTATAGCTCCAATAATTTCTATCTTTATTTGATCAACCGCAGACATCATAGCGCCATACTTTAAACCTATTTTGCCTGATTTTATCCAAGGGCTTACATGCGTTCCCAAAATAAAATCAACATCTGGATTTTTCAGAACCCCAGCTTTTATCATAACTTTAGCGCCATTGGAATTTTCCTCATTTGGTTGAAAAATAAATTTTATATTTCCTTTCAATTCATTTTTTTTCATGTTTAAAAGCTCTGCCGCTCCAAACATTATCGCCGTGTGCGCATCATGACCACAAGCATGCATAACTCCCGTATTTACTGACTTATAATCAATATCATTATACTCACAAACACCTAAAGCATCTATATCAGCTCTTAAAGCTATTGTTTTCCCAGAAAATTTTCCTTTTATAATACCGACCACCCCAGTATCGCCAACTCTTTTATATGGAATTTTCAATTCATTAAGTTTAGACTCAATAAATTTTGCAGTTTTAAATTCTTTTCCGCCAAGCTCTGGGTTTTTATGTATATGCCTTCTGTTTTCTATAACTTTTCTTTCAAAATCCATTTTATCTCCATATATAATCAATGCGAAATTTGCTTTATGGCTCTATAAATATTTTCAGCTATATCGCTTGCGACAATACTTATTTGGCATTTTTCTTTCTCAGCCAACTCTCCTGCTAATCCATGAACAAATACTGCAAACTTTACAGCCTCAAAAATGTCATAGTCAATATTTATAAATGCAGCTATCATCCCGCTCAAAACATCGCCGCTTCCCGCTGTAGCCATAGCAGGAGTACCTGTATTATTTGTATAAATCTTTCCATCTGAAACAACAAGCGTATCCTTACCTTTGAGAACGCATATAAGAGAATTTTTGTCAGCAAAATCCGCTGCTATTTTTGCTCTGTTACTTTTTATAGAATCAATTGAAATATTCAAAAGTTTGGAAAATTCACCTAAGTGAGGTGTTAATATAAGGTTAGATTTTGCGTCATTAAGCTTGCCTGAAATACCATTAAAAACAGAAATTCCTGAGGCGTCTAAAACTGTGGGAATATTAACTGAAGAAATAATCTTATGAACAAATTTATAATCTGATTTAAGTCCAGGTCCTATAACTATAGATGTAACTTTTCTTAATTTGACGTAGTTAAGAATATCCGACGCTGTTTTATATATGTAAAATAGTGTCTCTGGTCTAGACAACGAACAAGCTTGAATTAAAAAATTTTCTTTAACAGCATATGTTACAAGACCCGCTCCAGAATAAAATGCTCCTAAACAGCATAAAACTCCTGCGCCGGGCATGGTCTTAGAACCTGCAATGACTAAAACATGTCCAAAATCATATTTGTGACTGTCAGGCTTTCTTTTTAATTTGCAGATGAAGTTTTTAATTTCTTGTTTCTTCATAAAGTTAAAAAGCAATTGCAACCGCAGCAACGTATTTTTTCGTATGAGACAGAGATATATTTATTTTATTATATTTCTTATTCTTTACATAAACTTGAGGTTTGCCATCTTTATCGTTTCTGACAGATATATCAGTTATTACAAGATTCTTATTCTTTGAGCTTAAAGCCTTCCATACGGCTTCTTTAGCCGCAAAGCGAGCAGTTAAATGCTGCGCTGCGTTTTTTTTAGCTAAAGAATATAATATTTCTTCTTTTGAAAATATACGTTCAAGATATGTTTTATCTTTTACGTATTTATCAAATCTTTTAACTTCTTCTATATCTATGCCTATGTTCATTTTAAACTTTTTAATTATAAGATTTCTGAAAAAATTGAAACTAGAATCTGTAACTTCACACAGTATAACAAACAATCAGGCTAAATAGAATACCGCTCCATGCAAGGAAACTTCTAAAGCACTTCAGTCAAAGGCTTAGAGAAAAATACAAAACAAAACTTACTCAACTGTAACTGATTTTGCGAGATTCCTAGGCTGGTCAACATCGCAACCTAACATCACTGCCACATAATAAGACAACAATTGGAGAGGAATTACAGATAAAATAGGGGATATGAACTCATCGCAGTCCGGAACATATATTACGTTGTCGCCCTTGTCTAAAGCAGTTTTGTCAGATTCGCTTGCTATTAATATAATAGTACCGCCTCTTGCCTTTGCTTCTTCAATATTTGAAATTATTTTTTTGTAAACTCTGCTCTTAACAGCTATAGCAACCACAGGCATATCATCATCAATCAAAGCTATAGGACCGTGCTTCATTTCACCAGCTGCATACCCTTCTGCATGTATATAAGAAATCTCTTTTAGCTTTAAAGCGCCCTCAAGAGCAACAGGATAATTAACATTCCTACCTAAGTATAAAAAATCTCTTTTATGTGCAAATTTTTTGGCAACTTCATGAACACTTTCCGCTTGTTTTAAAAAATTTCCTACCTTTACAGGAACTTCCCGTAATTCCTTTAAATATTTTTTTAACTCTTCTTTTGAAAGGCTTTCCTTTCTACACGCCCAATCTAATGCAAGCATATAAAGAGCAGCAATCTGCCCAGTAAAAGCTTTCGTAGATGCAACACCTATTTCCGGTCCGCAGTGGGTGTATAGCACATGGTCAGCCTCGCGGCTCATGCTAGACCCAACAATATTGCAAACTGCTAACGTTATACAACCTTTGCTCTTAGCAAGCCTTAGAGCAGCTAAAGTGTCTGCTGTTTCTCCTGATTGAGAAATGACTATAACAAGAATCCTGTCATTTAAAATAGGCTCTCTATATCTAAACTCCGACGCTATATCAACTTCTGTATGCATTTTTGCAAAATTCTCAAAAAGAAATTTTGAAACAAGCCCAGAATGATAAGAAGTTCCACAAGCAACGATATAAACATTTGATATATTCTTAATATCTTCTTTTGACAATTTGACTTCTTCAAGATAAACACGACCTTCATCAGGATAAATTCTACCTCTAAAAGTATCTTCAATAGTTCTAGGCTGTTCATGTATTTCTTTAAGCATGAAATGTTTATAGCCTTCTTTTTCAGCCTGTACACAATCCCATTTTATATTTTTTACTTCTCTCTTTTTTACGTTATTTTCAATATCAGTTATTGTTATTTTGTTGGCAGTCAATTCGGCAATATCGCCATTTTCAAGAAAAATCATATCGCGGGTGTAAGAAAGTAATGCTGGAATATCTGAAGCTAAAAAGTTTTCGCCTTCGCCTATGCCAACGATAAGAGGAGCATCTTGTCTTGCGCATATTATTTTATCTGGCTCATCTTTACATATTACGCCAAGAGCATATGAACCTTTTATTTCTTTAAGAGTTTCCTGAACTGCAAAAAGCAAATTATTTTTGTAATGTTTTTTTATAAGATGAGCTATTACTTCAGTATCGGTTTCAGATCTAAATTCTTTGCCTTCTTTTTCAAGACCCGATTTTAATTCGGCATAATTTTCTATTATTCCATTATGAACTATAACTATACTTTTGGTCGGATCTGTGTGCGGATGAGCGTTTTCTTCCGACGGCTTACCATGCGTAGCCCAACGAGTATGACCTATAGATATATTCGCTTTTAAATGCTTTTTTTCTATATTTTCTTCAAGATTTTTTAATTTGCCTACGCTTCGTCTAATTTGCAACTGTCCATCTTTAACAACAGCAATACCTGAAGAATCATATCCTCTATATTCAAGTTTTTTTAATCCATCAAGAACTATATCTACAGCATTTTTTTCACCTATATAACCCACTATTCCGCACATGCGTAGACCTCTCTAAATTTACAAATTTGAGTTCTGCTGTATCAGTTTTCTCATATCAAAAACAGCTTTTTGAAGACCATCAAATATTGCTTTAGAAATTATTGAAAACCCTATATTAAATTCATTCATTCCATGAATTTTACAGATTTGACCTACATTCTCGTAATCAAGCCCATGTCCAGCATTCAATATAAGCTTCCTTTTAAGAGCTTCCTTTGAAGCTTCAGTAATTCTCTTAAGCTCGCCTTTACATTCTCTTGATGAAGAACCGCTTTCTTTAAAAATTAAAGAGTATTTCCCAGTATGCAACTCAACCGCATCTGCTCCAACTTCAGAACAAGCAGAAACTTGTTCCAGATCCGCATCAATAAATATGCTGACCACAATTCCAGCTTTTTTAAGCTTAGATATAATACTAGAAAGGGTTTCTTTGTTATTTTTAACATCAAGACCGCCTTCGGTGGTAAGTTCTTCCCTCTTTTCCGGAACTATACACACAGAATCCGGCTTAACGTCTAAAGCAACGCCAACCACTTCTTCAGTCGCAGCCATTTCTAGATTTAATTTAGTTTTTAAAATTTCTCGCAAGCTGTAAACGTCATAGTCTTGAATATGTCTTCTGTCTTCTCTTAAATGAACAGTAATTCCATCTGCTCCAGCTTTTTCGCACACAAGAGCAGCTTCAACGACCGATGGAGCGCCTTCTCTGCGAGCTTGTCTTAAGGTAGCTATGTGGTCAATATTTACGCCTAATTTTATCATCTTTCCACCTCTCTGCTTTATTGTAGAGATGTTTCTTTCTCAACTGCATCGGCTATACTTTCAGCAATATTTTTAATCTCGTCAATATCTTTACCCTCAACCATAACCCTCAAAAGATTTTCTGTACCTGAATATCTTACAAGCACGCGTCCATCAGAACCAAGAGATTTTTCGCAAGCTTTTATTAGATTATACGACTTAGAAAGTTTTTCAAGAGGAACTTTCTTCATCACTTTTCTATTTACCAAAATCTGTGGAAATTTCTCAATAACATTCATAAATTCTGACATTGTTTTGCCTGTACTGCTCAAAGCAGAAAGAATCATAACAGAACTCAAAATTCCATCACCAGTAGCTAATATATCTTTAAATATGAAGTGTCCTGACTGCTCTCCGCCAAGAGAGGCTTTATGTTTCTTCATATCTTCTATAACATACCTGTCGCCGACTTTAGAAGATATAACTTTTATTTTTTCTTTCTTTAAAGCGCGGAACAATCCTATATTTGCCATAACAGTTGAAACTAAAATATCGTTTTTAAGTTTCTTTTTACTTTTCAACCATATAGACATTGAAGATAAAAAATAATCGCCATCTCTTATCATGCCGTTTTCGTCAACACATATCAATCTGTCAGCATCACCGTCAAAAGCGAATCCACAAAAAGCATTGTATTCTTTTACAGCCTTACACAGAGATTGAGGGTGTAATGCGCCACAATTTAAATTTATATTCTTACCATCAGGGCTAACGTTTAATGCTATAACTCTTGCGCCCAATTTTTTTAAAATGCGCGGAGCACATTTATATGAAGCACCGTGCGCACAGTCTAAAATTATGGTCTTGCCTTTAAGTTTTTTACCCGAAAAATTTTCTATAATAAAATTTTCATAAAACTTTATAAGTTTTGAATTTTCTTTTAAAGATACCTTTTTTATTGGCAAAACATCCTTTGAAGTGATGTATTCATTTATCTTTGCTTCTATTTTCTCTTCTATTGAATATGAAAGTTTATATCCATTAGAATTAAAAATTTTAATTCCGTTGTCTGTATAAATGTTATGGCTCGCCGATATAACAACTGCAGCGCAATAGTTCCCATTTTTTACAAGCAAAGAAGCTGCAGGCGTAGGCATAATGCTACCAAACACCATCTTTGCTCCATTAGCAGACATTCCTTCAGAAAGTTTTGCCTGTATCCTTTTGCCAGACTCTCTAGTGTCGCGGATAATAAGAATACGCTTATTGGCGCCCAGAACTTCGGCTATAGAACGACCTATAATATTAAGAGTAGTATTATCAAATGGAAATTTAGAAGAATCTCCCCTAATTCCATCTGTGCCAAATATTTTCATTTACATGTATCTCGCGTATAGCCATACAAAAAGCGCAAGAATAAACGCAAGAGCCTTCAGCTGCCAATTTTTTTTGATCTTAGCAAATAACCTTGTCATTTTGTTCTCAAGACCTCGCCGTTTGTATTGATTATCTCCCGAAGTTTTGAGAGAGATATATTACCATGCAACTTACTATCATGAGCCACCGAAATTTGTCCCGTTTCTTCTGAAACAACAACAACAACAGCGTCTGTCACTTCGCTTAATCCAAGGGCAGCTCTGTGCCTTGTCCCAAACAATTTTACATTCGTGTCATGACTTAAAGGAAGAACACAGCCCGCAGATATTATCCTAGCGTTGGAAATTATAATTGCACCATCATGCAAAGGAGCGGATTTATTCTTAAAAATTGAAAGAAGAAGTTCTCTGGAAATATCGGCATTAAGCGACACTCCAGTCTCTGTAAAATTCTTTAAGCCGATTTCATTTTCTATAGCGATAAGACACCCCGCCATTGAAGAGCTTAAATCTTCAACAGCATCAATTATTTCAATTACGTAAGAATCCTTAATTTTTGATTTTGATCCCCACAGATGACCGCCTACTTGAGCCAAAAGATTACGTATTTCCGTCTGAAATATCACAGCAAATATTATAACCGCTGCAAGCCAAAAATTGTCTAAAAGCCATGACAAAGCTTTTAAATGCAAAATATCTCTTGAAACAACAGTCAGACCCAAGATGAATAATATGCCGATAAATATCTGTATTGTCCTTGTGCCTTGTATTATAAGAATTATCCTGTAGAATATTAACGTAAGAATGAATATATCCAAAATATTTGAGATATACAAGGTATAAAAAGTGACAAATGTTTCCATTATATTCCTCTGAAAGTTTCTATTATTTTAAAAACATTGACAGTTTCTTTAACATCGTGGACTCTTACAATATCGGCTCCGCAAAATGCCGAAAGAAAGTTGGCAATTATAAATGACGCTTTATCTTCACCCGCCAAAGCTCTGACAAATCGTTTTCGCGACACTGCACCAAGTACCGCACCGAGACTAGAGAAAACATTCATATTTTTTACTAGCTCTATATTGTGTTTAACCGTCTTTCCAAACCCTGGTCCCGGATCTACGGCAATATAATCTTCTTTTATTCCAAATCTCATAGCATAAGACTTCCTCTTACAAAGAAATTCATAAACTTCAGAAGTACAATTTTTATACTCAGGTTTAACTTGCATATTCTCTGGGGTTCCCTTCATATGCATAAGAATCAATCCTGCTTTATAGTCAGCAATAAGTTTAGCTAGTTTATCTTTACCTTTTCTTAAAGAAAAAATATCGTTTATTATATCAGCTCCTTCTGATAATGCAATTTTTGCTGTCTCATATTTGTAAGTATCTATAGAAATAGGGATTTTAACATGCTTTCTTATTCGTTTTAAAGCAGGCAGCAACCTTTTAATCTCAGTTTCTGGATCAATAAGTTTTACGCCCGGTCTTGAAGATTCCGCACCTATATCTATAATGCCAGCGCCAAACTTTTCAAACTCAACAGCCTGCTCTAAAGCTTTATCAGGATCTGTTAACCCATCGCCTGAAAAAGAATTAGGGTCCAAGTTAACTATACCCATAACAACAGGTTTTGATAAATCTAAAGATTTGTTTTTATATCTAAAAACTTTTTTTTTAATTATTATTCTTTTTAAATCGCTACCAATCTGTTTTAAACCAAAAGGTTGCAAACTAAGTTTGGATATAAGCTTACCAAGTTGAAACAGAGTCGCAAATAATACTATATCTGAAAATCCCTGTTTAAACCCGCTGATATTCTCATTCAAAGCTAAATCGGCGCCTACAGAAATAGCCTCTTGTTTTAAAATATTTGCTGCTCTATTATCTATCTTCTCTATAACTATAGGTTCAAGTATGCCTTTGTTTGCCAAAGATTCATAAACTGCAGAGCTGCAACCTGTATTTTTTACAAGTTTTAAAACATCACTAAAACTATTTGCCGCAGCTTTTCTTATTATCAATTTATCTTCCTAAAAGAGACATAGCTTCAGATCTAGTTCTCACATCTTTTAAAAATATTCCCCTCATAGCTGAAGTAAGCATTTTAGCTCCTGGCTTTTTAACACCTCTCATTGTCATGCACAAATGTTCGGCTTCAATAACAACCATGACTCCATGAGGTTCTATTGACTTCATTATAGTACCGGCAATTTGTTTTGTAAGTCTTTCCTGCAACTGAAGCCTATTAGCAAAAACTTCTACAAGTCTTACAAGTTTTGATACTCCCACTATTTTATCTTTTTGAGGCATATATGCTACACAGGCTTTGCCGAAAAAAGGGAGCAAATGATGTTCACATAGCGAATAAAACGGAATATCTTTAACAAGTATTATTTCTTCATGCTCTTCCATAGCATAATGGACAGGAACAAGCTCTGAAGGGTCAACTTCATTTCCTGATAAAGCTTCTTTATAAAACTCAGCCACTCTTTCAGGCGTACGCTTAAGACCCTCTCTGTCTAAATCCTCTCCAAAAGATTCAAGCAAAAGTCTTATAGCTTTTTGAGCTTTTTTTTTGTCAAAATTAAATTTTTTCACTTTCCTGTTGTCTGTCATCAATTTTTTCTTTTATAACTTCTTTTTCAACCGCGGCTTCTTTTCTGTCTTCTTCTGTTACTGTTACTGGTACTGGCACTTTTTCTGCTACTGGAGGCAATTCTTCACCTTTCATTATTTTATCAACTTCTTCACCATTAAGATTTTCTCTCTCTAAAAGATACTTTACAAGCTTATCAAGCGCTGCTGAATTATCTTTAATAAGTTTAGTTGCCTTAGATTTAGCCCCATCTATAATTTTCTTAATCTCTTCATCTATAAGTTCTGAGGTTTTACCAGAATGTCTTACTTCTCTTGAAATATCTCTTCCAAGGAAAACTTCTTCATTAGGTCTTTGTAAAGCCATTGGACCTATTTTCTCACTCATACCAAATTCCATAACCATTCTTGTTGCAATTTCTGTAGCCTTTGAAATATCATTCTGAGCTCCAGTTGTAATCTCTGAAAACATCACTTCTTCAGCAACGCGTCCACCAAAGAGTATTGCCAATCTGCCTAAAAGTTCAGTTTTTGAAGTTAGGTATTTATCTTCTTCCGGAAGTTGAAGAGTATAACCAAGTGCCGGACCTCTAGGCACTATGGAAACTTTATGAACAGGATCTGCCGTTGGAAGCAATTTTGCAACTATAGTATGTCCTGCTTCATGATAAGCTATAACTTTTTTCTCTTTTTCAGACATCATACGAGACTTTCTCTGAGGTCCTGCAAGAATTCTGTCTATAGCTTCTTCTATATTTTTCATATTTACGGCTTTTTGACCAGTTCTAGCGGCAAGCAATGCTGCCTCATTTATGAGATTTGCCAAATCCGCACCGACAAATCCCGGAGTTCTTCTGGCCATAACATTTAAATTTACATCGCTATCCAACTTAATTTTTTTGGCATGTACCGCAAGAATCTCTTCTCTGTCTCTTAAATCAGGACTTGGAACTACAACCTGTCTGTCAAATCTTCCTGGTCTTAAAAGAGCAGGGTCCAATACATCAGGTCTGTTTGTCGCAGCAATTAAAATAACACCTTCTTTTGTATCAAAACCATCCATCTCAACAAGCAGCTGATTTAGGGTTTGCTCTCTTTCGTCGTGTCCTCCACCGATACCTGCAAACCTATGCCTACCAACAGCATCTATTTCATCTATAAATAATAAGCATGGGGCAGACTTTCTACCTTGATCAAATAAATCTCTTACCCTTGAAGCACCAACACCTACAAACATCTCAACAAATTCCGAGCCACTTGAAGAAAAGAAAGGAACTCCAGCTTCACCAGCAACAGCTTTGGCAAGCAAAGTCTTTCCCGTTCCCGGAGATCCAAAAAGAAGAACTCCTTTTGGAATCTTTCCACCCAATTTTTGAAATTTAGCCTGATCTTTTAAAAATTCTATTATTTCCTGTAATCCTTCTTTTGCTTCATTGCAACCCGCAACGTCTTTAAACGTAACTTTTTTAGCAGCGTTGTTTCCTGCAAGTTTTGCTTTTGTTTTACCAAAAGACATAGCATTTTTGCCACTGCCCATCATCATTCCTCTCATAAGGAAAAACCACACAAAAAGGAAAAGAATCATCGGCAAACAACCTACTAACAAAGAACTAAGCCAACCGCCTTTTTCAACAGAAGAAAATTCAAG
>JAITKZ010000057.1 GCA_031278115.1 Endomicrobium sp.
CTTCTACGAGGTATTGAAAAACATATGCAAGTAAAGGAAAAATCTTCTTTCTTATTTTTGCTCGGTAGGCAGATGTTTAGGATAATGTTTAAACTATTTTACAGATATTGTATAGAGGGATCGCAGAATATACCAAACACTGGAGGAGCAGTAATCGCTCCAAATCATATAAGTTTCTTTGATCCGCCTCTTACAGGCGCAGCCATGAAACGTCCATTGTATTCTATGGCAAAAAAAGAGTTGTTTGACATTCCTGTATTTGGCTGGACTATAAAACAAACGAATGCGTTTCCCGTTAAGAGGGGAGTTCAAGATACGTCTGCTGTGAGGCATGCATTTTCTCTCCTTGAGAAAGGACGTTTGCTTTTGATGTTTCCTGAAGGCACTCGTTCTAGAGATGGGAAATTGGGAAAAGCCAGAGCTGGAGCGGGTATGGTGGCGTGCAACGCTCAAGTTCCGTTAATTCCTGTCAAAATAGAGAATACGAACATGATGTTAAAGTTTAAACGGATAAAAATAAAATATGGGAAACCTATATATCCTCCAAAAAATTTTTCAAAAAATGATTATATAGACTTATCTCAAAAAGTTTTAGATGAAATATCAAAAATGTAACGGAGCATTTAGTGGATAAAAATGTTGAAATAAAGACAGCAGCTAACGCTGGATTTTGTTTTGGCGTTAAAAGAGCTATAGGTTTAGTAGAAAAAACTTTGAATGAAAAGCCTGAGGTCTATACTTTAGGACCAATAATCCACAATCCTCAAGAAGTTAAACGTCTTAAAGAAAAAGGCGTGAAAATTTTAAATGATATAGACTGTGTCAAAAGCGGTTGTATAATTCTAAGAACTCATGGCATATCTTTGGAATTGCTTAATAGGCTTGAAAAAGATAAAACACTATATATTATAGACGCTACCTGCCCATTTGTTAAGAAAGCTCAAGATATAATCAAGAATTTAAGCTCGCAAGAAACAACTATAGTAATAGTTGGCGAGAATTCTCACCCTGAAGTTGAGGCACTTGTCTCTTATGGGGCAGGAAAGTGCGTTGTTATTGAAAATCCTAGGGAAGCGCTTGAGTTTAAAGGGATAGGTGACTTAAATATTGTAAGCCAGACAACGCAGACTCCTCAAAATTTTAACGTTATTGTTGAAATTTTAAAGAAACGATTTAAGGTTAATATTTACAATACTATATGTGAAGCAACGCTTGAAAGGCAGGAATCTGCGAAAAAACTTGCCAAGAAAGTTGATTTGATGATAGTTATAGGCGGTAAGAATTCAGGAAATACTACGCGTCTTGCCGAAATATGTAAAGCTCAAACAAAAACATATCATATTGAAACTATAGACGAATTAGATGCCAAATGGTTTAACAATATTAAAACTGCAGGTTTAACCGCAGGAGCTTCAACCCCTGATAATATAATAAAAAGCGTGCAAAGGAGACTTGGAGAGATTCTCCAAACGGATATTGCAAAGAGAGGAAAGTGAAAAATGGCGGAAAATAAAAATTTAGATAAAACAATTTTTGAAGACAGTGAAGACGTCTGCATGGCTGATTTGATGAAAAGTTATGATAAAGCAGGCAAAGTTGAATTTGGACAAGAGCTGGATGTAGTTATTATGGAAGAAACTGCAGATGGTTTTATGGTTGATTTAGGTATGAAGTCCGAAGGAATAATACCTAAAAAAGAATTTGAAGACGGGAAGATTCCTTCTGAGCTTAAGGTTGGTGCAAAGGTAAAAGTAAAAGTTATAAATACGCAGAATCTTCCTATACTTTCTTATAAAGCAATTGTTGAAAAAGCCAAAATATATGAATTACAAAATGCTTTTAATAGCGGTAGCCATGTAACAGGAATAATTTTGAGAGCTATAAAAGGAGGTTTTATTGTTGATATAGGTGGAATAAATGCGTTTCTTCCTATTTCTCAGCTTGATATTCATTTTGTAAAAGATACGCAACCTTATATAGGTAAAACATATGAATTCGTAATTACAGAGTTTGATGTAAGAAAGAAAAATATAGTCGTTTCCCACAGAAAAATTGTTGAAGATGAGAAAAATGCGTCCCGCGAATCTGCTCTTGCTTCTGCTACTGAAGGGCAAGTGCTTGACGGGATAGTTTCAAGAATTACAAATTTTGGTGCTTTTGTTGACATAGGCGGAATAGACGGTCTATTACATATAGGTGAGCTTGCTTGGTATAAAGTGAAAAAAGTTGAAGATTTGTTGCATGTGGGGCAAAGGATAAAGGTTCAGATAATAAAAGTTGATAAAGCAGGCGGTAAGATTTCTTTGAGCATAAAAAGTCTTATTGCAAATCCTTGGGATTGTGTTACTGAACGCTTTCCGGTTGGTTTGGTTATAAAAGGAAAAGTTGCTTCAATCATGGACTATGGTGTTTTTGTAGAACTTGAGCCTGGTGTTGAGGGATTACTTCATGCTTCCGAATACGCTTGGAATGACAGCGAAGCAGCTTTAAAAAGGGAAGTAAAGAAAGGGCAAGATATAGAAGTAAAAATTATAGGTGTTGATAAGGAAAATAAAAAAATAGCTTTATCAGTCAAACAGACTCTTTCTAATCCTTGGGACGAGGCATTTAGGCATTATGCTCCAGGCAGTGTGGTTAAAGTCACAGTTCAAAGTATTGTGCCGTTTGGAGCTTTTGTAAAATTGCCTGAAGGTATAGAAGGGCTTATTCATATAAGCGATTTTTCGTGGACTAAAAAAATAAATCACCCTAAAGATGTTCTAAAGAAATGGGATGAGGTTGAAGTTGTTGTTATGGAAGTAAACCCGCAAAATGAGAAAATTTCTCTTTCATTAAAGCATGTCACTCAGGATCCTTATAAGAAATATAAGGCTGGTAATATAGTTAAGGGGAAAGTTGTAAGAATTACGGATTTTGGCGCTTTTGTAGAGCTTGAACCCAGAATTGAAGCATCTATAAAAAACAGCGAAGCGTCCTCTTTAAAATTTGAAAAACCGCAAGTTTTTGTTGAGGGTAAAGAGTTAGAGGTTAAAATAATAAAAATTGATTCTGGTAAAAGAAAAATAGAAGTTTCTGTGAAAGCTCTTGAATTTGATAGAGAGAAAGAACTTGTTAAACAGTTTGCAAATCAAGATGACAAACCCACTTTAGGCGAATTGTTGTCAGAAGAAGAATAGTCTTCAAAAATGTGGACAGCAAGTCAAATAATGTATGGTTAATTGAACTGTAAGATTTTTATGTTCTGATTAAGCATACAGACAAAAGTGGGAGTTTTAGATTAAAAAGCAAGTTTTTCACGCATTGGTGCGCTACAGCTTATTGTGCAGAAGGCTTTTATATATCCCAAATGGAAATTGCAGCCGCCTCAGTAAATAATGGTTGTTGAACAGGTGTTAAACAAATTAGATTTCCATACGCAACATTTTCTATTTTAGAGAAACCTTTAAAAGCTTTAATATCATCTGAAGTTGGTGTAGCAGTTTTTTTAATTTCTATAGGATAAAATTGTCCGTCTTTATATATAAGCAAATCTATTTCATTTTTATCTGAATCGCGGTAATAATATAAATCTGCTGAAACTGCATTATGTTTATACGATTTTATAATTTCAGTTACAACAAATGTTTCAAAAAAGGCTCCAGAGGCAATACCTATCTCTAAAGCTTCAGGTGTAGTCCAACCAGCCAGGTATGCAGCAAGACCTGTATCCATAAAATACATTTTAGGTGTTTTGGTTAATCTTTTTGTTGTGTTTTGAAAATATGGTTGCAGTAAATATACAAGCCCTGAAGTTTGTAAAATAGACAACCAACTCGTTACAGTATTTACAGGTATTCCTGCACCTTTAGATATGTCTGTTAAATTAAGCTCTTGCCCTGTCCTTGTTGCTATAACTTTTAAAAATGTGAGAAATGTAAGTTCGTTGCTTATATTTATAATCTGTCGTACATCTCGTTCAATATAAGTTTGGATATAAGAATCATAAAATATTGTTCTATCTCTTTTATTTTTATTTATAACATTAGGAAATGAACCTTGCCATAAAATTTTAAATGTTCCTTGAGAATTTTTATAATTTAATATTCTCTTTCTATTTTTTTTAGGCAGAAAAGGTTTTTGTGTATAAGCTTTATCTTGCAGTTCATATATAGAGAATCCAAACATATTAAGTATTGCAACGCGTCCTGCTAAACTTTCAGTAACGCCCTGCATCATATTAAACTGTTGAGACCCTGTCATCCAAATTCTTCCATATTTGTTAGAAGAATCAACAAGCATTTTTATATAACTAAAAATTTCAGGAGCATATTGAATTTCATCAATACAAACGGGCGGATTGTATTCTGCTAAAAAACCTTGAGGATCTGTTTTTGCTTGAATTAAAAATGAAGGATTATCTAAAGTGACATACTTTCTATCAGGAGTTGAAGTATCTTTTAATAATGTAGTTTTTCCTACTTGTCTTGCACCAGTAATAAGCAAAACTTTAAAAGCTTTAGAAATTTCCAAAATAGCATTTGCAAGAGTTCTTTTTTTATTCATATGTAATTATCAATCCTTATGAAGTGCTTTATTTGTAATATAACATAAAATCTGAAAATATGCAATGCAAATGCAAAATTTCAGATTTTAAAAAACATTTATTCTTCAATTTGATTTTTGTCTTTAGTAGTCAAATGTTTACATTATTTCTTGCGCGAGGGATCAAGTCCTGAAGTCGCAGAATATATTTTGATGTCTGCTAATGGTTTTTAGTAGATATGCCTATTGAATTATTTATTTTGAGATATTTGTTGTTGTTTGCCTGTAGTTTTTAACATTTCGCTTGTAGGTGGATTGCTTATTTGAAAAGTATTTTCCTCGTCTTTATCTTTTAAAGCACCTCTTGTATATATGCATCTTGGATTCCAAAGCAGCCAACTCCCTATTTTATTATCGTAACAAGCCTGCATTTGCTCTCTTACTTCATTTTTACCATATTTGTATCCTAGACTAAAATCTTGAAGCCATGGGCGTAACTTTTCTTCTGGAATTCTTTTTAATGCTCCCTCAATAGAGTTATAAACAACTTTATACGGTTCTTTGTTGGGATCTTCTATGCCGTAAGTCCACTTCGCGTAATGCGAAGGATAAACCATAGGGCTTACGTAATCAACCTCTTCTGTCATTTCTACTATTTTTTGACCTATACCCATATCGTCGGTAGCTGTTGTTGTAAGTCCAAAAACGTCAATAGATATTTTAGCTCCTTTCAAATTTAGACGTCTTTTTGCTTCTTTCAAAAAACCTATCAAAGTTTTTGAGGCTTCTGTTGCTGAGTGAGGCTTGATATATCTGCAATTTTTTGTGTTGCCGTCTGAAGGGAATCTTATGTAATCAAATTGAATTTCATCAAAACCTATGTCAGCAGCTCTTTCTGCAATTTTTAAATTATAATCCCAAGCATCTTTATTATAAGGATCAAGCCATGCTGCTCCTTTTCTGTCTGTCCAAATAGTTCCATCAGGATTTTTGACTGCCAAAGAAGGTATCTTTCTGGAAATGGTGTTATCTCTGAAAACCACTATTCTTGCTATAGTGTAAATGCCTTTTTCTTTTAATAGAGAAATATATTTTTCAAGGTCAGGAATTGCCGCAACGTAGGCTTTATTTTCATCTACTTCTTTTACACCATTTATGTAAACTTGTCCTTCGTATTCTTTTATGTCTATAACTGCAGTATTTAGTTCTGTAGTATCAAAAAGCTCCAGTGCTAATTTTTTGTGTTTTTCCGAGCCGCTTATCCAAGCTGAAAGATGTATTCCTCTTATATATTTTGCTTTTTCAGATTTTTCGGAACCTGATTTAACTGCTAGGTTTTGCTCCTCATACGGACTTTCTAATACAACAGTGGAACTTGAATTTGCATAAAACGACAAAAGAAAAATCAACGACAATACTGAAGATGGCAAGAAATTAAATTTGTGTGTTTTCATAATTGGGTAATTATATTGAAATAGACAATTACTGTCAAATAAAAATTTTAATTTGTCTAATAAAATGATAAAAATTTGACAAATTAAAGATTTTTTAAATAATATTCAGCTTAGTAAGACAGTAAGTAAGAATTTGAGGGATATATGAACTTAAATGTTTATCTGTATAAAACAAAAAGAGAGCTGACAAAAAATATCAGCTCTCTTTAATTTCTAAAGGGATGGGATACAATGAAAAAGAAAATGCTTATAAGTCTCAGTTTATCAATGGTATTTTGGTTGGTAAAAGCAATACCCTGTCTTGGTTATTTTGGAGATGTAAACTTAAAAGCTGGTTTGGATATAAATCAATCTAAAAGAAATTAGGTGCGCCTTATAATTTAGAAACTCCTATATCTGTAGGAGTCTAAAACTGGATCTTGTCTTGGTGCGGAAGTCTTTCCATTTTTCTTACCATCAATAAATAAGATAATAAGCCTAAGTTTGGTATTGGCTTACAGCATAAAATATCACGTGAGATGGACTTAGGAAATGTTACTAGTGTTATTTCTAGCCCATCATTTCATCGTCTGTCATTCCAGTCTATATAACTTGCCAAATAAAGCCATTTGCAAATTCCCAAGATAAAGCCAAAGGGATCTTTGTAAAAGGCGACATAGGGTATAGTTTTGTCCAAAAAGACTTCGGTTCGTTTAAGATCAGAAATAACGACAGAATGACGGTAAATCCTGATAATCCTCAAGGATGCTTGTATTATTCTCTAGGAATTGGTTATGAGCTTCCATCTGGTTTGTTTTTTTTCTTTGATGTTTAGCGTATATAATTTTCAACAATCTTTTTTTTGAGAAAGATTACAGGAAGAACAGAAAAAAGACTAGTGGATTGTTTTGAAGAACAACTTAGGGCAAAAAAAACTATAGCGTTTGAAATTAGCTCATATTGAAGACTTTTGATATAATAAGTCATTATGAATACGAAGAGAGCTTTTTTTGTGGGAATGCTTTTGTTTTTAAGTCTAACTTCTTTTGGTGCTGAAAGCAGGCATATAGTTTTTTTTGCCGAGACATCGGATATATCAAGTGCATTAATAGACAAAATAGCTTTATCCAATCGCTTTTGCATGGTTGTTCCTCTTGATTCCAGAACAGCAATCCATGAAAGTTTAGAAGAGCTTATTTCAGTTGGCAAAATTGAGCTTGCACTTTCTCTTGACCCTGAGCCTATTTTGCTTATTCTTGCAGAAGTTTCAAACGCAAATTTAAAGAAAAAATATAATAAAAATGGTATTTTTGAAAACTATATTTCAGATAATTTATCGTTATTTGTAAATAACAGCAACAAAGAAAACTTTGGAATGTTTTTAAGTTCAGCAAAAATGTCCCATGAGCTTCTTTATTACTTTTCAGATTTGGGATTGTCTTGGGTTAATGTTGATAATATAGAAGGGAATGTTTGCGGTGCATACTACGTTGATGGTATTGCTGTTTTTTCTTTATATAAAAATTTTCCTTATACTCAGCAAGAAGTTATGAAATGGCTTGAGTCCAAGCGCGAAGAGATAATTCCTATTTTGCTTACAAAAAAACATTTGCAAAACGTTAAATTTATGGAATATATAATAGGACTTTTTGACGGTAGCAAGTATATAAAGCCTGCTATGCCTTTATATATTGCCAAAGTTAAAAGCAATATGTTGCAGCAAAAAGATATACTTTTTGAAAAAGTTCTTTTAAATCCTAATCTTGATGAAAAACTTCAATCAGCTGCTCAGTCTATTAGCAGTTATATGGATTCTCCTTCTTTTAGCAAAACAGTATACTCAAATGCTCAAAACGAACTTGTTTATTTGTGTGGGCAAGATGTATTAAAAGAGATGTCTTCGGATAGCGTTTCCGGAAAAAGAATGTTTGATGCGGCGTACAATAATATTTACCGTCTTTTGGGGCTGCAAACAAAAGTCTTGCAGGATAGCAAAAATATTGATAAGCAGATACTACCAAGCGTTGATATGCAAAAGACAACAAATGTTTCAAGTGGACAAACTTCAATTGAAATTATTTCCGGAGGAGTTTCAATATACAACCAAGGTTTGTTAAGACTTATCCATATTACGTCAAAAGACAATGTAATAAAAATAAACTTGTCTTTTAATGGAGCGGGTTGGAATGAAGAAGTTTCTTTCGTAGATTTTTATATAGACTTAAACGGTATCTCGGGAATGGGCGGTTCTTCTTTTATAGATGGAGTAAGCGGATTTTTAATTGCAGACTCAGGCTGGGAATATGCGTTGAGAATATATAAAGATAAAGTGATTTTGTATAAATATTCTGTTGATGGAGCATCAATTATTTCCAATCTTGCCGTAGTTGACAATTCAGTGTCTATACCAACCAAATATATTAGGGGAAATCCTGCGAAATGGGGATTCCAAGCTATAGTTGTATCCGAAAAGATGGGCAGAAGGACTGTAGTTGACTTCTTAAACCAAACTTCCAAAACCAAAAACGAAATATTTTCCTTAAAACCTTTCCAAGCGCCTCTTGTAAGGCGTTAAAAAAGGATTGGCTGAGTTTATGGGGTAGAAGAAAAAGCATAATATTTCTTAGTGGACTTTGTTCTTGATCATATTGAAATCAGGTATTAATTTTATATAATGTCTTTTACTTTGCTTTACGGCTTTTTACGTAAGGCTAAACCCATGGGCGCTGTGCTCTTTGGGAAATTCCAAAAAGGAGGTGTAAAAGATGAATTACGAAAGCACGTTTATTGTTTCCCCAGAACTTCCTGCTGACAAAGTAGAAGAACTCACTGCAAAAGCAGTAAAAACAATTGAAGCGGCAAAAGGAACCGTTAAAACAGTTCAACAGCTTGGCAAAAAGAAGCTCGCTTATCCTATTAACAAATTCCGTGAAGGAAGTTATGTTTATATGGAACTTAGTGGCGAAGGCTCTATGGTCGGCTCTCTTGAAAGCTTTTTCAAATTTAATGATTCAGTAATAAGATTTCTTACTGTTAAAGTTGAGAAGAAAAAAATTCCTGCAAAACCTGCCGCTCAGTCCGAGCAGGCTGTAGAAAATCTGACGATGGAGGTAAAAAATGACACAGCAAAGTAATATACGCTTGCCTGAGCAAAACAGTGTTATTATGGTCGGCAGGCTTACTAGAGATCCAGAATTGAGACGTACCGGAACAGGTAAGGCTGTCTGTTCATTTGACATAGCTATAAGCAGAAGAATTAAAGATTCTGTTACTGGCGAGTGGAAAGACGCTGATCCGACGTTTGTACCAGTTATTGTTTGGAGAGAACAAGCCGAAAGGTGTGGCGAGCGTTTGAAAAAAGGTTTACCTGTGCATGTTGAAGGTAGGCTCCAGACTAACAAATGGGAAGGAAATGACGGAACCAAAAGAAGTCGTTTGGAAGTTGTAGCCTCGCGGGTTCAGGTTCTTTCTGTAGTAAGACAGGACAATGCTGCTATAGGTGCAAAGCCTGCAGATAGTATTAATGCGTCGTCCGATCAATATGACGGTATCGGCGGCGATGATGATGAAGAGATACCGTTTTAAACGGTTGGAGGAAAAATATGGCATTTATAAAAAAGCCTGCAGGGCGGTCTAGATCTCAAGTAGCGCGAGCGGAAGGTCAGGGACGTCCTGGAGGAAAGTTTAAAAAAAGTGGACATATCAGAAGAAAAGTTTGCCGTTTCTGTGCTGATAAAGTGGAAATAGATTATAAGAATATAAGTCTGTTGCGCGCATTTGTAACTGAAAAAGGAAAAATTTTTTCAGGACGCATAACTGGTACGTGTGCCAAGCACCAGAGAGAGCTTGACATGGCTATCAAAAGAGCAAGAATGCTTGCCCTTTTGCCTTTTACGTCAAACTAATTTTTGGGTGAAACGGATTTAGATAAGTTCCGGAGGAAAAAATGAAAGTTATATTAAGGTCCGATATTACTAACGTCGGACGACAAGGCGAGGTTAAAAAAGTCTCGCCCGGATTTGTTAGGAATTATCTTGCTCCGCAAAATCTGGCTATGGAAGCTACTCCTGCAAATCTCAAGATTTGGGAAAGAGAAAGAGTAAAGCTTGAGAAACAGAGAGAAGAAATAATTTTAGCGGCAAAGAAAATTGCTTCCAAGATGGAAGTGGTTGAATTTATCGTTAAAGTTAAGATAGGCGAAAATGGCAAGCTTTTTGGTTCTGTGACACCTGCAACTCTTTCAAAAATTTTTGGAGAAAAAGGTTTTGAAGTCAACAAAGGCGATATTCTTCTTTCTAACAATATAAAAGAAGTTGGGAATTACGAAGTAAATGTTAGGCTTCATCCTGAAGTTGTGGTAAGAGTAAAGCTTGCCGTAATAAGCGAAAGAGAGTAATATTGTCAAATAAACATCGGTCGGTGGAGCTGTTTTAGTTCTTCTGACCGAAGTTAGAAAAAGTTAAAAAAATAACTGGCATACTTGAATGGCAAATATAATAGAGAATGTCCCACCTCAGGCTATAGACGTAGAAATGGCTGTCTTAGGCGCAATGCTTATAGAAAAAGAAGCCATTTTGAAAGTTATAGACATAATTAATGATG
>JAITKZ010000061.1 GCA_031278115.1 Endomicrobium sp.
AGATGTTATTAGAGCTTTTGCCGATATTTTTGCATGGCAAATGGACTTTCTTACAGACACCAGACAAGGAGATTCTTTTAAAATTGTATATGAAATTGAAAATGTTAAAAAGAGAGAAACAAAATTATCTTCCAGAGTTATAGCAGCAGAATACAAAACCTCTTCAAACTCTTATAAAGCTTTCTATTTTAAAACAAAAAACGGAACAGAAGGCTACTTTGATGAAAAAGGAAAATCCGTAAAAAGCGCATTTTTAAAAGCGCCTCTTCAGTTTAGTAGGATAAGCTCATTTTTTACAGAAAAGAGATTTCATCCTATTTTAAAAATAACAAGACCTCATCTTGGCATAGATTATGCCGCACCTTCAGGTACGCCAGTTTCATCCATTGGAGGCGGAATTGTGCTGAAGGCTCATTACAGCGGCGGATTTGGAAACTTAGTCATTATAAAGCATGCCAACGGATACGAGACTTACTACGGACACTTATCAAAATATGCAAAAGGAATAAAAGCTGGAAGTAAAGTAAAACAAGGACAAGTTATAGGATATGTAGGTATGACAGGTCTTGCTACGGGCCCGCATTTGGATTTTAGAATAAAACTTAACGGCAAATTCTTTGATTATCTTAAAATGAAACAGTCACCGTCTATCGCTCTTTCAGGCATAGACAAAATAAATTTTGAAAATAACATCAAGGATATTTTTTAATTTTTAATATTAATGTATAAGCGTATAAGCGTTTAATACATTTATGCACGGCAATTCATGAACAGCTTTACAACAATTACTTATACCGTCGTTGGCAATTGATTTTTATATTCTAGTTTGTTAAAATCTCTCCATGTCAGGATGTGTTTAGAGCGCTGCTAGCTCAATTGGTAGAGCAAACGACTCTTAATCGTTAGGTTATAGGTTCAATTCCTATGCAGCGCATCTTTCTTTTTTAGTAAGCAATCACACAAAGCGGGCGTGGCGGAATTGGCAGACGCGTATGGCTTAGGACCATATACCGTAAGGTGTGGGGGTTCAAGTCCCTCCGCCCGCAATTCATTTAATATTAAAAATCAAAGACATAATGCTGTAAATATCGGGCTATTGTCATGGTAAGCAGTGTTGGTTTGATGCAAAGGGGAAAAGTAAATGGTTAAGTCAACAAAAGCAATTGATTTTAAATCGTCTGTTATCAATAAAAAATCTTGTTCAATAGCTATGGAAGTGGATGTCCCTGAAAGTGTTGTTTCAAAAGAAATTGAGTCCGCATTTTGCCAAATACAAAAGCAGGCTAAAATAGACGGGTTTAGACAAGGCAAAGTTCCCATGGAAGTGGTTAAAAAGAAATTTGCTCAAGAAGCTAAGGGCAGAGCTGTGGAGAACGCCATAAGAGGAACTGTCATGGATGCTCTTGATAAAGAATCTTTTGTTCCTTTTGATTTTCCAGTAGTTGACGAATTAAATTATGAAGTGGGACAAAATTTAAAATATCGTTTTAGTGCCGAGTCTCATCCTAAAGTTGAAGTAAAGGATTATAAAAATATTCCCGTCAAAAAAGAAATTTTTAAAGTTACGGATAAAAGTTTAGAGCAAAGCCTAGATGCTCTAAGAGAAAGAAATGCGAGGATTGTTCCATCTAAAACTGGCATTGTTTCAGAGGAAAGTTTGGTTCTGGTAGATTACGACGCATTTGATGCTGATGGTAAGGCTTTGTCTGAAATTTCTGTTAAGGGAAATATGCTTGACTTAGGTTCTGAAAATACTCTTAAAGGATTTAAAATTGCTTTGAAAGGATCAAAAGTCGCAGAAGAAAAAGAAGCTAAAATTGAATATCCTTTAGATTATCCAAATAAAACATTAGCTGGCAAAACTGTAATGTTTAAGATAAAAATTAATGAAATAAAAGAAAAAGAGCTTCCTGAACTTAACAACGATTTTGCAAAAGATATGGGTACGGAAAATCTTGAAGATTTGAAGACGAAAATTAAAGAAACTATAGAAGCTGAAGAAACGCGCAGACAAAATATGGATGTTGAAAGGCAAATTATTGATTACTTGGTTGAAAAAAATAAATTTGACGTCCCTCAGTCTTTGGTTGAACAACAGAAAAAGACTCTAGTTGAAAGAATGAAGAGTTATATGCAAAATCAAGGCAGCTCTAAAGAGCATATTGAAAAACAAGTGGAACTCGGAGATGCAAAGTTTAAGGAAGAAGCGGAAAAAAATGTAAGACTCTCTTATATTTTAAACTCAGTATATGCAAAAGAAAACTTGACTGTAACCGATGCGGATATTGAAGCGGAAAAAAATAAAATGAAGTCTTCAAATCCGGGAAGAGAATCTTCTGTTGATAAATATTTTGAAGAGAAAAAAGAGAACATAATGTTATCTTTAAAAGAAGAAAAACTTTTTGGATTTCTCCTTAAGAATGTAAAGGTTGATGTAGAAGAAAAGGACATGCCTTTGAAGAAAAACTAGCACGGTACGGTACTATCTATCTTTGTCACACTGCGCGAAGTCGCAGTGTCTATGTGGTTTGGATCTGGCTACTTGGATGTTTAACGACTTGCACAAGATTACTATAGAAGCGAAAGTTTGTTGAGTTGTCTGGAGGAGTAATGCCATCACTAATACCTACGGTTATAGAAAGATGGAGTCAAGGCGCGGCTGTAACATACGATTTGTACTCAAGATTACTTAAGGATAGAATCATTTTTGTCGGCGGATCAGATGGTGCGATTGCTACTGATTCAGCCAATGTCTTAATAGCTCAGCTTTTATATTTGGATTCAGAAGATACCGGTAAAGATATAAGTTTATACATAAATTCACCTGGAGGCATGGTCACCGCAGGTCTTGCAGTATACGACACCATGCAATTTATAAAAAGTCCGATAACTACAATTTGTATGGGCATGGCTATGTCTTTTGGAGCGGTTCTTCTTGCCGCTGGCACGAAAGGCAAGCGGTATGCTTTAACTCACTCACGCATCATGATACACCAGCCTTTGATTTATGGTGGCGGTTTATCTGGTACTGTTTCTGACATAGACATAGAAACCAAAGAACTGGTCTCAACTAAACAAAAACTTTCTGAAATACTTTCAAAACACACGGGAAGATCTATGGAACAGGTCTTAAAAGATACAGACAGAAACTTCTATATGTCGGCTCAAGAAGCAAAAGATTATGGGCTTATAGATGAAGTAATAGTAAGCTTAAAATAATCGTGTATAAGAGGTAGAATGGAAAATAATTTCACAAATATTAAGCAATGCATGTTTTGCGGAAAAATTTACCCACAGAGACTTGTTGGTGGGAATGGAGTTTATCTTTGTGAGGATTGCGCTAAGAATGCCGTAGAATTGTTTAGCGATTTTAATAAAAAAGAATCTAAGGCTTCAGAATTCAAACTTTTAAAACCTGATGAAATAAAGAAAACTCTTGATTCGTATGTTTTAGGTCAAGATCACGCAAAAAAGACTTTGTCTGTTGCGGTGTACAATCACTATAAAAGATTGGAAACTTCTGTAACTAAGACAAAAGACGATGTTGAACTCCAAAAATCTAATGTCTTACTTATCGGTAATACTGGAACTGGTAAAACTCTTTTAGCTCAAACTTTAGCAAAGATTCTCAATGTGCCTTTTGCTATTGTTGACGCTACGAGTTTAACGGAAGCCGGCTATGTCGGTGAAGATGTTGAAAATATATTGTTAAGGCTCATTCAGAACGCGGAAATGGATGTTAAGCGCGCTGAAAGGGGTATTATTTACATAGATGAAATAGACAAAATTTCTAGAAAGAGCGATACTCCGTCTATCACAAGAGATGTTTCTGGCGAGGGCGTGCAACAGGCTCTTTTAAAAATATTAGAAGGAACCATTGGGAATGTCCCTCCTCAAGGTGGAAGAAAACACCCGCAGCAAGAATATATAAAGATAGATACTACTAATATTCTCTTCATATGTGGTGGAGCTTTTGACGGGCTTGAAAAGACAATAGAAACCAGGCTTTCAAAAAAGACTTTAGGTTTTGTAAAAGATTCTTCTAACAATGAAGATGCAGCTAAGAATACTGACTCTATCCTTTCAAAAGTTGAAAGCCAAGATTTAATAAAATTTGGACTTATACCTGAATTTATAGGTAGGCTCCCTGTTGTTTCAACTCTAAAACATTTGACTGTATCCGACTTGGTTCATATTTTAACCGAACCTAAAAATGCTTTGATAAAGCAATATAAGAAGATGTTTCAGTTTGAAAATGTTGAATTAGAATTTGAAAGAGAAGCTTTGGATAAGATAGCACAAGAGGCTATAAAGAAAGGTTCAGGAGCAAGAGGCTTAAGGTCTATAATAGAAGGAATTTTGCTTAACGCTATGTATGACATTCCCGGAGATTCGTCAGTTATAAAGTGTATAGTAACGGCTGATGCTGTTGTTGCAAAGAATGGAAGTCTGAAATTTGTGTATAAAGACACAAAGGAGACTGCATGAGCAGCGAATTAGATAGATTTAACGAAAGTCTAAAAATTCCCGACGCGCTTCCTCTTCTTCCCGTTAGAGATATTGTTTTGTATCCTGCGATGGTTTTGCCACTTGCCGTGGGTAGGGAAAGGTCTATCAGGGCATTGGAAGAGTCCATGTCCACAAACAGACTTATTTTTATTGCAACGCAAAAAAATGTTCAAGTTGAAGATCCATCTCCTGATGATATATATGCCATTGGAGCTGTATGCGAAGTTCTTCAGATATTAAAAATGCCGGACGGAACGTTAAAAGCTCTTGTAGAGGGAATATGCAGAGCGCAGTGGACGGATTTTAAATTGAGCGACAAAGGATATATTGAAGTAGGTATAAAAACTTTTGATGAGAGGGTTGAAAAAACGCCCGAGGCTGAAGCAATCATGAGGCGCTCAATTTCCCTTTTTGAGCAGTATGTAAAATTAAATCCCAGAATGCCTATGGAGATTTCAGCTTCTGTAAGCAATATTTCTGATCCTGCAAGACTTGCAGATACTATAGCGTCACATTTGGCTATTAAAAACAGCGATAAACAGATAGTTTTGGTGCTTGTAAATCCTATAGAGCGTTTAGAAAAAATAATACAGATATTAAATTCTGAAATAGAAATACTAAATATTGAAAGACGCATTCAAAACAGGGTTAGGAATCAGATAGAAAAGACTCAGAAAGAATATTATTTAACTGAGCAGATGAAAGCTATTCAGAAAGAACTTAAACAAAAGGATGACGTTCAAAAAGATGTAGACGAGCTTAAAGAGAAGTTAAACAAGGCAAAAATGCCTCAAGTAGCTAGAGATGCTGCAGAAAAAGAAATGGCAAGGCTTGAAAAGATGATGCCTATGTCTCCAGAAGCCACCGTTATAAGGACATACATTGAATGGATTTTGGACTTGCCTTGGGAAACGTCTACACCCGATAATTTAGATCTAAAAAGAGCAAAAGAAATTTTGGATCAAGATCATTATGGACTTGAAAAAGTTAAAGATAGAGTTTTAGAATATCTTGCTGTTTTATCCAGAGTGAAAAAAATTAAAGGACCAGTACTTTGTTTTATTGGACCTCCGGGCGTAGGCAAAACATCAATAGCAAAGTCTGTTGCAAAAAGCTTAGGCAGAAACTTTGTAAGAATTTCTATG
This sequence comes from Endomicrobium sp., assembly GCA_031278115.1. Next base: position 5,655 of record JAITKZ010000061.1, read on the forward strand.
GGCGGAATTAGGGACGAAGCTGAAATAAAGGGACACAGACGTACCTACATAGGTTCTATGCCAGGAAAGATTATACAATCAATAAAAAAAGCTAGATCAAACAATCCGGTATTTATTCTTGACGAAATAGACAAGATGGGTTCCGACTGGCGAGGCGATCCATCTGCTGCTTTGCTTGAAGTGTTGGATCCAGAGCAGAATTATGCTTTTGGCGACCATTATCTTGATGTTGATTTTGATTTGTCAAATGTTATGTTTATAACTACCGCAAATTCTCTAAGCACTATTCCTAATACCTTGTTAGACAGGCTTGAGCTTATAAGATTTTCCGGATATACGGATAAAGAAAAACTTTATATAGCTAAATATTTTATAATACCCAGACAATTAAAAGACCATGGATTAACCTCTCAAGAACTTATCTTGGCAGAAAATACTCTTGAAGCAGTTATAAAAAATTATACACATGAAGCGGGTGTTCGCAATTTAACAAGGGAAATTGCAAGCCTTTGTAGAAAAGTCGCTAAAGAACTAGAGCTTGATAAGAATTTAAAATCTATAACTATTACGCCCGAAAATTTGAATAAATATTTGGGTATTGCTCATTATGAAAGGGAAAGAATCTCAGAAAATGATATAGGCGTTGTTACTGGTCTTGCGTGGACCGAAGTCGGTGGTGAAATTCTTACTATAGAAGTAAACAAGATGAAAGGTAAGGGTTCTTTATTATTGACGGGCAAACTTGGCGATGTTATGAAAGAGTCAGCTCAAGCTGCTTTGTCTTATCTAAGAGCTTCATCGTTGAAACTCGGCATAGATGAAAAGATATTTTCAAGTACAGACTTCCATGTACACGTTCCAGAAGGCGCTGTTCCAAAAGATGGTCCAAGTGCTGGTATTGCATTAGTTACAGCTCTTACATCTGTGTGTATGGATGAACCTGTAAAGAAACAAATAGCAATGACTGGAGAAGTAACACTTAGAGGAAGAGTTCTTGGTATTGGTGGACTTAAAGAAAAAGCTCTTGCTGCTTATCGCGAAGGTATAAGTACAGTATTGTTCCCAGACAGCAATAAAAAAGATTTAGTTGATATTCCTGAGGAAGTTAGAAATAAAATTAAGATGGTTCCTGTTTCTCATATGGACGAAGTTATATCTTTAACCATAGAAAAATCTCCTGAAAATAAAAATAAAGGGAAGAGTTCCAAAAAACAAAAGAAAGGAGTAGGCAAAAAATGAAAAAACATTATCTTTTAACTCCCGGTCCTACACCAATTCCTCCGGAAGTCGCCTTAAAAGAAGCTTTGCCTATACTCCATCACAGAACAAATGAGTTTGCGGCGATTTACAAGGATGTTGTTGAAGGGTTAAAGTATGTTTTTCAAACAAAAAATGAGGTGTACACTGTTGCTTCTTCAGGTACGGGTGCAATGGAAATTGCTGTAACAAATCTTTTAAGTCCGGGTGATGAAATTATAGTAGCAAGTTGCGGAAACTTTGGCGATAGATGGATAAAAATAGCAGAAGGATATGGGGCAAAAGTTATATCTGCTTCAGTAGAATGGGGGAAAGTAGTTAAGCCTGTAGAGATAGAAAAAGCTTTAAAAGCAAATCCAAATATTAAAGCTGTATATACCACATTTACAGAAACTTCCACAGGAGTCGTAAATGATATTAAAGCTATCGGTGAGATAGTTTCAAAAACCAATGCAGTTTTAGTTGTAGATGCTATTTCTGGTCTTGCAGGGCAGGAATTTAGAACTGATGATTGGAAAGTAGATGTAGTGGTATCAGGTTCTCAAAAAGGATTTATGCTTGCTCCGGGACTTGCATTTATAACATTAAGTGATAAAGCTTGGAAGCTGACAGATTCTTCAAAAGTTCCAAAATTTTATTTTGACATTAAGAAATATAAAAAATCATATGCAACTAACGAAACTCCTTTTACTCCTCCAGTAACTCTTATTGTTGCTCTTCAAGAGTCTCTAAGGCTTATTAGAGAGAGAGGCTTGGAAAATATGTGGAATGATTACAAACTTCTTGCAAAAGCGGCAAGAGCTGGTATGAAAGCTTTAGGTCTTAAACTTTTCGGAGAAGTTCCGTGCGATGTTGTTACAAGCGCTAGTGTTCCTGTTGAAATTGGAGGGAAGATAGTTAAAACTTTAAGAGAAAAATATGGGGTGTCAATAGCTGGTGGACAGGGCGATTTAAAAAGCAAAATTATAAGATTTGCTCACATGGGTTACATAGGAAAAGCCGATTTACTTGTAGGTTTTGCATGTCTTGAAATGGTTCTTAGTGAACTTGGTGTAAATATTGAAAAGGGTAAGGCTGCAGCTGCTGCTGAAGAGGAGTTATTGAAAGCGTAATATTTGATATTTGAAACTGCAAAAATGCAAAAAAGGGACAGGAAAAATGTACAAAATTCTAATGACCTACGATAATACCGAAGGACTCGATGCATTGCTTTCAAATAAAGAATTCAAAGTAGATATACACAACAAACCTTCTCAAGAAGAATTGAAAGAACTTATAAAAGATTACAACGGACTTCTTATACGTTCAGAAGTGAAAATTACCTCAGATATTATAGATGTTGCTGGGAAACTAAAATTTATCGGCAGAGCAGGTACAGGTGTTGACAATGTTGATAAAGAAGCAGCAACAAAGAAAGGCATAATAGTTGCTAATGTCCCAGGAGGCAACACCATATCTGCGGCTGAGCATACGATAGGTCTTATGCTTTCTCTTGCCAGACACATTCCTGAAAGCTACAAATCTTTAAAAAATAGAAAATGGGATCGCAAAAATTTTGTAGGAACCGAACTTTTCGGTAAGACTTCAGGTTTGATAGGTCTTGGAAGAATAGGCTCAGAAGTTGCTAAAAGACTTAATGCTTTTGGTATGAACGTTATAGCTTATGATCCATTTGCAAATCAAGAAACAGCAAAAAAAAACAATATAGAATTAAAAAGTATAGATGAAGTTTTTGCTCAAGCCGATTATATTTCAATTCACTCACCACTTAACGATTCTACAAGAGGCATGATAAATGCTGATGCTATAAAGAAAATGAAAGACGGCGTTAGAATTATCAATTGTGCTAGAGGACCGATAGTTAACGAAAAAGACTTGTCCGATGCAATCAAGTCTGGTAAAGTAGCGGGAGCTGCTATAGACGTATTTGCCAAAGAACCTCCGGAAGACTGGACTCTTGTAGATACCGATAAAGTGGTTGGAACACCTCATCTTGCAGCGTCCACCAATGAAGCTCAAGTTAGAATTGCCAAAGAAATAGGTAAAGTTCTTGTAGATTTTTTTACAAAAGGAATCGTAAGAAACGCTGTCAATGCAAAAAAGTAAATCTAAAAAATCTAATTTATTATACGCTTATGATATACAGAAACATGCAGGCCGACTTTTTTCAAGGTTTCAACAAATTCCGGAGTCATTTCATATCTATGTCTATGACGCTCTTCTATTTTTGAAGATTTATATCTGCATGGCTTTTGCCGGGCAGTTATGATATTGTCTAATAAATATACAGAAAATATTTAATAAAGTTAATACATTATTGTACATTCCTTTGGAAATTGGATGATGAGAAATCTATGATAAAAGTTTGTTATATCATCACTAAACTTGAACTTGGCGGCGCTCAGAAAGTAGCATTGCATGTTGCAGAAAATATTGACAAAAATATTTTTGACAGTTTTGTTATTGCAGGTGAAGGTGGAATATTAGACCATGAAGCTGTAAAAAAAGTGAGATTGTATCATATAAGGGATCTTGTCAGGGAAATTTATCCATTAAAAGATTTAAAAGCTCTTTTTAAAATTTATTCCATCTTAAAAAAAGAAAAACCCGATATAGTCCACACGCATTCGTCAAAGGCTGGAGTTGTAGGAAGGATAGTCGCTAAGCTGGCAGGAGTAAAAGTTATAGTCCATACGATACACGGGTACGGTTTTAATGAAACACAAAAATGGTTTGTTAAAAAATTTTATGTTTTTCTTGAAAAATTCTGTGCTTTGCTTTCAGACAAATTAATTGTTGTAACTAAAGAAGATATAAAAAAGGGACGGCATTATAAAATTGCCAAAGAAAATAAATTTATTCTTATACGAGCAGGTATAGATACGGCGCTTTATAAGAATTTTGTTCCGCAGCCTAATTTTAAAGAAACATTAGGAATAGATAATAACTTAAGAGTTATTACTACAATATGTCCTTTTAAACCACAAAAAAATTTAAAAGATTTTATCAAAACTGCTTCTTTAATAACTTCAAAACTTAAAGACAGTATATTTTTAATAGTTGGAGATGGCGAACAAAGAAAAGAACTTGAAGTTTTGAGAGATAGTTTAAACTTAAAAAATAAAGTTTTTATGCTTGGCTGGAGAACAGATATTGCGGAAATCCTCAAAGCAAGTTATATTTTTGTATTGACATCGCTTTGGGAAGGGCTGCCATGTACTATTGTTGAAGCTATGTGTTGCTCTAAGCCAGTTGTGGCAAATGCTGTAGATGGAGTAAAAGAAATAGTTGTTGACGGTGAAACTGGTTTTTTAATAGAGCCAAATAATTATGAAAAAACTGCTGAGAAAATTATGTATTTACTAAATGATGAAACTGCTTTAAAAAATA
>JAITKZ010000026.1 GCA_031278115.1 Endomicrobium sp.
GGAATATACGCTTCAGGTTGATAGTAATCATAATAAGATATGAAATATTCAATTGCATTATTTGGAAAAAAAGATTTAAACTCAGCATAAGTTTGAGCCGCTAAAATTTTATTTGGGGAAATTATAAGAGTAGGCTTCTGAAGCTTTTCTATTACGTTTGCCATAACAAAAGTTTTACCTGAACCAGTAACGCCAAGCAAAACCTGCGAGTCTTTACCTTTAAGATAATTATGATAAAGCTCGTCTATTGCATGAGGTTGATCGCCTGATGCTTTGAAGTTAGATATTAATTTAAACTTTTCCATTTTTTGGCTGTACTTTGAACTTGTGCTTCCTTGCATTCAGATTTGCATACCTAAAATACTCACTAGACTAATTTAATTTTTTGTATTTTTTTTTATCATAGAAAAATTTGTCTGATCTATTTGCAAAGGAGTTACGGAAATATATCCTTTGTCTACCATATCTACATCGCTCCATTTATTCTTCTTGCCTGAAATATACCTACCAGAAAGTTTGTATGAAAAATTACCTTTTTCATCAATAACAATCTCAACATTTTCATTATAATCGCTTATCCCTAAAGGAACAACTTTTATACCTTTATAATTCTTGGGAATATTTATGTTCAAACAAATGTCTTTAAAAAAACTTTCTTCTTTAATATTTTTTCGGCTATCTCTCTTGTAGCTTGCGCAGAGTGATCGTAATCTTTTGCATACATTTCCGCAGCTGAAACAGCTATTGACGGAACTCCTTTCATAGCTCCTTCTCTTGTAGCTCCTACCGTACCAGAATATATTACATCTTGTCCTAAGTTTGGACATGTGTTAATACCGGAAACAACTAAGTCTATTTTATTTTTAAAAAGAAAGTATAATCCATATTTTACACAGTCGGCAGGAGTACCACCTTTGACTATATAAAAATCTTTTTCTATTTTTTCCACTTTTTTGTATTTGGCAAGGGATATACCGTGACCCGTTCCAGACATTTGATCTTTTGGAACAATAACATAAACTTTAGCTATTTTGGAAAGCTCTCTTATAAGTGGGCGTAGTCCTGGACATTTCATCCCGTCGTCGTTTGAAATCAGGATTTTATACATTTAGTTATTTCCTCATATATTATTTCTTGCGGCAATTTCACAATATCTTTTACTGTAGTTTCTTTTGCATTTATATTAAGAATTTCAATAGCTTCCAATAAATTTTCTTCTGTAAAATATTTTTCTTCAATTATTGTTACTTTTCCTTTTTCTTCAATTTCTTTAGCATTCCAATATTGATGGTCGTCTGTCGCGTATGGATATGGAATTAAAATGGCAGGCTTTCCTAAAGCCTTAAGCTCAAAAACAGTTCCCGCACCTGAACGCGATATAACCATATCACATGCAGCATAAGCATATGCTATATTGTGCATGTAGTTGAATATTCTATAATTTGCACGTACTCCGACAATCTTTTGTATCCTTGAAAAATCTTTTGCTCCGGTTATATGAATCACTTGCATTTCATTGCTTGAAACAAAACGTAAAAGAGTTTTGCACGTAACTTCGTTCAATTTGACTGCTCCCAAACTACCGCCGAAAACTAAAACCGTAAAAATATTGTCATTTAAATTAAGCATTTTTAAAGCATCATTCTTTGATACACTAAAAATATCTTTCCGCACCGGATAACCAGAAACAAAAAGATTTTTATTTTTAAAATATTTTGTAGAAAAACTAAAACTTAAAAAAGTTTCATCTGCTATTTTATTTAGAAGTATATTAGCTTTTCCCGGAACAGTATTTTGCTCGTGTATAAAAGTTTTCTTTCCTAAACTTTTAGCGGCAAATAATACAGGAACAGCAAGATACCCACCTGTTCCGATAACAGCTACTGGATCTATATAAAGAATCTGTTTTAAAGCTTTTAAAAAAGAAATTTTTAATTTAGCTAAAAATACTAAAAATGAAAATGAAAATGAAAACTTTCTAGGCATTCCAACCATATTAAAAGCCACATATTGAAAACCGCTATTGTTTAAAATTTCAAGAGATGCAGAATTGTTATTTATAAAAAAAATAGGATTACACCCTTTGTTTTGAAATTCTCTAGCCAAACCTATACCCGGGTATATATGCCCACCTGTACCACTTGCTGCAATGATAATATTTTTCTTTTTATTTTTTTTCATTCCGTTTTATTTTTTACTGTACTGCGATAAATTTATCAATATTCCGGCTGCAGCCATACTTATAGCAAGAGATGTTCCTCCAAAAGATATAAAAGGAAGAGGAAGTCCCTTTGCTGGAAATATTCCAGTGGCAACAGATAAATTTATAACTGCTTGAAAAACAATAACAAACGTTATGCCTAAACACAAATATTCAGAAAAAACATCAGGCATATGTTTACTCATCTTTATCCCTTTAAAAAATAGATAGATGAAAAAAGCGATAACAACGCAAGCTCCTAAAAACCCCAACTCTTCACCAATAATAGGGAAAATAAAATCGGTGTGGGCTTCTGGTAAATACATAAGTTTCATCTCGCTTTTACCTAGTCCTCTGCCAAAAAATCCGCCAGCCCCTAAAGCATTTAAAGATTGTTTCACCTGATATGAAGCAGCATCAATATTTATAAAAGACGCTAAATAATCGTGGAACCTTGTAAGCCTATATGGTTTTCTTATTATTTCTTCAGCAACTAACAATGCGCCAATCGTACCGCTAAGAAGAACAATCTTCATTGGCAATCCTGCGCAAAAAAGCATAGCAAAACATACTACAGCTATCAGAATAGGCGTCCCCAAGTCAGGCTCCAATACGATAGGAAATAACGTAAAAAGAATCATGGCTGACGGAGCTATCAGACCTTTTAATTTCTCAATCATGTTTTTCTTTCTTGATATAAAATCAGCAATTATTATAACTATTGCTATTTTTGCAAATTCAGAGGGTTGAATAGTGAAGAAACCAAAACTTAGCCATCGTTTTGCTCCAAGCCTTGATACTCCCAAAAATAACACAGCTACAACAAAAATCCAAGAAATAACATAAATTACTTTTGCATGGTTTTTATAAAATTTATAATTGATTATAAAAACTGTTGTAAACATTGAGCCAAAACCTACTAAAAGCCACAACACTTGCTTAAAAAAAACCTTGTATGGACTAGACCATCTGACATATGCGCTAATAAAGCTAGAAGAGAAAACCATAACCGTTCCAAAAATGACGCACAAACATATCAAGACTATAAGCGTAGTGTCTGGTTTTCTAAAATCTATTTTAAACATATCCTAACCTATAACTTGTGTACAAGTTGTTTAAAAATGTTTCCACGTTCTTCAAAATTTTTAAATTGATCAAAAGAAGCGCATGCGGGCGAAAGCAATACCGTATCGTATGGTTGGGAAACTTTATAAATTTGTTTAACAGCATTTTCTATATTACCGCAATTGTAAAAATTAGTAGTCCCGCTTAAATCTTTCCTTATTTTACTAGAAGCTTCGCCTATAAGAAAAATTGCTTTGACTTTATTTTTTACAAGATTTCTTAAAGGCAAATAAGAAAAACCTTTATTTCGCCCACCCATGATAATCAAAATATTTTTATCAAAAGATTCCAAAGCAACCCTTGTTGAATCTATATTTGTTGATTTTGAATCGTTATAGTAATCCGTACCATTTACAGTTTTAACAAACTCTATTCTCTGTTCTACGCCTTTATATTTTGAAATAACTTTTTCTATATCTTTTGGATTTACGCCAGCAGCATATGCTGCGGCTGTTGCTGCCAAAATATTTTCTATATTGTGCCTACCTACTATATTGATTTTAGGTTTTATTTCAAAATGTTTTTTGCCGACTTTTATTACTATTTTGCCCTTGTTATAAAAGATGCCTTTATTTAACGCTTTCTTGCTGAAATAAATTAAATTTGCTTTGACTTTTGAGCTTATCCTCCTGCATATTTTGTCATCATAATTTAATATTGCAAAATCTCCACGTCGTTGGTTTATAAACACATTCTCTTTTGCTTTTATGTAAGCATTCATAGTTTTATGATGTTCAATGTGATCCGGAGTGATATTTAATAAAACTGAAATATTAGGTCTAAAATCCGGCGTATCTTCAAGTTGATAACTTGAAACTTCCATTGTAATATATGTACTCTTGCCAGTTTTTAAAGCTTTATCTGCCAAAGGCATACCTATATTACCAACAACTATAGAGTTTTTATAAACCGATTTTATTATTTTAGCTGTTAAATCCGTAGTTGTAGTTTTACCATTAGTCCCCGTTATGGCAATAATTTTTTTATATTTTGAGTTTTCTAAAGAAAAAGAAAGTTCGCTTATAACAATGATTTTCTTTTTAATAGCTTTTTTTAATATAGAAATGTCAGAATGAATACCAGGGCTCTTTACGATAACATCAGAATTTAAAATTTTGTCAGAATGACCATCAAACTCTGTATTAATTTTTTTATTAAATTCCTTTATCTTTCTTTTGCTTCCTGAGTCGCTGGCAAACACATTATAACCCAATTTTACCGCAAGATTTGCCGCTGCAACACCACTTTTGCCAAGTCCTAAAACGCCTAAATTTTTATACATGACTCACCTCAATTTAAGCGATGCAAAAGATAATATTGCAAGAATTATTCCTACTATCCAAAATCTTATTGTAACTTTAGTTTCAGAGACTCCCAGCATTTCGAAATGATGATGCAAAGGTGCCATTTTAAAAATCCTTTTTTTAGTACTTTTATAATGAGATACTTGAATAATGACCGATAGAGCTTCTGCAACAAAAACACCACCAAGTAAAACAAGAATAATTTCTTGTTTTATAAATACTGATGACATACCTAAAATACCGCCTAAAAATAAACTTCCTGTGTCTCCCATAAAAACCTGAGCAGGATGGGCGTTGTACCAAAGAAATCCCAGTCCAGCTCCAATAACAGCAGACAAAAACACTGAAATTTCCCCAGCTCCAGATACATTAATAATTTTTAAATAATCAGCTATTTTCACGTGTCCTGCAAAATAGGCAAAAAGAGCTAAAGTAAAGGCTACTATAACTATATTCCCTATGGCAAGCCCATCAAGTCCGTCTGTCAAATTTACAGCATTAGAACTGCCTACAATAATAATCATAACAAGAACCATGTACAAAAAAGAAAAATTTATAAAAAAACTTTTAACATATGGAATATTTACCAAAGTTGTAAACTCTGGATTTTGAGGAAAGAAACTTAAATACGCTGCAACTACTGCCGCAAAAAGAGTCTGTCCTAAAAGTTTCCCTTTGGCAGAAAGACCTTTTGTATTTCTTCTTTTTAATTTTAAAAAGTCATCGCAAAAACCTAAAAAACCAAACCAAATAGATCCTATTAAAAGCCAAATAATAAACCGATTGTCTAACCTTGCC
>JAITKZ010000039.1 GCA_031278115.1 Endomicrobium sp.
TAGAAGAAAATTTAAGAGGTTAAAAATGATTTCTCGTTATACTAAGCCTGAAATGGCTGCAGTTTGGTCAGATGAAAACAGATTTAAAAAAATGCTTGAAGTTGAAATTTTTGCAGCGGAAGCTATGTCAAAGTTAGGCACAGTTCCCAAAAAAGCTGTGGAGACCATAAAGAAAAAAGCAAAAATAAATGTTAAAAGAATATCCGAAATAGAGCTTATAGTTAAGCACGATGTTATAGCTTTTCTTACTAGCATTGTTGAGACTGTTGGTCATGAAGGACGTTTTTTACATTTAGGCATGACATCTTCCGATGTTTTAGACACAGCTACCGGTGCGCAGCTTAGACAAGCTACAAAACTTCTTATAGAAGAGACTAAGAAATTGTCTGCTATAACGGCAAAGTTGGCAAAGAAATATAAGTTGACTCCTATAATGGGAAGAACTCATGGTGTACATGCAGAGCCAATGACTTTTGGGTTAAAGGTAGCTTCTTGGTACAGTGAAATTATAAGATCTTTAAATAGATTGAATTTTGCTCTTGAAACCGTAAGTTATGGTAAAATTTCAGGTGCAGTCGGCACTATGGCTCATTTGGATCCTATCGTTGAGAAGTATGTATGCAAAAAAATGGGATTGAAGCCAGAACCTGTTTCTACGCAAATCCTTCCCCGCGACAGGCATTCAATTTATTTTTCTACTTTGGCACATGTCGGTGCATGTCTTGAAAGGATTGCTGTAGAGATAAGACATTTACAAAGGACGGAAGTAGCAGAAGCTGAAGAGCCGTTTACAAAAGGACAAAAAGGATCGTCTGCTATGCCGCATAAAAGAAACCCTATAATTTCGGAAAATATCTGTGGACTTGCCCGCCTTTTAAGGGGATATGCTGTTACCGCTATGGAAAATATAGCGTTGTGGCATGAGCGCGACATAAGCCATTCTTCTACGGAAAGAATCATGCTTCCCGATGCTTCAATAGTTTTACACTACATGCTTATCAGAATGCAGGGATTATTGTCAGGTCTTAATGTTTACCCTAAAAACATGCAGGCAAATATAGACAAAACAAAAGATGTTATTTTTTCTGGGACTACGCTTCTTTCTTTAATAGACAAAGGCGTGTCTAGAGAAGATGCTTATGCAATGACGCAAGCTGTAGCATTTGATGCAAGGGATAATAAAATATCTTTTGAAGAAGCATGTCTTAGAAGCCAAGATATAAAAAAATATATGAATACTGATGAGATTAAAAAAGATTGCGATGTAAAATCTCAATTTAGAAATGTTGGGTATATTTTTAAACAGGTATTTAAAAAATAAAGTTTAAATAACTGTAAAGATTTATAAGATTTCACTCTACGGTTTCCGTATCCTGCACTAAAGCGCTCAAGTTTAGTAAATTATCAAGATATTTGAACATAATCTTAAGAAAAAAGTCGCTTAGTTTAACAAGAAAAACTTTCCATATATTTAACAAAACCTCTCATGACCTCTTATTATATAACAAACATGTTGAATTTACGTGAGAATTTTTGTATTGAAAAATAGTTGTGTTATAATAAATAATCAATATAATATATATATAAACGTTAGCTTGTCGCGGAGAAAATTATGATAAGATTTACTACCGCTGGAGAATCTCACGGAGAAGCTTTGGTAGCAATTGTTGAAGGGATTCCTGCCGGACTTATTATAGATATTGATAATATAAATTTAGAACTTGCGAGAAGACAGAAAGGTTATGGCAGGGGCAAAAGAATGAGTATAGAAACTGATAAAGTAAAAATTTTATCAGGCATACGCCACTGCAAGTCTTTGGGTTCTCCAATAGCTATGCTTATTTTCAATAAAGATTTTAAAAATTGGGCATACATAATGTCGCCTTTTTCAGATGTGTCTAGCAATGGTCCTCTTTTAAGACCTCGTCCCGGTCATGCCGATCTTCCTGGTATTATGAAGTACGGTTTAAAAGACTTTAGAGATATTCTTGAAAGAGCATCTGCTAGAGAAACAGCAGCTAGAGTGGCAGCTGGAGCTGTGTGCAAAGCTCTTTTAAGAGAGTTTGGTATAAGTGTTATGTCTTACACTTCACAAATTGGAAGCGTTGTTGTGGAAAATATTTCAATTGAAGAAGAAAAGTTTTGGGATAATGTTGAAAGCTCTGAAGTGAGATCCCCAGATATTGAAGCTGATAGGAAAATGAAAAAATTGATAGAAAGAGCTTCTTTAAAGGGTGATACACTTGGCGGTAAGATTATAGTTGTAGCTAAGAATGTTCCAGTTGGTCTTGGGAGCCATGTGCAACATGATTTAAAACTTGACGGACGCATTGCCCAAGCCTTAATTTCTATTCAGGCTATGAAAGCTGTTGAGTTTGGATATGGCGTCAAACTTGCAGAACTTTTTGGTTCAAAAGCTCATGATGAGATTTTCTACGATAAAACAAAAGGTTTTTATAGAGAAACTAACAGGGCAGGCGGCATAGAAGGAGGAATGAATAACGGTGAGCTTATAGTTATAACTTGTGCAATGAAACCCATACCTTCGCTTGTAAATTCTCTTAATTCAGTAAATCTAAAAACAAAAGAATCAGCAAAAGCAGAAGCTGTTAGAAGTGACGTTTGTGCGGTTCCTGCTGCAGGTATTATTGCTGAGGCTGCAGTTGCCATAGAGATCGCTAAGGCGTTAGTAGAAAAATTCGGTGGAGATTCTATTGAAGATATTAAGAAAAGAGTAAGCGATTACAAAGAAAGGATAAAATCAGTATAATGAATTTAGTTTTAACAGGATTTATGGGTGTCGGAAAGTCTGTTACTGGGAAGCTCCTTTCGGAAGAACTCCACAGAGCTTTTTTTGATACTGACGCTTTGATAGAAAAAAAATAGGGCTTTCAATAAGCCTAATTTTTGAAAAGCTTGGCGAGAAAGAGTTTAGAGAGACGGAATCAGAAATTATAAGGACTTTATCACAAGAACAGTATCCTTCTGTAATATCTTGTGGAGGAGGGACCGTTCTTAATCCGTCAAATATTAAACTTTTAGGAAATAAGGGAATAATAATAAATCTTTATGCTTCGCCTGAGGTGATATATGACCGAATCAAATCTGATTTAACAAGACCGCTCTTAAAGCACGAAAATCCTTTAGATGAAATAAAAAGACTTTTAGAATTAAGAAAAGAACTATATTCAGACTGCGATTATGCTTTTAATAGTGATGGATTAACACCGAGACAAGTTGTGAATAATATTTTAAACTCTATAGGCAACTGTTAGTCACTTTTTTAGAGAGTCCAAAATTAAGTTTAGGCATTGTAAAGTTATATAATTAAGTAGGCTGACAGGAGATATAAATGTTGAAGAAAATATTGGGAGCGTTTGTTGCAGTCTTAGGTTGCGTTTCTTTTCTTTATGCCAACAAAACATATGTAATTGATACACCTACTACGGGTATATTAAGTTACGGTTCGTACAGCGCTGACTTCTGGTGTTTCTCGTACGGAAACGTGATTTCAGAGATTAATTTTGGTGTTTTCAAGCCTTTAGATTTAGGAGTGTCTTGGGAATTAGATAAGTTTATAGGAGACGAAAATATAAAAGCAGTTGTCCCTGCTCTCCATGTAAAACTTAGACTTTATGGAGGAAGTATGACCCTGCCAGGATTTGCCTTTGGCTATGATGGACAGGGAATTTTTATTAATGGAGATTATAATGGCGGATATATGCAAAGATGCAAAGGGATGTACTTTGTTACAGGTAGGGAATTTTTCATTGAAGGGTTAATGTTTAACTTAGGTATTAACATGAACGATTTTTCTAAACCAAAAATTTATTGGTTTTCAAACGCAACAGTACCTTTATATAAAGAATTTGTATCTTTTATGCTTGAGTATGACAATGTAAACTATTTCCCCGATGCAAGGCTTAACTGTGGGTTAAAATTTTCCGTGACGGAATATTTAGACATAGATTGCATTTTAAGAGATTGTTGGGGTAAAAAGGATGTGGGAGGGGTACCAAATGAAAGAACGTTAAAGATAAGTTATTTAGGTAAATTTTAGTTTGATATAGTTCGTGTAGTTTTAGAGCAAAGAGGGTAAATGGATATAACTTTTGATTTTGAACAGCCTATAGTGGAAATTGATAAAAGAATTGAAGAATTAGAAAAATCTGCTCAGGGACAGAAAATAGATTTGTCAGAACAGATTAAAGATCTTGAGAAAACAAGAGATGAGTTGAAACAAAAAATTTATGGCTCATTGTCATCATGGCAGCGTATACAAATTGCTAGGCACCCACAAAGACCTTATTCTAAAGACTATATAAAACTTATTTTTGAAAATTTTATTGAACTGCATGGCGACAGATGTTTTGGCGATGATCCTGCCATTTTATGTGGAATAGCCGAACTTGATGAGAAACCAGTAGCTGTAATCGGGCATCAAAAAGGTAGAACTCTTGAAGAAAACTTAGACAGAAATTTCGGTATGGCTCACCCTGAAGGTTATAGAAAGGCTATGAGAGTAATGAGGCTTGCCGAAAAGTTTAACCGCCCTATAATAACATTTATAGATACTCCAGGAGCTTATCCCGGAACTGCAGCAGAAGAAAGAGGACAAGCTGAAGCTATTGCAACAAATTTAAAAGAAATGTCCGACATAAAAGTTCCTATTATAACTGTTGTTATCGGCGAAGGTGGTTCAGGTGGTGCTTTGGGGATAGGCGTTTCAAACAAGGTTTTGTGTTTAGAAAACTCTTATTATTCTGTTATATCTCCCGAAGGTTGTGCCGCTATACTTTTCCGAGACGGTTCAAAAGCTGCAGACGCGGCAGATGCTTTAAAACTTACCTCAAAAGATTTACTAAAACTAAAAGTTATAGATGAAATAATAAAAGAGCCTCTTGGTGGGGCGCATTACAATCATGACAAAACTGCTGCAAATATAAAGGCAGCTTTAAGCAAATGTCTCCAGACTTACAATGGAATGAACCGCAAAAGAGTTGTTCAGGAAAGGTATTTAAGATTTAGAAACATAGGAATTTATGAAGAAGGTTCGATTAAGAAAAATAGTAAAAAGATGAAGAAAAAATAGGAGGATTACATGGCATTAGTACCGGCGAAACAAATTTTGGAAGAAGCAAAAAAGAAAGGTTATGGCGTAGGGGCCTACAATGTCAATAACATGGAGCAGATTCAGGCTATTATGGCTGCTGCAAAAGAGACACAGTCTCCAGTAATTATTCAAGCTAGCAGAGGCGCTTTGAAATATTCCAACTTTACTTATTTGGGGTATTTAATGAAAGCCGCTGTTATTGAAAATCCCGATATTCCAGTGGCTATGCATTTAGATCATGGCAATTCTTTGGAATCTGCTATAAAGGCGATAGACTTAGGTTTTTCATCTGTTATGATAGACGGATCTTTAATGGAAGATGGCAAAACTGCTTCTACTTATGATTATAATGTAAAAGTTACCCGTTCTGTTGTTGAATACGCTCATGACAGAGGTGTTTCCGTTGAAGCAGAAATAGGAACTCTTGGCGGACTTGAAGATGGTGTTGGTTCAGGCAAAATTCATTTGACTGATCCCAACGAAGCAAAAAAATTTGTAGATGAAACAGTCGTTGATTCTTTAGCTATAGCTATAGGAACTTCACACGGCGCTTATAAATTTAAGGGAGCGGCAAATCTTGCTTTTGATGTTTTGAAAAAAATAATGGGGTTGATAGATATTCCTATTGTATTGCATGGTGCTTCTTCAGTTCCTAGAGAATTGATTGACGAAGTAAACAAATATGGTGGAAAAATGCCAGGAGCAACGGGTGTGCCTATGGCTAGCCTTCAAGAAGCAATTAAACTTGGCGTATCAAAAATTAATGTTGATACTGATGGAAGGCTTGCTATTACGGCTGCAATAAGAAAAGTATTTACGGAAGCTCCTGAGAAGTTTGACCCAAGAGATTACTTAGGACCTGCAAGAACGGCTCTTACAAATCTTATAGTTTCAAAAATGAAAGATTTCGGAACTGCAGGACATGCAAGGGACTATGCTCCTAAGACTCTTGAAGATATGAAAAAAGAGTATACTTCTAAGTAAATTTTAGTTTTCTCTTTAGATTTGTGATTGCGCCAAGAGCTTTAAATTTGACTTTGAAAAAATATTCTGTTACTATTTCATCGTGCAGCAGTGCTTGGTTGGAAGACAAAATAAAAGGAGGTTGCAAATATGTCCCTTTACGATGTGAAAAAAGTCCAAGTAGCTTCAGTTCTTAAAGTATTACCGGTTGTTTTTGCAATTTTAGGATCTCTTATCGGTTTGATTACATTTTTCTTTTTCCCAACTGATTTGGCTGCAGGTCTTGGTTTTGGCGCAAAGTTGTTATCTTGGGTTATATTTGTAGTGCTTTATACGGTTATAATGGCAGTAGGAGTGCTTGTTGTAGCATGGCTTTATAATTTTGTAACTTCAAAATTGAACAGTAGTGTTGTGATATCTCTTGAGCCTAAAGATAAATAATGGAATTTTTCAGGCTGCTCCATAGTAGCTTTGTTGTAGGAGTAGCCTGAATTTTAAGTTTTATAAAATGAATTTGAGAATTAAATTTATTTTACTCTCTTTTCTTTTATTGTTTATTTTTGTGGTTTCTATGGGTCTAGCTACTTTTTTTGGTTGTAGAAGTTTTTTTTCAATACTGTTCAAGAGCGTATATACAAATATTCATCTCAAGAGAATGTTTTATATTATTTTAAATAAAGTTCTTTTTTTATCTATTGTTTGTATTATAGTGAGTGTTTTGATAGTATTTTTAGCTTTCAAACGTTTTACTAAAATTTTTGAAAGTTCTGAGAAACGTTTCAAAGATGATTTCTTGTTAAGTGTTTCACATGAGTTTAGAAGCCCATTAGCTGCTATAGAAAGCTACTCAGATTTAATGATTGAAAAAGCTAAAAAGAGCGGTTCTCAGGATATAGTTGAAGAATTGAATGTAATAAAAGATTCCACAGACAGACTTAAGTATTTTATAAACAATATTTTAAGTTTAGCAGAATTTAGGGCAGGAAAAGTTAGAGCGAAAGGAACTTCAGTCTATATAGATGAAGTTGTTGAACAAGAGAGTCGCAATTTTAAATCTGTTGCAGGTTTGGAAAAGAAAAAATTTATAATTGATATAACTGATGGACTTCCTCCTGTATCAGCTGATGCTGGTTTGCTAGGTCTTGCAGTATCTAGTGTTTTAAGCAATGCTTTTAAGTTTACCAAGGAAGGAGACACAATTTCCGTAAAAACTATGTTGTCTCAGGATTATGGTAATAGGTTTGTTGAAGTTTGGATTTCTGATACGGGAATAGGTATACCTAAAGAGTTGTTAAAAAAGATTTTTGAGAAGTTTTATCAAATAAGAAAAAATAAATTTGAAAAGCTAAAAGGAAATGGTTTGGGGCTTTCTCTAGCGAGTGAGATAATATCTTTGTATAAAGGTACTATTTGGGCGGAAAGCAAAGTTGGGGAAGGCACAACAATTAAATTTGTTTTACCAGTTTTTATTTAGCAAAAGGATTTTATGGTAGAAACAAAAGTTATTGTGGTTGATGATGAAGAAAGTTTAAGAACTTTGGCGAAAAATCTTCTTGAAGGTGAAGGTTTTATGGTTGTTACATGCAAAGATACTGATAGGGATACGATAGGATGTTAAAATCTAAGCCAGATCTTGCAGTTGTAGATATAAATATGCCTACGATAGGCGGATTAGAATTTTGCAGAAGAATAAGGACAACTTCAGCTTTAAAAAATATTCCTACCATCATGCTTACAGTAGAATCTACTGAAACTAATAAAGTTCTAGGGTTTGATTCCGGCGCTGACGATTATTTAACGAAGCCCTTCAGTAATAGAGAGCTTGTTGCTAGAGTTAAGGCTTTGCTCAGACGTGCTAAACGTAAAGATAGAGTCAATAAATTTGAAATAGACAATCTTTCATTATTTTTGGAATCAAGGACTGTTTTTCTTAATGGAAAAGAAGTTCAATTAAGACCAAAGGAATTTGACTTGCTTTACTTGTTTTTACAAAAACCTGGAATTGTTCTAAACAGAGAGTTTATTTTGGAAAACGTTTTTGAGTATAACATATCGGTTACTACTAGAACCATTGATACCCACATAAAGAATTTAAGAAACATTTTAAAACCTTGGGGAAGAAAACATATTAAAACCATTTTTGGAGTTGGTTTTAGATTTGATTCAGCTAAGAAATAAAAGCGTACGCAAAACCCAGAAGCAGTTCTAACTTTACAGAAGTCTGTTGTTATTTTTAACAAGGGCGGAAATGTTAGAAAAAAGATTAGTTTCTTTAGCTGCGGCTTTGATTGTATTGTTAGGATCTGATTCTTTGGCTTTCGCCGCTACTGGCGTAACAGGGTGCAGGATATTTTCATATAACCCAAATCCTGTAACTTCAGCTATGGGGGTGTTGCGTTGGTTTCAGGAAATGCCACTTCGGCAATCTTAAATCCAGCGTCAACAATAGATACTTACAGAATAACAGGCTCAATAAACAACTCTTTAATATTCAACACAATTCAATATAACTTTTTGGGCGCTCAATTCCCTTCTTCTATTGGAAATTTTGGCATTTCGTTTATGTATGCTGGTTTTGGCAAGATAGATTATCTTGACAATTTCGGCAACTCTGTAAATATTGCTTCTTGTAACGATTTAGGATTGATCTTAAATTACTCAATTGACTTAAGAGAAACTACACCAGTTGAATTTATGTACGGTGGGCTTGGTGTAAACTTAAAACTTTTAAGATCGAATCTTGCTGATTACAGTGCGGAAGCTTTTGCTGCTGACATAGGGTGCATTTTTAGATTCTCTGATTTTGACAATATTTCTCTTGGAGTAGCTTATAAAAATTTTGGCTCAAAAATGAAATTTATAAAAGAAAGTTACGATTTACCTCAAGTTTTGTCGGTTGGGGCCGCTTATAGCGAAAAGGATTTTTTTAATTTAAAAGTTGCAATAGACTATAATTCACAAATATATTCCAGTAACTTCTTTTCTGTGGGTGCTTCTTTTTCTCCTATATACTTCTTAGATTTAAGATCAGGTGTAAAGCTTGCTGAAAAATCTTTAGACACAGATTTCAGAATGGGATTTGCTTTGGAGATTCAAAGCGTAACTCTAGACTATTCTTACGCTCCAGGTCAAAATATAGATGGAACGCACAGTGTCAATTTAAGCTGCGCTTTGGGAAGTTTTGTTTCTGAAAAAACTGCATATGATTATTATCTTAAAGAACATTTTAGAAAAGCAGTTAATCTCTATAATAGGAAAGATTATATAAAAGCGAGAGAAGCATTGGGCGAAATTTTGGCTGTTTATCCAGATCATGCTGCTTCGCAAAAATATTTGAAAAAGATTAACGAAGAGTTATCTTATGTTGATGTTTATAATGCAAGTTTAACTAGTAAGTATATGACTAAAGCCAATAATGCTCTCGCTTTGGGCGATGTTGTAAAAGCAAGGAGGTACTACAATAAAGTTTTGTCTATGGATCCTGGAAATTTGCTTGCCAAAAGTGGCATAGAAAAGACCGAAGCATATACTTTAGGAGTTTTAAAAGAAAGAAATAGAGATAAAAATAGAAAAAGAATAGAATATTTATGGAAGAGATTTAAGAAGTTTTACAAAGATGGAGATCTTGTAAACGCTAAAGAATCTCTTGCATTTATTTTGGACATTGACCATAAAAATGATGCGGCAAAAACTGAAATGACAAATGTTGACAATCAGCTTGCAAAAATTGCATCTGATAAAATTTCTGGACTTTATAACAAGGGTAGAGCTTTGTTTGACAAAGGCAACTATGAAGATTCTATAAGATACTTTGAGGCGATTGTTATTGCGTCGCCTTCAAGGACCGATATTAGAGATTTATTGGCGTCGGCAAAAAAGAATGTAAAAAATGCCGTTCAATATGAAAACAATAAAAAAGCTGCTATTGCGCAGGGAAAAGTAAAAGATAAATTAGACAAGATGTATGAAAGCGCATTAAATTATTACAATGAAAACAATCTTGACAAAGCGATGGCATATTTCAAAAAGAGCAAAGAACTTGCAGATAAATATAATTTTGCTGATTATTCAAAAAGTTCGCGCGAGTATATGTCTAAAATAGGCAAAGACTTATCTGATATTTATTATAAAAAGGGTTTTGAGTTTTATAGCAAAAATAAATTTGAAGAAGCTTTTAAAGAATATAAACTTGCAATAGAATATAATCCGTCAAATGCGTCGGCTGTTGCAGAATATAATAAAACTGCAGACAATATTGCACAAAAATATTATAAACAAGGCATGTCTTATTATAGCAAGGGCGATTTTACAAATGTGGCTGTATTATTGAGGAAGGCTTTAGTTTATAGACCTGATAAAATGGAAGTTAAAAGAGCTTTGGAGAAGATGTAATGACAAAAAAAATAATGTTTTCATTGTGTTTTTTGCTTACTTGCGTTCAATTATCTTTTGCAGCAAAGGCATATCCAAACCCTTGGATACCTGAGGGCAAAAATAAAAATCAAGGTACAATATCTGAAGGTATTACTTTTGACGATTTAGATAATTCTGGAGGTGAAATATACATATACGACTCCATGGGAGAATTAGTTAGAAAATTGTATTGGGAAAGCGGAAATAAAAACGTTAAATGGGACGGAAGAAATAATAATGGAGAGTATGTTGCAAGCGGTGTTTATTTATGGAAAATAAAAGATGCCAGTGGGAAAGTCTCAAAGCTTGTAATAATAAGATAGAGGATTAAAGATTGATATAACAAGGAGGAAGATGTGAGAAAAAAACTTGTTAGTATTGCTTTAGCTTTTATGTTGGCATGCGGATATTCTGGAAATGCTTTATCTGCAGGAGATGCTTATTCCGATGCCAGTAAATTCCGACAGGAAGTTCTAAATAACAATAACTTAAACTCTGATAAGACGGCGCTTAATGTTTTGTCAATTGATGAAATGGATAAGAATTTATTAATTGGCAAAATTACATCTGTTATGCACTACAGAGTAGGGCAATTAGTTGCAATACAAGAACGAGACGGCAGCATTGCTTTGTATGATGCCGGCGGTTATAGAGCGACATTATCTGAAACCGAAGCAGGCAGCGGAAAGTTTGAAATAACTAATATGCAATTGAGATATACTGATGTGGATTGGGACGCAGTAAAAAAAGATGATGCAAAGAAATGGTTAGGAGATTATTTGGCAAATTTGGGTTTTGATGAGGCTTCTGCGCATAAAATTAGTGAAAATCAAGGTATTAGTATTATTAGTTTTTTACAAGAGAAAGGACTTAACTCTTCTTTTAGTTTTGCGCCCGATGCCACAGGAAATCTAAGATGTACTTTAAATTATGATGGAAAGCCTCAAAGTACATTTGATTCCAACGGAGATTTATCAGCAGAATGGATTTATGATAAAACGACAGGTGCTTTGCAACAAAGTATAGTTTATTCTTATTCTGCCGCTACTGAAAAAACACCTGAAAAATGGATTGCGACTGTAACATATTATAATGATCGCGGTATGGAAACCTCTAGTTTCAGATGCGATGTAATTGATGATACTAAAGGCGGTTCTCAATTTAAAAGTTTTCCTAAAGACTATCACTTAGATTATGACAAGCAGGTTCAAACAACTGTGTATGAATATGATAAAAATGGGTCAAAAATAGCTGAAAGAGATTTAGAAAAAAATAATGTTACGTACTATGGTTATGGCAAGCCTATAGAGACTGTTCATATTAATCCTGACACAGGTCATAAGACTGTCACAGCCAGATATACATATTATGCAGGAGGTACTTTAA
>JAITKZ010000043.1 GCA_031278115.1 Endomicrobium sp.
CTTTGTATAGGCTGCCCGCCGTAAACAGGCACTATGTTAATGCCTTTTTTGTATTTTGAGAAAAGTTTCAATTCTTCTGAGACTTGTATTGCAAGCTCTCTGGTTGGGCATAGTATTATTGCTTGGACATTTTTATTTTTTATGTCAATTTTTTCCAATACAGGTATACCAAAAGCTGCTGTTTTTCCAGTGCCTGTCTGTGCCTGCCCTATTATGTCTAGTCCCGCCATTACTTTAGGAATGGCAAGGCTTTGAATGGGTGTAGCTTCTTCAAAACCCAAATCTGAAACGGCTTTAAGTATCTCGTTAGATAAATTTAATTCTGTAAACTTTAATGTTGTCATTTTCTACAATTCCTTTCGGAGCAAAGCTCCATGATTTAATCCTAAAGTAGTAAGTGTCTATAAACTCTTGTATATTATATTCATATAAGAAAACTCTAAAATTACAGCAAATAAATCAATTTATGCTGATTTACGTTGTTTTCAGTATCTAAAAACTTACTCTTTTGTTAAAATTTTTTATTGAAAAAAGTAATATTAATTATTTATGAAACAGACAAGATGAAAAGGCAGAGTCATGCAGTGATGGTATGTTGCATTCTTTCACAGGCAGTTTAGTTAGTCTGCTTCAATACTCTTTCTACTTCCGCTAAATCTGTATCCGTAGCTGTACAGCCGTCTTTCGTAAGAGGCACAAATTGTAAAGCTATATGCGCATCTTTTAACATCTTAAAAGACTGATCTCCCTCAAAAAAGCAAGCAATTCCGACAACTGCGTCAGGCTTTTCTTCCTTTACTATTTTTTCTATAGACCTTCCACCTTTAGCAATATACAAGGCTTTATAATTCAATTGTTTTACAAGTTTGCTTATAGCATTTATTTTACACTTGCCGCATTCCGCACAAATATAATACCCACCCTTGTCAACGGCAGCGCAGACAACAACATTTCTCATACAATGAGGAGCAAAAACTATGCGTTTATTAAACGGAACCGATGCAAACTTTTCAGCTTGAAGGTTGTTCTGCTTGTCTGTAAAGGACTTGTAGGCATGTTCTTTGCTTTTTGCAGGGAGCTTACACACTTCCATGCCCGCATTTTAGCATAAAGTTAATAACAATATCAAAAATTAAGAAAATAAGGATGTGGCTCACGATTATATATGTGTCAAAGGTATGGGTATAACGCCTTTCATTGGCGGGATTGGAGTGTCTATCAAACATATAACTGCCCCGAGCCCTATATTTTTTTTGAAAGATTTAAGAATATTAAAAATTTTCACATCATTTTGCGCAGGATTAGCTGTACGTTTAATTTCAATAGGGTAAATGGTATCGTTTTGCTCTATAATTAAATCTATTTCTTTTTGATTTTTATCTCTGTAAAAATAAATTCTTGGCTGTTTCCCGTTATGCCAATAACTTTTTAGTATTTCAGATATTACACACGTCTCTAACATTGCTCTGTTCATCGCACCGTTTTTCAAAACTTTTACATTATCCCAACCAGTTAAGTAACATGCAAGCCCAGTATCAAGAAAATAAAGTTTCGGGGTTTTAACTGTTCTTATTGTAATATTATTTGAATATGGTTTTAAAAGAAAAATTAGTCCTGATGTCTCTAAAATAGATGTCCATGCTTTTGTAGTATTTACGCTTATTCCAATATCATTAAAAATATCGCTGTAATTTAATAATTGTCCTGTTCTTGCAGCTATTACTTTTAGGAATTTTAAAAAGCTATGTTCCTGCGCAACATTAATGAGCATTTTAACATCTTTTTCAAGATATGTACTTATATAAGAATCGTAAAATACTTCCCACTTCATTTTAGATTCTGTAAGCAAACGAGGGTATGATCCTTGCCAAATCAATTTATATGTTTCATCTAAGCTCAAAGCAGAAGTTTTTTTCTTAGTTCAAATGATGGCAAAAAAGGCAAATGGTCAGGATGCATATTTTTTTCGTTTTGAGATAATCCTTGCAAGTTTAGTATTGCAATACGCCCTGCTAAACTTTCTGTAACATTTTTCATTAGATGAAACATTTGCGATCCTGTTAACCAGAATAAACCATTCTTTTTCTCTCTCCATCTATAATTATTTTGATATAGGGGAATAGTTCTGGCGCATATTGAACTTCATCTATCAAAATGGCAGGCGTATATGTTTTAAAAAATAAAGCAGGATCTGTTTTGGCAATAGCCCTGATACGCGGGTCGTCAAGCGATGCATAAGTTCTTTTTTTACTTATGGAATGTTCAAAAAGTGTTGTTTTTCCTACTTGACGAGGACCATTTATGAGTACAGCCGGGAAAGTATCAGATGTATTTTTAACAATTTTTGAGAGAGTTCTTTTATAGTACATTTGCCCTCCTATACAGTGTCTGTGTCCGTTATAATAAATTTTAGGCTAATTTGCAATCTAATTGCAAATTAGCCTAAAATAAGGAGTAAGGAGTAAGGTTTAAAAAATTTATTAATACCTAACACTATTTTAAAGATAGGCAGGTAGGAATATTTTCTATTATTTCTTACTTTGCATTTTAAAAGTACTAGAATACATGCCTTAAGCTGATAAATTCAAAGCTTGGTTACTTTGTTTCACCATGTTTAAAAAATATGTATCCCTAAATTGGAGTTGGAGGTAGTTAATAAGCATGCGTATCCCAGTATGTTTTTCATGCGACAATAAATATGTTCCTCATCTTGGAGTTTCCATAACATCAATACTTAAAAATAAAAATGAAGAGGATAGAGTTGTATTTTACGTATTAGATGGTGGTATTTCTAAGGGAAATAAAGAAAAGTTATTATCATTAAAGTCAATAGCTAATTTTGAAATAAAATTTGTAAAAGTTGACAATGAAAGATTTTCTGAAATTAGGGTACGCGGGAAAGACCATATAACAGACGCATCTTATTATAGATTAATTTTGCCAGATATTCTTAATTCAGAAGATAAAATAATTTATTTAGACTGTGATTTAGTTGTAAGAACAAGTTTAAGCAAAATGTTAGAAATAGATTTAAAAAGGTACCATATAGGAGCAGCACTTGATAGTGACTATATAGAACAAGAAAAAAGATTAAGGTTAAAACAATATATCAATTCAGGAGTTTTGCTTATCAATACATTGGCATGGCGGCGGGATAATATAACTGCAAAGGTTTTTGACTTGGCAAAGAATAACAAAAAAATGATTTTATACCACGATCAAGATATTATAAATGTGGCTTTGGAAGAAAGTATTAAGATAATTGATAGTGCATGGAATACCCAAATATCAAAAATTGAGAACCGTTATACTAATTTTGCCAAGATTTTTAGTGATGCTAAGATAATTCACTATGTTGCATATAAGCCATGGAACGGACCTTTACGATTTATACCGATGGAATGGCTATATTTTAAGTATTTGGCTTTTACGCCGTGGAAAGACTTAAAGTATAAATTTAAATTGAAAAATAAGTATGCCAATTTTAGAGTGTTTATAAAATGGCTCGTTACTGTACGTAATATTAGTAAGGAATATAAAGTGATTCAGGTTTTTGGCAAAAGTGTTATAAAATTGAAACGGAAGATACATAAAGAGTAAAAAATTGGATATTTCTGTTATACTTACGGCTCATAAAGAGGGATAGTTAGTACAAAAAACGCTTATAAGTGTTTTTCGTGCTATAGAATTTGCAAGGATAACATTAAAAGTAGAATTACTAATAATTCTTGATAAGGCAGATAATGAAACTAGAAGATATATATATTCTTATCAAAATGAACTTTTTTGTAGAATCTACGAAGTTGATTTTGGCGATTCAGGTTTAAGTAGAAACTTTGGTGTTTCAAATACATTGGGCAAATATAGACTTGCAGGGAAGCTCAAAAATGCTTAAAAATGTATAACAACATCAATACATAATTAGGATCTAAAAGTAATGGCTAAGCTAGATGAAAAGGAATTTTCGCAAAGCAAAAGGGTGTCATATTCTTATCAATCTCATTATGAGAATAATGAAAAGTTTTCGCAATATAAAACTGATATAAAAACTATATGTTATTATCTTCCTCAATTTCACACAATACCAGAAAATGATAAATGGTGGGGCAAAGGATTTACAGAGTGGATTAATGTCTTGCCAGCACAACCAAGATTTGCAAGACATTATCAACCGCGATTACCTCATAAAGATTTTGGAACTTATGACTTATCAGACGTGAATTCTTTTAAAAAACAAGTTGAACTTGCGCTACAGCACGGCATATACGGGTTTTGTTTTTATTATTATTGGTTTAGCGGGAAAAAACTTTTGGAGACTCCAATTGAAAATCTATTAAAACATAAAGAAATTGACATGCCGTTTTGTGTCTGCTGGGCTAACGAAAATTGGACTAAAACATGGAGTGGAGAAGAAAAAGACGTTTTGATGAAACAAAAATACAAGAAAAATGACGCGTTGAAATTTATTCAAGATATAAAACACATTTTAAAAGATGTACG
The DNA here is from genome assembly GCA_031278115.1 of Endomicrobium sp. Next base: position 4,501 of record JAITKZ010000043.1, read on the forward strand.
TTATATAAAAACAGTGACAAGCCTATAATTTTGGTATATAAAGTTTTTTTATTCCAAATCCGAATGAAACATTTAAGATATGGCGTGATTACTGTCGTAAAAATGGAATTGGCAAAATTGAAATACGGCTTGTAAGAAGCCACTCTGAGTATAGTGGAATAAGAAGTGTTAACGAGACCTTTAGAGATATTGACCATGATAATGAAGTGGAATTTCCGCCACATGTAGTTTGTACTCCAGTTCAATCATCATAATTATGATGAAAAAAGTGATTGCTATGTTATAAATTATAAAGAAATGGCTCAAAGAGTTGTATTATCTAATAAATATCCAAAAAAGACAAAGATAGTTCGTGCTGCAATGTTCGGTTGGGATAATACTGCAAGACATGCGTTTAATACAGCGCATATTTACATGAATTTTTCATTATATGACTGCTATAAATGGATGAAATATATTATAGAATACACTCGCAAAAAATTTGCAAAGGATAATAGGTTCATTTTTATTAATGCTTGGAATGAATGGGCAGAAGGATGTTATTTAGAGCCTGACGAGAGATATGGGTATGCCAATATAAATACAATATCACGCGCTATTTTTGATTTGCCTTTTGAAGAAAAAATACCTGAAAATGCTATAGTAGCAATTTTGTTGGAAAGACTAGGTGATATTATTGCTTGCGAGCCTGTAATAAGATATTTTAAGGATAAGTATCCTGACAAACCGGTTTATTGGGTCAGTAGTTCTCAGTATCAGGATATATTCAGATATCATCCAGCATCCAGATGTCGCGGGTGTTATACCCGTATATAGTAAAGAACAATACCAAATATGGCATTCAAATTTATCAAGTTCAAATATGATTATTAATTTGCACTTTCATGCGCGATATTATGATACATTTGATGGCGATAGTGTTGAAAATTCAAATTTAGCAACTATTACTGATACAAATTATTTTGATTATGGGCAAAGTCTGCTTGAAATTTTTTCAAAAGTTGCAGGGATAGAACATTTAAATGTTACACCGAAATTTTATAGACGCCCAAGTGAAAACCAGTATAAATTAGACATTGAAGGGCAATATATCGCAATATACGCAGTTTCAAAAGAGGAATGTAAAAATTGGATAAAAGATAAATGGGAAAAGTTGATAAAATTTTTAATTCAAGACGGTTATAAAATTGTGGAAGTTGGAAGTAGTCCTATCGGAATAAAAAATATTGATGGATTGACAAATAAAATTGGTCTTTCTATTCAAGATACTGCTGATATTATTGCAAGAGCGAGTTGTTTCATCGGCGTTGATAGCGGGTTAGCTCATTTAGCCAATGCTTTAAACATTAAAGGGATAATTTTGCAAGGCAAATACAAACAATGGGAAAAATATAGCGTATTTAGCGGCAATTATCAAAAAGGCATAAATTCAAAAATAATATATGCACAAAAAGGATTTTCAGCAAAAAATATTTCTGTTACAGAGGTTTATAATACAGTTGTTAAACTTGTCCCCAGAATACAATGCTTGTTTTCCAAAAAATGTTGATGTGAAAGATGCATTTTCAGAAGTTAAGGAAAAGTATGATATACCCATCGAAAAGATTTTATGGAAAATATTAAAAGCAATGATAAGGTAAATTATTCAAACCAAGCTTCTTTACATTTGACAATATAGATAATACAATCATATCCTTTTTGTTTTCTGCCATAATAAACTATAGATTCACTATACCCTTTTTATTAAGATATTTAATCTTACACCCTAACTATTTCCTAGAAACTAAATTTAGTCTATTAAAAAACCATTCCACAGTTTTTATTATACTAGCATCAAACGTTTCTTGTGCTTTCCAACCAAGCTCTTTTTCTATTTTCGTTGCATCTATTGCGTAACGCCTGTCGTGTCCGGGACGGTCTTTAACAAAACTTA
>JAITKZ010000069.1 GCA_031278115.1 Endomicrobium sp.
ACAAAAAAATTGGAAACGTTTGTATTAAAATCCCAGGAAGACACAATATTTTAAGCTCGCTTGCAGCTATAGGAGTAGGATTGCGGCTTAATATACCTTTTAGCTTGATAGCTAAAGCAATCAATAAGTTTAACGGCGTTGGCAGACGGCTAGAGATAAAGGGCGAAAAAAATGGAATTATGGTGATAGATGATTACGGACACCATCCGACAGAAGTTGCAGCTACTCTAAAAGCTGTGAAAGATTTTTGGCCCAAACGCAGGCTTGTCGTTTTGTTTCAGCCTCACAGATATACGAGAACTCAAAATTTATTTAAAGAATTCGGTAAAAGTTTCTCAGATGCTGACATCGTGAAAGTGTTAGATATTTACCCTGCAGGAGAGAAACATATAAAAGGTGTAAGTTCTGATTTAATACTTAAAAGTCTCAAGAAAAATAAAAGCAATGCTGAGCATTTCTCAGATTTGAAAACCTTTTTGTCAATATTGTCCGAAGGCGATATAGTTTTAACTTTAGGAGCTGGAGATGTGTGGAAAAAAGGCGAAGAGTTGCTAAAAATTATCTAGGAACTTTAAGAAATGGACAAAAGTATTTTATCCAAATTGACATCTTTGGGCTGTAGCATTTTTAAGGAAGAACTTCTTTCAAAGCATTGCTCTTTTAGAATAGGCGGTCCTGCAGATTATTTTATTGAGATTCCCAATGAAGAAGCGTTATCTTTGTTTCTAAAAACCGTAGGCAACGATAGTTTTTATGTTTTAGGAGGCGGGACAAACGTTCTGTTTTCTGACGATGGCTATAGAGGAATTGTCATTTCTTTGACTGGTAAATTAAAAGAAATTGTTGTTAACGGAGAAGAAATTTTTTGCGGCGGCGGCGCATTGCTTTCAAGTGTTTTAAATACGGCACTTAAAAATAATTTAATAGGATTAGAATTTGTTTCCGAGATTCCCGGTTCCGTAGGAGGTGCTGTTTACGGCAATGCTGGATTAAGAGATAAATGGATAGACTCTGTGATAAAGGAAGTAGGCGTTTACACAGACTCTAAAAAAGTATGGCTGAAAAGAGAACAAATTGATTTTTCTTATAGGAAAAGCAGCCTTGAAAATAGCGTTATTTCAGATGTATGTTTTTCCTTGAAAAAGACTGCAGAAAATGATAGTTTAGCAACGGTATTTGAAAGTGTGCAGAGACGTCTAAAAACCCAGCCTTTAAGTTTCCCAAATGCGGGAAGCATTTTTAAAAATCCTAAAGGGTTTAGCGTTGGAAAACTTATTGAAGAAATCGGACTTAAAGGTGTTCGGGTTGGTGGAGCTCAAATCTCAGAAATTCATGGAAATTTTATAGTAAACATAGAAAGAGCGTCGGCAAAGGACGTTTTGGCTTTAATTAGTTTGATAGAAGAAAAAATATATAAACAGTTCAGCATAAAACTTGAAACGGAAATAAAGATAATAAAATGAATACTAGCGATATTTTAGTAAGGTCAAAAAATAAAAAAATAGGCGTTTTGTACGGCGGACTATCCAGCGAAAGAGAAATTTCTATTAAGTCTGGCAAAGCTGTTTTAAGCGCCTTAAAAAGATTGAAATTAAAAGCAGTTGGCATAGATGCAACCAGAGATGTTGCGGAAAAAATAAAAAAAGCAAATATTGACATAGCTTATGTAATTCTGCACGGACCAATGGGCGAAGATGGAACTATTCAAGGAATGCTTGAGATTATGGGTATCCCTTACACATGCAGCGGCGTTTTTGCAAGCGCACTTTCAATGGATAAAGATATTTCAAAGAAGCTTTTTAGGTGTAATGGAATTCCTACTCCTGATTGGACGGTTATAAAGCAGTTTGAACCTTTTACAGAGATAAAAAAATATCCCGTTGTTGTAAAGCCCGTTTCTCAAGGATCTGCTCTAGGCTTGACAATAGTAAAAAAGGCTTCTCAGTTTGTTGTTGCTGCTAAAGAGGCTTTTAAGTACGACAATGAAATAATGGTGGAAAATTTTGTTTCTGGAAAAGAAATTACCGTCGCAGTTTTAAATGGAAAGGCTTTGCCTGTTATAGAGATAGTTCCTAAGGGAGAGTTCTACGACTTTAAGTCTAAATATCAAAAAGGCGGCTCTAGGCATATTATTCCGGCAAGGATAAGCAGCAGGGCTTATTCAAATGCTCAAAGTTATGCGGAAGAAATTTTTAAAATTTTTAAGTGTAAAACATTATGCCGTGTTGATATGATGATTGATAAGAGCAACAAAATTTGGGTTCTTGAAAATAATACTATTCCGGGTATGACTGCGACGTCACTTGTGCCCGACGCAAGTAAAGCTGTAGGTTATGACTTTAATAACTTGGTTCTAAAAATTGTGGAGAGCGCTTTATATGACAGCAAAAAAAAGGAACCGTTACGTTTATAAAGCAGTTCATACAAACAGCGGCTACTCCAGAAATAAAAAAGTAAGAAAATTTTTTAAAATTTTTTTCTATCTTGTATTTTTTGGAGGAATTGTTTACGGTTTATATTTTGGCATAAATGAACTGCTTAGCATAGTTTATAAATCTGATAAAATTATTATAAAGGATATAAATATAGTCGGAGCTAAAAATATTACAAAGGCTGAAATAAAGGAGCTTATTCCTTTTAAAATTGGCGATAATCTTTTAAAAGTGAAATTATCTGAGACAGAGTCTGAGATAAAAAAATTAAAGCCTGAGCTGAAAAATATTGTCATTAACAGGCGTTGGCAAAAGATTAAAATCAAACTTTATGAAAGGACACCAGAGGCTTTTGTAATGCAAAACGGCGAAATTCGCGGAATAGATTTTGACGATAAGCCATTTCCTCTGCGCGGTTTTATGAGCGAGATGAAAATTCCTAAGATTGTCTATAAAAACGATGAAGAAAGGAAGCGTCTTTTGGATTTTATAAAGAGATTTAAATTTGTTTGCGACGGATTTTTAGATAATATTTTAGAAATGAGAATAAATAATACAGACGATATTATTTTTGTCACTGCAGACAACATGACAATTATTTGGGGGGAAGAAATGCCCGAACATTTGCCTAATAAATTTAAAAAATTCCGAAAAGTTTACGAGGATGCAATCTCTAGATATAAACAAATAGAGTATATAAATATGAATCTTTATTCTTCTGGCAGAATTATTGTAAAACCTGGTGCTGGAATATTAGCGGAATAAATTCAACTTTAACGTATAAACATAATTATTTGCTGGTAGAGGATTAAAAATGTCTAAAAAAAATCTTGTGGCAGGTCTTGATATTGGCAGCAATCAAGTTTGTTGCGTTGCTGGCGTTTGCGATGAGGAAACAAGGATTTCAAAAATTCTTAGTGCGGTTGCAATGCCGTGCGATGGAATTAAAGCAGGAGCTGTTATTAACATACAGGAAGCAGCTCTTGCAATAGGCAAAGCTTTTGAAGAGATTGAGAAAGTTGCTGGTGGTCAGATAGGAAAAGTTATTGTTGCTTTGAGAGGCAATTTTATCCATTCCAGAAATTCCAAAGGCGTAGCAAATATTAACTATTCCAATAGGGAAGTTACGGAAGAAACCGTAGAGAACGCTTTGGAAAGCGCAAGAAAACAGATAAGAATGGATCCAGATCAAGAAATATTGCAGATAGTTCCGCGCGAATATATACTAAACCAGCAAAGAGGAATACAAAATCCTATTGGAATGGAAGGTACTTATATAGAAGTTGATGTACATGCTTTTATAGCTTCAAGCAGCAATATAGGAAACATAAACAAAGCGATGGCGTCTGTAGGTGTAAATTGTGACGATAGGGTTTACGGATATTTGGCTGCCAGTGATATTCTGATTACCAAAGAAGAAAAAGAATTGAGCTGCCTTGTTATTGATTTTGGTGGGCTTACCACAGGGCTTGTTCATTATGTTGATGGAATAATAAGACATACAGACGAAATTCTTGATGGTTCTGACTATATCACAAGAGATATAGGTCATAGATTGAGAGCTGCTTACTCTGTTTCAAAAGAAATTAAAGAAAAGTATGGAGCGGCGTTTATTTATACTGATTTTATTAATGAAGAGTTTGAGTACAGAGCTGCAGACGGCAGGAATATAAAAAAGTGTAACAGGCATGAACTTGTAAACACTATAATAACGCCCCGAGTGGACAGAATTTTATACGAAATAAAAGAATTAACGGAAAAAAATAATTACGGAGACGAATTCCTTTCTGGAGGAATAATTCTTACTGGAGGCGGCAGCAGTCTTCCCGGTCTTGCTGAGGCTTTTGAAAAAGCGTTTAATTGTTCAGTCAGGACTGGAAGCCCAAATTTAGACAAGGTTGTAGGTCGCGACGAAATATTATTAAATCCGTCTTATACTACAGCGATAGGAGCTGTAGCTTCAAACCTTTCAAATTCAAGGTTTTATTCGGAAAAGAAGTCTTCAAAGATTGGAGTAGTGTCTAAAATATCAAAGTGGTTTGAGGAAGTTTTCTAAATGAGTATAAAACTAGTGTTGTCTTCAAAGGATATGAATACGGGACAGCCTGCTGTAATAAAGATAATGGGTGTTGGCGGCGGCGGTTGCAATGCCGTTAATAGAATGATTGCTGCTAATGTCGGCAATGTGGAATTTGTTGCTATAAATACTGATGCGCAAGCATTGCTCAAATCATCTGCTTCGGATATTTTACAGATAGGCGAAAAAATAACAAAAGGTCTTGGCGTAGGGGGAAACCCTGAAGTTGGCAAGCAAGCGGCAGAAGAAAGTATTGAAGAAATAAAGGGAAGGCTTGTCGGCGCAGATATGATTTTTGTAACTGCAGGCATGGGTGGCGGAACAGGAACAGGAGCTGCCCCGATAATTGCAAAACTTGCAAAAGAAGCAGGGATACTAACTGTCGGTGTTGTTACAAAGCCTTTTGAACACGAAGGTAAAATAAGAATGCAGCAAGCTGAAGATGGAATAAAGAATCTTAAAGAATATACAGACGCTTTAATAGTTATTCCAAACGAAAGAGTTTTTAATGTTATAAATGAGAGGGTGTCTCTTGACGCTTTTTATCATATTATAGACGATGTCTTAAGACAGAGCATTCAAGCTATAACGGACGTTATAACGGTTACTGGCGAGATTAACAGAGATTTTGCAGACGTAAAAAATATTTTGTTAAATTCAGGAACTGCTTTAATTGGCATAGGCGAAAGTTCTGGAGCCGATTCTAAAGAAGCTGTTAAAAAAGCTGTAACAAGTCCTCTTTTAGACAATTACGATATTTCAAAAGCAACAAAAGCATTGGTGAATATAACTACAAATTCAAATATTGCCGCAATAAAACTTCAAGAGATATTTAACGACATAAAAAGTTATGGCATTAACGGTCATGTTTTTTTTGGGCATACTATAGACAACAGACTTGACGACAAAATCAAAATTACAATTATTGCTACAGGTTTTCAACTTGGAGATTCTAAAGAAGAGCCAAAAGAGAAAAAAGAGATACAGCCTGACTTCTTTTCACAACAGATTTCTTCTAACTCCGAAAATATTGAGCCGTCAAAACCTGCGTACACGTATTGGAAGCCAAAATTCCTGAAATAATCTATATAAATATAAGCTATCAGAAAAGATTTGACTAGTATATAGGAAGAAAAAATATCAAACCATAAAAATGAATTTTATATTCTCTCCAAATTTTCCTTACAAACATTTTACAACCACTAAATCAGCTGGGGATATGAAGAATAAGGCTGAAAGGGATTCTTTCTTTCGGTCAGTTAATTTAAATCCTGACAATTTAGTTCTTGCCAATCAAGTTCATGGGAATAATGTAAAAATTGTTAAGAGCTGCGACAAGAATAAATTCATTGATAATTGCGACGGTTTAATAACAGATGATAAAAATTTATTGTTGGGTATTTTTACTGCTGATTGTGTTCCTATTCTTGTTTCTTGTAGCGATGGCAAAGTTAAAGCTGCGGTGCATGTTGGTTGGAAAGGACTTTATCTGGGAATAGTTGAGAACGCTATAGGAATATTAATAAATGACTTTTGTATAAACCCTAAAAACTTAAAAGTTTATATAGGTCATCATATTCGTTCTTGTTGTTACAAAACCGGAACCGAAATGGAAGACAAGTTTAATATTAAACTTGTAAACGGTAAACTGGATTTATCTGCGATACTTCGCACTAAGTTAGAAAGCTGTGGTGTTAACGAAATTTTTGACGTTAATCAATGTACTTGCCATAATGAACAATTATTTTTCTCTTATAGGTGTGATTGCTGCGCTGATAGGCTTCTTTCTGTAATATAAAATCACAAACTTTTTACCCTATTATATTAAAAACTACAATCTTTAATATATACTATTTTCTAATGTATAAGGTTATAAAGTTTCTATTGTTTACACAATATTTATTTGCTGTTTGTTTGGCAAAACTAATGCTACAAATTTAACATGGACTAGCAGCGTCCGTTCAATTTAAAAAGATTTCATGATGCTCAAACAGGAGAGCTATTAGGACGTGCTGAACGCGAATTGCAAGCAGGAAATAAGACTAGTCATTGGATTTGGTATATTTTCCCACAGTTTAAAGGATTGGGGACAAGCCCCCAAAGTCTCCAGTATAGTATCAAGTCTTTGGATGAAGCAAAAGCATATTTAGCCGATTCTGTCTTACATAACAATTTAATACATCACACTCAGCTCGTTCTTGCGCACAAAGATTCAAAATCTTTGCAAACGATATTTGGAGCTTCTCTTGATGCTGCAAAGTTTATATCTTCAATGACTCTATTCAATGTTGCAGAACAATCAGAACAACTATTCGTTGATGCGTTAAACTATTTTAACAGCGGTAATCGTTGCCAAAAAACACTAATAGCTTTAGAACCTGAGTTTATCGGATGAGGTAAAAATGAAGGATTTTGGAAGCGAAGAAGTACAAAAAGGGGAACCTTTTTGAGTTTTTTCTTATAAAAATAGCCTAAAAATGACACCTTTTTGAATAAGAAAAAATACGGTTGTCGTCGGAGGAAGATTTTGGAAAAAGAGATGGTAAGAAAACAAAGTTGAAGTAGATTGTTAAGATTAAGGCTTCTTTATTTCTTTTAACAGATGTATATATATTCTTATTATACTTCAAAAATTTTTTAATTTAATTACTTAATATTCTATAGTTTAATATATTTAAAACGTTACTTATACTTAAAATTTATATAACATTTTACACGACCTATCCGAAAGTAGTTAGGCTGTTTTTTTTTGTTTGATTGCATTTTGGTACAATTTATCTCGTTAGTAAGGTTCTTCTTATAACCCGCAAAAAAGATTTTGACATAAAAAATTATGCCATATTTTATGTCGTGAGGCTTTAATATGAAACTAAATAAAATTATCATTGAGATAGCTTGTAATTCAGAAACCTGTAAAAATTAAAAAAGACGGGATTATTGTTTAAAAGCATAGCAGGCATTCTTGGGCTTGATAAGACATTAAAGATATAGAAAAAAGAAATACTAACATGCGAATGTGCAAAATGGTTTTATGAGTTATTACGAAAAGATAAGAAATTTAACAAAGAGCGTTCCTGTTGAGATAATTAATTTTTCAAAAGACAGAGAGCTTGCAAGAATACCGACGCAGGCTTCGTCAAATTTTATTACCAACAAAGAACAAGGCGATTGGGCTGAAAATTTAATAATCAGAGCAATCAACGAAAAATCTAAAAATTATGTGGCTGTTAAATATGGGAAATCAGATGATTTAGTGGCAGGCGAAGAAGGTTTTGACGAGTTCTTTCAGCA
>JAITKZ010000100.1 GCA_031278115.1 Endomicrobium sp.
GCCCATGACACACTTGTTCTTACTAACATACTAACTAATTACTAACTAATACTATCGCCATTACCTTTATGCTACAAACTCTTCTCCTCATTCTTTTACTCTCCTTTTTCTTTATCCAATCGGATGGGAACATTCAGCAAAAATCTTATATTTACTCCGCTAAAAAACTCTAATCTTAACAATCTACTTCAACTTTGTTTCTTTACTATTTCTTTTTCCAAAATCTTCCTCCGACGACAACTTTATTTCCCTTTATTCAAAAACGTCATTTTTAGGCTATTTTACAAGAAATCCTCAAAAAACGTTCCGCTTTTTGTACTTCTTCGCTCCCAAAACCCTTCATTTTTACCTCTATCTTATTTGCTTTTTAATTAAAACCTGAGATGAAATTAATTGGGTCTATAATAATTTAATTATACTCTAATAAAGACAAAAATATATTATCCTAATGTTATTTTTTTGTGAAATTTAACAAGAGGTGTATCTTATGTACCTATATAGCCTGATGGCAATTTAAGGGAAATTTATGAAAGTTATTCAATATAATGGATTTAATACTGGATATTTTTTTGTTGAAGCATGGAATAAACGTTCATTATGTTTATGACACACTAATATTTTACTTTTAATATTTTAGTAAGCGTCGGACTTTTCTAAGATATAGACAGTTACTTCTCTATGCATCCATGCTTTTTCTTCTTGAGCGTTGTTCACTCCCAAGTCTATGCGGTTTCCTTTGATAAGATTGCCAGTATCGCCAGCATAGCCATATCCATAACCTGTAATAAATAAACGAGTTTTTAATGGGATAACTTTAGGATCAACAGCTACTATTCCTCGCTGCATTTTTTGACCCAGAACTGTAACTGTTCCGTCGCCCCACGCAAGAGGATCCCCGGGATAGTAGGCAGTGGCTATCATTTTAATATTTTTAGTTTTGGACAAATCGTACTCTTTTTCTACCTTGCCGTTATTATCAAGCAATAGCAAGCGATAGAATTCTTTTGCCTTTATGCTCTCATTTACAATAATTGTTTCATTTAGTAATCCATCGTAAAAAACTTCACTTATTGTTTTTATTATGCTTTTTTCTATTCCTTTTTGAAGTTCAATTTTTCTAAGATTGGAATTATATTTTTTGCTCCATATTACTCTGAACGGAACCTGTTCTGATATTTCCTTTTGTTCCTTAGAAACTCTTACTATTTTTATAGTTTGAAATGGCTTTATAGGTTTATTGGCATCTCTTGAAACCATATCATATTCACCAATATCTATACCATTTTGTTCTAAGATAGTTTTTAAAAGTATATCTTTATAAGGTTTTACAATGTAAGTTTTGCCATCAACTTTTATGAAAGCTCTTGCATATATATAAGGCAGTTCAGAAATTGCTTTTGACAATATAAAAATGCCAAATGCAATACATGACAATTTTAAAATATTTATTAAATTTAAAATATTTATTAAATTATTTTTCATTATCTAAGTATGGACGCAATCTAAAGCAAACGCCGAGCTTATCTGCAATTTCTTTTACTTTTGATGTGTCAAAATCTGGAAATTCCACCGCCGTTATTACAACCTTAGGTATGTATTTTTTTGCTTCATTAACAAACTTTACTATTTCGCCAAAAGATTTTTCTTTAAACATAGGATTGTTAATTTTATTGTGTTCCTCAGGATTTGAGCCATTTAAACTTACAGAAATAATATCTACTAATCCTTTAAGCTCAGGCAATATATTTCTGGCGTGGTAAGCATTTGCAAGCCCTGCAGTATTTATCCTAACTGTCCCCGTATTTTCTTTTATCCATTTGGCAATTTCTTTTACTTCTTCTATTCTAACAAGAGCGTCACCATATCCGCAAAAAACAATCTCTTTATATTTTTTTGGATCGCCGATTGATTCTATAACTTCTTTAGCTGACGGCTCTCTTTCAAGCTTTAAATCGTTCCCGTTAAACTTATTCGCCCATTTATGTTTTACGCAATAAGGGCATGCCATAACGCACCTATTAGTTATATTAAGATAGAGACTGTCTCCGAAAACATAAGAAATAGTGTTCATAAGTCCTCTATAAATTAAAAAGCTTTACAGCATTTTGAGTTGTAATTTTTGACGCTTCTTCAAAAAGAATATTCTTTATTGCTGTGATTTCTTTTAAAGTTTCAACCACGTAAGACGGCTCGTTTCTTTCTCCTCTATACTTTTGAGGAGAAAGGTAAGGACAATCTGTTTCAACCAATAAATTGCTTAATTCAGTCTCTAAAACTGTCTGTTTTAAAGTTTCAGATTTTTTATAAGTTACAGGTCCGTCTATACCGAGTAGAAAACCCAAATCAACAAACTCTTTTGCTTGTTGCGGCGTTCCTGAGAAACAATGTATAACGCCCTTGGGAATGATTTTAAGAGATTTCAAAATACTTACAACGTCCTCATTAGCTTCTCTTGAATGTATGACCACAGACTTGTTAAACTTTGCCGCAAGATTAAGCTGGGTAGCAAAAAACTCTTTTTGTAGTACGGCAGTTTGTTCCGAAGAATCGTAATGATAATCTAAACCTATCTCTCCTACTGCAACGCATTTCTTTTCTTGAATAAGAAGTTCAAGTTTTTTGTAATCTTCTGCTGACGCTTTTTCAACATCATTTGGGTGAATTCCAAACGCTACAAAAATATTATCGTGTTTTGAAAGCTCTAAAGCTTTATCCCAATACTGTGGCTCGCAGGATATTTCTACAATTTTTTCCACTCCAGCATTAAAAGCCCTTTCTATAACAACATTTCTGTCTTTATCAAATTTTTCATCTGACAAATGCGCATGCGTATCTATAATCATTTTTATTCCTGTATTAATAATTATGCCAAACTATAGGGTTAGAAATACACTGAAATACTATAATATGCGGGGGAACAAAATTCCCGGAATCTGCAAATCTGCACCAGAAACAGAAAAGCCTTCTTTAGGAATTATGCCATTGGTAAAATATTTTTTTGCAACATCATTTATGTTTCCAGACGCACCTGTAATCTGCCAAATTTTTTCGGCAAGACTTGGCATAAATGAAAGCAAATACATTGCTATAATATCTATAGCCTGCAAATAAGAATATATACATACTGCGAGTTTATCCTTGTCTGTTTTGGCAAGTTTCCAAGGAGCATCTGTTTCTATCTGTATATTTACAAGAGTAATTGCATCTTGCAAATTCTCGGCTGCTTTATGCAGCTGCAAATTATCCATATTAGATGCAA
>JAITKZ010000038.1 GCA_031278115.1 Endomicrobium sp.
GCAATAAAGTCCGCTTCTGCAAAAATTTCTAATAGTGAAATAAGGATTGATAAAGGTTTTTGTGATTTAAATAACAATAAATATTTTTTAGATTTATTTTTGCTAAATATTCATGCTGGACCGACTGATTTGTTTGGAAACATTAAACTGTCTGGCGATATAGTAGAAGAGAACGGGAGTTCTATATTTAATGGTATTGTTGATTTAAATAATTTGTGGGTGAATAAATATAAATTAAATCATTATCTTTTTAATTACTCCTTTAAAGAAGGTAGATTAAAACTTTTTCAAAAACCAAGTGATGAAAATAATGATTTTGACTTATCCGGTGAAATTATTTTTGGCAACACCTTATCAGTGAAGAAATTGAATGTTGTAAGAAAATTGTCATATTTTGATATGTCAGGAAATTTTTCAAAAGATCGCATAAATCTTGAAGTTGCAGGCTATAGTATTGATTGGAAATTTATGTCAAATCTTTTTGATTTGCCTGCAGGATTAGAAGGCGACGCTGATATACATATTAAACTCAAAGGCAATGCGAGTTCTCTTGACGGCAATATGTCAATTACTTCAACAAATGGGACTTTGATGAATGTTCCGTTTGACAAATTGGGCATTTATATGGATTTTTATGGTAGTCATGCCTATATAAAAGAAGCGTTTGTTTCAAAAAGAAATAGTGGTATAAATATTTCTGTAAAGGGAAGTTTTCCTATTTGTTTAAGCGAAAAAACATCTAAAGAAATTGTAGATATTTCCTATGAGGTTGAAGATAACAATCTTAGTATCTTAAAATATTTTTCAGATAGTTTTTTAAATCCTTTAAACGGCAAACTATTGTTGAAAGGTGCTATAAGGGGAAATTATAAAAATTTAAAAAGCAATGCGACGCTTTCAGTTTACAACGGAATGTTCCATTCTAATGGCTATCTTGATAAGATAAAAAATGTATCAGTTGAGGCATCTCTTACTGACAATTTAATTAAAATTAATAAGTTTACCTTTAATTCAGGCGCGGGAAAAGTAAGTATTGCGGGACAAATAAAACTTAAGAATTTTATTATAAAGGATTTTGATATTAGCGCTGTTACGGAAGGGAAAAAAGGAATTCCTATATCTGTGCCTCAGTTGCCTGTTTCAAAATTTATGGGATCAAAGTCTCTATTGAAAGATTATTCGTCAGGAAAACCTTTGTTTGATATTAAAATTACCGGAACTCCAGAAAAACCTTTGATTTCTGGTTATATTGTTTTGGAAGATACAAGGTTTACTTTCCCTGGGGAAAAAGATAATGAGGATTCTAATTTTTCACTCCCGGTAAGTACTGAATTTGACTTGGATTTGCGTAGCGGCATAAATACGAAATTTGAAAATTCAATTGTTTTTTCTTTGATAAGAGGATCTTTGCACATAAACGGGAGTCTCAATAGTTTGAAATCTAAAGGAATTATTGAATCAACAAGTGGTAGATTGAACTATTTTGGGAGAAGCTTTGATATACTAAGCGCCAAATTAGAAATAATTGACGATAATCAAATTTATGTAACTGTAGAAGGGGAAACTGTGATTCCTTCAAAGACAGTCGGAAAATCCGAAAGGATAAAATTATTTGTCAAAAGGTGTAAACTATCTGAACTTTCAAAAGACAATGCAATAAGCTTTAGCTCAAAAGATGAGCCGAATATGGATCCTCAAAAAGCTTATGATAAAGCTATGGGTAGGGACCAAGATAAAGGAATAAATTCTTCAACAGTAGAATCGGGTCTTGATTTTAGAGCAAAGCAAGCTGCATTAAGATATTTTAATCAGCACTTTTCAACTCTTCTGGCAAGATCATTATTATGTAAAGTTGGTATTAATAATGTTAGGGTTTCTTATGTAAATACAAATGATACCGTTTCTGCAGACAAAAATCCTGGACTTGTTAATTTGTTATCTGGGACAAGGTATACAGCGGAGAAGAACATAAGTAAAGACATTTTATTCGGATATAACTTAACTTTTGCCGAGTTTAACAGAAGACTTGACTTGAGACATGGTATAGAACTGCAGTATAGATTAGCGCCGAATTTATTTTTGAAAGGAAGTTATGAGTTTGATGCTGAAGAAGGTTCCAGAGACAGAGAACAGGACAAATCAATAATACTTCAACGTCAATTGAAATTCGGACCATCAAAAAACATAAAAAGCAAATGAATGAAATTTAATATAAAGACGAAGATAGGATCTTCCTTATGTTATTCCTAATTAAAATTTAAAAGCACCCTTATGTATTAGATTTATAAGGGTGCTTTTTTTAAAAAAAAGAGTTTTTTTAAGCAGCGCCGAGTATATTCTTCACGGCTGAAACAGGCGCTTTTGCTCTATTGCCTGTCTCTTCAACAACTTTCCTAAACGATACGGTATTTATTAGATCATTTGCTATTGCTAAATATATGTAAAGTTTTCTGTAAGGGTTATCCGTATCAGCAGTACGGATAATACTGTCAATGTCTCTTTCTTCATCTATTTGTTTGTAAATAGAGTTTGCAAACGTTATCATTTGTGTCCTGAGATTTGCCAATGTTGCAGAGCTTAGCTCTTGCGCTTGTTCAAAGGTCGTCTTAGCTTGTCCAATGAATTCTTTTAGCGCAGAAGGGGATTTAAAGAGTTGATTTTCAGAATCTATTATAAGCGCTGCGGTCAAAATAATAGCTAAAGATTGTTTATCGCTTGAGGCATTCATATTGAATATTTCATGCGATAAGTCAAACGCTTGCAGATATTGGCTTAGCACATAAGATTCAATAGACCCTCTCAAAAATCCTACTGCCTCCATAACAGAAACGTCATTTGCCGCTGTTGCCCGATCTGATGATGCTCTAGCGCAGAGAAGTTCAATATGTTTCTTTACCGCTTCGTCTGTTAATCCTGCTTGCGCAAGAGCTTCTTTGATTTCTAAAGGAGTAACTGATGAAGAATTTTTTAATACTAATTTTAACAAAGCTCTAACATTTCTTGCTCCTGCGTCTATTTTTTTGCTCAAGGATTCGGCGCCCTCTTAAATAACCTTTATCCTTTGCTTTTAATTGCGCTCCTTCATCTATTTTTGCCGCATGCGTTTCTTCATCAATTGATACTATAGCTAAAACATTGTATTTGGTTAAGTCTCCAAGAGCATCTTTGATTGCTTTATTTTTAAGATGTATCGTATTTCTTTCAGTTGTTATATTGTTTTTGCCAGAGACTTGTCTCAATACTTCAAGAACTGCTTTAATGGTTTCAATGTTTTCAATTTCGCCAGCCTCCAAGCTTATTCCTTCAAAGCCAAGTCCCATAAGTACTCTAAACAGATTCTCATAATTGGTTGTTTTGTTAATGCTTACTTGGATTATAGGTCTAAGCCCCAAAGAGCGAATTATGCTGCTAGCGATTTCTTTAAGATTTCCTTGAACCGACGCTGAATTTATTGTTTCAAAATCAAAATCTGTTATATTTAAAATAATCGTCGTTGCTCCTGCTTTTTTCTTTATAGAAGCTGCTTCTTTAATAAATTCACTTTTCTAGTCCCCATGCTGTATATACGCCTACAAGCCCTTGTGACATGTCTCCTGATTCGTATAATTGCTGTGTAAGTTGCTGCGATGATTGTTTGTGCAAAGCAGGGGGAAAACCTACAAAATCCATCATTGCAACGCCTTCTGCGCTTATTCCTAGCTTTGTCACTCTGTTTAGCTCTTCCCTCAAAACTCTGTTTGTGTTTAGGTTGTTGGCAAAATACTGCGCTGCTGCTGCAAAGTTTTGAGCTGCTGCCGTAGGATTTTGCTCTAAATCAGCTCCTCCTCCTTTTAGCTTCAATCCTATAAAGCATTTGCCTTGAGCGTTTTGTCTTACATAAACATCATATACTAAACCGTTAAATGATACGTTTACGCTCATTCTCCTGCTGTATCCTGTTGGAACTAAGATGTTTGATGGTATGTGTTCAACTACAGCTGTTGCGTAATCGCTTGTTGCTCCTCCAAATTTATCTGCATAGCTTGATGCAGATATTAAGCTTCCGCCTGAAGCATTTGCTACAAATAAGCTTAAAGGTTTTAGTTTACTTGTTTGGACGCTTGTTGCACCGACTGACAGCTCTCCCTGCGCTGTTGCTAGCAATTCTATAGCCACTTCTCTTTGCGGTAGCCCTGTATATAATTTTGATATTCTTTCTGCTTCTTCAATGCTTATTCCCGCAGCTATACTGACTATACGGGCATCTTGTAAAGTATCAGGTAGATCAATGCCGTAAGGGGGAATCCATGCTACTGATACTCCTGCCCATTCTGTTGTAAATTTCCTTGCAGCACCAGATGTTGTTATATGAAGGCTTACAAATCTCCACAGTCCAGCTATAAAAATCTGTGTGCTTTCCAAAAATCCTAACCATTTGTGTATGAACGCTTTAAATCCACTTTTAAACCCTTTAAAATCTTTCGCTTCAATATAACTAATATGATCCAACTCCCTCATGCTTTTTACTGTAAGAGATATTATTCCACTTCTTCCACTTTCTAAACTTCTTTGGACTTCTTGAAGGTTAAACTGTATCTTTCCGTCTTCTGTTGTTCTCATTGTTCCTTGCGCTAAAGTAAAGCTTGCTTTAATGGTGTCTGTAATATCTGTAACGCTTGTTTCATTTACAGATAATTCTCTTTTCCATTTTGTTTCATTAGAAGTTGTTATTATCCTTATAAACCTTGCAGTAAGAGCGTCGTTGCCTAAGACTGCTTTTACAAAACTGTGTTGTATTTCAAACGGCAACTCTCTAATTAATCTTGCAAACGCTTCCACCCTTGGATCAATATCAATTTCTTCTTCCTGTACTATCGGTATAGATTCTATTTGTGTTATTTGTTGTGTTCTTTGGGAAGCTTCTTTTCTTTTAAAGTATTCTTGAATTAGTTTAGTAGTTACAGTTCCGCTCAATCTTTTCAAAGCTTCAGGTGTATTTTCTCCTTTAATAGCTTCATTAAACTTTCTTTTAATGTCATGGTCACTCAAACTTTCCACACCATTTGGGAAAATTTCGCTAAATGTACGTTCTATCCAATCCTTATGATTTCTTAAAAGTTCCTCCACAACTTCGTCCACTGACGCCCCTTGAGGCATGGTTTGGAAGTTGAGTGGTCTAAAGGCATCGCCAAAAGAAACTAGGAATTCTTCAAGCCAGCTAAAATTCTTGTATATGAAGAAAAGAGCTTTGTTTTCAGGATTTGCAAATTCTCTATGTGCTAACTCATGTTTTAAAAAAATATGGAATAGTTTTTTGTTTTTAGTATTTTTCCCATCTTCATCAAAAAATAGATGTCTTGCCAAGAAAAAATTCACGACTATTTTATCTTCAGCTTGGTCATAATGCATAACAACACCGGGTCCATATCAAAACCGAATTCCACTATGTCGTCATTGAAATCATCTGGAAGCATCTCACGAAGTTTTGTTTCAAAAAAACTGTTCTTGGTTAAAATCGTAAACATCACCCCAACGAGTCAACTCTACACCGCTTAATTTCTCTTTTTGCCTGCTAAGTTTGTTCCCAGCATCTGATATTTCACCTTCTTGCCAAAACTCAAAGCAAGCCACAATACCACAGGGAACCATAATAGCAAGAGGAATAAGCATAAACGGCAACGCCCATGACATAAATGGAATTAACACCAAAAATACAACTGAAATGTTTGCCGCTATAAAACTTACTAACGCCGTCATTCCCTTCCCGCACTCATTACAGACTTTTCAAGCGGCCTTTCTGCTTCACCTATCCCTCTTTGTTCAACAAAAACTCCCTCTACATTGCGTATGTATCTCTTGCCGTCTATTGTTATCGTTACCTCTTCTTCTTTTTGCACTTCCCCTGCCATTCTAAATGCCGTTC
>JAITKZ010000090.1 GCA_031278115.1 Endomicrobium sp.
GTATCTATAATTGCGCGATCGTATTTTAATCCCAACTTTGGGAAATGTATTCCCGGTCTTAAATCTGTTTCCGCAGATCCGCAATATTTTACAACGCGACCTTCATCGTTTAAAGAAATTAAATTTGATTTATTTTCAGAAACTCTCGGCGTTATAGTTTCTATTTTGGAAATTCCTGTTTTTAATGGAAACAATTTTACCGTATGATTGTTTGTTTTCAAACCCTCAAAGTCAAAATAAGCATTTTCCTCGCTAAAATCTCTGTTATAAACTCCTGCCGTAATATTGCGAAAATCTCTGTCTATAGTCTTTTTAGAAGTGCCAATTGTTACCATACCTAATATCTTGTTGCCTCTCCACTGTAAACTTCCTCCCGTTTTCCAAGCAGTACCATTTGCAAGCATGCTTCCGGTAACATGTATTTCGTTAAACCAAACTTGACATTTGTTATCAATATAGGAAGATTCCACGCCTACAACAAACTGAGATATTCTATCTAAGGAAGGATTGCCATGCACGGTAATTTCAGCATTAGCGTCAGATGTTGACCAAGAGGACGTTCGTCCAACGCCGTTTTGTTTTATTGCAATCAAATTCCAGTCTTGCCAAATTGGCTCATCAGTTACCGTAACCCTATACTCAAAATAGTTGTCGTCGTTGCCGCCAGCTCTAAATATTATAACATCTCCAGCATGCGCAAATCCGTCTTCATGTTTTGCATAAACCATAAATCTTAAAGATTCGTATTTTGACAAATCAAGAGCTTCGCCGTGATAAACTGATTTTGCTAAAAACTGCTCTTTGGCACCCGAAGGAATATACTCAACTTTTAAAGCTCTCTCATCTTTCCTTACGCTGTTTTCTATGCCATATAAATCCAAATAATATTTGTTGTTCATAAGAGATTTATAATTTGCATCAAATCTTCCTATTGATGAAATACTGAAATCATTTGAATTTAGACCTTGTTTTTCCCATCTATTGCCAGCTATTGATATTTTCCCTATCGTCAATCTTCCTTGATCGCCGATCAAACCTCTTGTTTGGCATATTTTGACACGTAAAATTCTTATATTTCTCCAAATATGTCTATTAGACTCATTAATATCTATAGGAATTCTCAATTGCCGCCAACCGTTTGGATTGCTATTTATTTCGGTTACGCTTGATGAAGAAAGACTATAACTTCCAGCAACTTCATCTTGTGTATCCAAAAAGCCATTTCCATTTATATCTTCAGTGTCAAGCTTTCCATTATGAGCGCCTATCAACGACACCATTCCATCTGCATTATGATAAGGTTGCCCCGTATCTTTCCATGGACTTAAAATTCCTGTACGATCCGTATCTTCAGTATCAAGCTCATTGTTTCCATCAGCATCTTCGTTTATACATGAAGCATACTCTGTTTATACATGAAGCATACTCTATGAAAACTTCATGTCCTTCAGGATTTGGATCATTAATCCATACGTCAATATATAGCTTTTTTGAATAATCTATCCCATCCCCCCCTGAACAGAGTTTTTGTGAAAAAGCTATCTCAGAATGAAATCTAACGTCGTAATTGACATCTAAAACAAGTTGTTTTTCGCCATCAGTAAGCTCCAAAAACGGATCAATATCTTTAAGATTTATTTCATAGCTTCTCCAAGACAAGTCTCTTAAGTTTCTTTGTGCTGTAGGAAAACCTATTGAACTATGAAACCAATTCTCATCTAGCATGCCTGCCAAATCTTCTTTTATGGCGTTGTCCATAGAATCAATTGACGCTTTTCCAGATATATTGTTATTTTGAGAACTCAATGCATATTCAGCATCAGCATTAACTCTCACGTTTAAAACATCTATATCCAAATCCGTAATTTTTGCATCGCATTCGCCAATTGTAAGACTTGTCGGAGTGTTTTTTATATCAGGAAGTTCTTTTCCTTTCGCAGTAAAGTTGTATATTACGCTTGCTCCTATTGAAAAACTGTCTGTTAATTTAAGTCTAGCATTACTTCCAACTAGAGATGTTTCGTTTTCAGAACCAAACAAGGAATAATCGTAAGATATATCCATTAACAGAATCTTCTTTTATAATATTGTCATTTTTTATAGTTAAAATTCCCATATCGTAATCTATAATATAATCCGTTCCATTTTTTAAGACATTCCCATCAATAATAACCTTTTCTGAACATGGCACAATTCCTGGTCTTAAGTTAAGTATTTTTATTGTATATTGATACTCAGTTACAAATTTATATTTGTGGTCGCCCTTGATATACAAAGAGTCGTGTAGCTTGTCCTTAAGTCTAAAATATCCATTCTCAAAATCAACCGTAACATTATCTGACGGATAATACGGAATCGGTCTTCCATCATCAAGGCTTGTAGGAACAGAATCATTTAAATCTTTTATTTCTAATAAAAAATTGCCTCTGCCGTTGTCGCGGGCTATCTTTAAATTTCCAAATTCGTAAACAGTTTTGAGTTCTGTAGTAATATTTGAGTTATTATTTGCATCTTTTATTATTACAGGAACAGGCAAAGAAGTGCCATCTGTAAAATCATAACTTACAGCAACAACATAATTGCTTGATAAAGTATTCCTAAAACAAAGCATTTTAGTTGCATAGTCAACAATGAAGTCTTGACCTTGAACAAGAGATACAAATTTACCAGTATAACTAAATCCTGGAGTGTTATTTATGTCCGTTAGAGGATTATCTGACGGATAAAAATAGTTATATTTAGGGTCATTTTTCTGGTAATCTATATATACTTTTACAGAACCGTTTTTAATTGTTCTCGGTTCGCCATTTGCTAACAGCGAATAATATTTACGTTCCACATAAGAAGTATCGTCAATAGTTTTTCTTTCTAATTGGGTACTTCCAGTAAAACGCTTTACCTCAGACAATCCCTTTGTTTTACTGAAAAAAGCATTTAATCCAAAACCTTTATATTCTGTGTCAACTTTTAACCCGAACAATTCTTTTTTGTATCCAGTAAATTCCGTAGCGGGCATGCAAACGGAAATATCGCCAAAAGCTGCTTCTTTTACAAATTCGCCTCGTTTACCTTTGTAAACAAGCGATATATCTTTTTTACCTACAGTATCGTCATAATCAATGTCAGTTTAATCTTTCACCTATACTGCCAAGAACTCTCATCTGAAGTTCTTGCTCCATATTAAATGTTGAATTATTTTTTCTTTTTCCGGATTCTTCTTTGTCGTATATTCTTGAGGTGTAATTGAAACCTATTAGTTTCCTGCCTGAAAGAGAAAGTTTTGATTCAAAAGGGAGTTCAGCTGTTATTGCTGGCGGCAAAGACTGATTTGTTAAATCCGCACTTGGAGATCTTTTGTGGTGTTTATCTTTTTTTCGCCATTTTTCTGGAGAATATTCCATTTCTCCGTATTCTTCATCGTCAAAATAATTTAATATTTCTTGCCCCGCTATTTCCTGAACAGACTCTGGAAGCTCTTCTTCATCTTGCGAAGAAATGTATTCCTCTGAAATTATAGTTCCAGATGGCTCTATACTTTCAATATCGTAAAACTTATCGTATTCGTCAAACCGGCTACAGATTTCTTGCTTATTGTCGCCAAGAACGCTGTACTTTTTAGCAAAAGAATTGTATTCTGCACAACATGCAGAATGGATAAGTATTAAAAATATTAAAATTAGAATTTTTAATTCTTTTAATAGCATTTAATATTTCAGATTATAATATTCTTTCAAGTTTTACACAAATTTTATAAAATTGTTTATGTTGGGTAATCTTTAAAATAAGCTTCCTCAAATAAAACATGATAAAAAAATTACATTTTTACATTATTAAAGAGTTTTTACATTCTTTTATTTTAGGCGTTGTTGTTTTTTCATTTCTTCTAATATTAAACTTTGTATTTGAACTTATGGATCTCTTGATTGAAAAAGGCGTAGCTCTTTGGGTCGTTGTCAAGATGTTTACTTTCTACCTTCCGAACGTCTTAACATTGTCAATACCTATGGCCGTGCTTTTTGGAGTGCTGCTTTCTTACGGACGGCTGTCATCAGACAACGAAGTTACAGCTATGAAAGCTGCTGGACTTGACTACAAAACGCTTACAATGCCGATAATAATTTTTGTATTGAGCATTTCGTTTTTTTTGGTATTTTTTGATCATTTTTTTGCGCCAAAATTAAATTCTAATCTAAAAGTTTATTTTGAACAAGTTATAACAAAAAGACCCCTTGTTAAATTTAACGAAAAATCTATAACAAAGCTTGGCAACTACAGAATATACAGCAATAAAGTTGATAACTCTAAAAATACTTTGACTGGAGTAAGCATATATAAATTTGAAAATGACTATGCTGCAAATAATAAAAAAAACGTCTTACCACAAAATGATAAAGGAGCATGGCGCATAACAGCGTCTTCAGCTACTGTAAAAGCTTACACCACAGGTGCACAGCTGACTCTTTACAAAGGATATTGGCAAAAAGTTTCTCCTTCCGATATGACAAATATGACTCACGCAACTTTTAAAACATATTCTCTCTTCATACCACTGGGCAACACTATTAAAAGCTACAGTATAGGACCGTCGGAATTATCTTCTCCAAAACTAATTGAAACAATAAAACAATACAGAAAACAAAAACTTGAATTTATGCCTTATTTGCGGGATTATTGGATTAGGTGGATATTTGCTGTTGCCCCTATTGTCTTTATTATCATTGCTTTACCTATAGGAATCCGTACTGGCAAAGG
>JAITKZ010000004.1 GCA_031278115.1 Endomicrobium sp.
ACTCTAAAATCTATCGTGGTTAAAGTTTTTTCATTGATACTTTTTAACAATTCCAAATAACTTTCTCTTTGAGGGGCAGTAAGCAAATCGCTATACTTTGATATTATTTTATCTTTCAACTCTAACGACAGTTTCGTAAATTTATTAACTCTTTCTTGCATACAAGCATCATATTTATCTATAAGAAATGCGCTGGAACGAACTTCTATTCCTGCTATAGCTTTTTTGACATAGTTATCAATCTGATTATGCTCTAACTTGCTAATATCATATCCAAATTTCTCGTCAAAATCTCTTTTGTGATAAATTAACAAATCAGGTCTTCTCCCTATAGTATCAAGTTCTTTTTGAAATTGCTGAAAAAACTCATCAAAGCCTTCTTCGCCTGCTACTAAATCATCCGATTTACCGTATTTAACAGCGACGAAGTTTTTAGATTTTTTATTGATTGCTCTGATTATCAAATTTTCAGCCCAATCGCCTTGCTCTTTGTTAGTAATAAAATTTGAAGACGCCTGCGTCGGTATTCTTGCAGGCTCTCTGTCTTTTGAAAAATTAATTATCTCAACAGGAACGCTCTTTGTTAAATTTCTTATCTTTTCGTAATAACTCATAAAACACTCTTATTTTTTTAACATCGCTTCAATCTCCTGTGTTTTTTGAACACTCTTTTTCAAATAATCTTTTGCTTGCGAAGATAAGTTGTCTATTTCTTTTTGAACTTTATTTAGAGCAATTGGAATTTCTATGTTATAAATATCTGCGAGTTTTAACTGAATTTTAGGCCCCTTTCCGATTGTTTTCTTAATCGTTTTACCTTTGGACATTATATCATTCCCTTTGTGTCTCAAACAGGCGATTACATAGTTGGCAGAGATATTTAATTCGGAATTTAACCTTATGCAAGTCAAAAAGCCTGATGGAATTGTTTTACAGTTTCCATCTTTGTAACAAATATCTATTCTTGCTGAAATCTTGGTAGTTGTAAAACAAACAATCTTTGAAAGACAGTTCATTATTTTGAATGTCGGCTAATCTGATAACCCTACACCAGCCGTCTTTATAATCACGAGAAAGACTATCATTATCAAAGATTGCCGCTCCTGCAAAAATGTCTGCGCAAATATCCTGTAGTTTTAATGTTTTCATAACAAAATGGTAGCATAAAAATAAAAAGAATACAACAATGATTTGACGAGGATATACTATATTTTGTATTTTAATACTTGAAACTACATAAGAAAGGGATAGGATATGAATGAATTAAACGAGAAAATTAAAATTATTGAAGACCAATGGAAAGAAATTTATGATAGATGTTCTGCAACCCCAAATCTTTATAAACCTTATCTTACAGAAATTAGCATTGACGATGTTGGTAATGTTGTTTTAATTGTTTTAGAGTGGCTAAAAAACTCTAATGATAACAGTGTTGGGAAAATATATGCTTTATCAAAACAAGTTATGATTACATCATTAAAAACAATGATGTCTAATCTGAATAGTTTATATACGGGACAATACACCGCTTTTAATCAATTTGTTATAAACTTAAACCAACTTTTAATATCCTTGTTCCCTCTGACATTTCTCAATAAAAAATCTGTTGCCCCAGCAGAACTACAGCTCAAAAATTCAGAAAATCTTGCTATGTTAAAAGATTTATCAGAAAAAATAAATAATGAGGAAAATAAATATAAATCAATCATTAAATATGCTGAAACTATTGACGCTCAAAAATCAGAAATAGATAAGACATTGACCTCTTCAAAGAAAGAACTTGAGAATCTGAATAAGAATAAAGAAGAAATAAAAGAGGAATTATCCGCTATCACTGAAACAATTTCTGAAATAAAATCAAATCATAAAGAAATGAATGGGTTTAAGGAAGAAGCAAACGAATTATTAGAGAATAATAAAACCGTAAAAGAACAGTTAGAAAAATTAACAACTGAATGTGAAGAATTAAAAAAGAGGGTTTCCGATTTATTACCGAGTGCAACATCCGCTGGATTAGCTTCTTCTTTTGCTGATAAAGTTAAGACTTTGAGAACAAACAAATTATTATGGACTTTGGGATTTGTAATCAGTATTGGAATATTGGATATCTTAATAATTTACTCCATAAAAACACAAACTCCTACGGGTAATGTATGGATAGACCTAATAAGCAGATTTCCGATTATATTTCCGGGTATTTGGTTAGCTTGGTTCTGTGCGAGAGCGCAAGGACACATTTCAAGACTACAAGAAAAATACGCTTTCAAGGAAGCGATGTCTAAAGCTTTTGAAGGATATAAAAACCAAATGCAAGATATTGACGCAAGCGATAAAGAAAGTATGGCGCACATATTATCAGCCTTAATAATTTCAATTCTTTCCGAAAATCCGTCCCATGTATTTGAAAGAGCTTGCTCTGACGAAACGCCGTTTCACGGAATTATAAAACCGTTATTAGATAAAGTATTTACTTTGAAGAAAAAAGAATAGTTTTTTATTTACTATTAAAGTTGCAGTTAGGATGGTAGCCAAGTGAACTATTCGCTTACTACGATGCTGAAATTAGCCCAAAATGCCTATAAACTGTTTGAAAGTTTGCACTCGGAGCAAAAAAGGCAGATTTTAAATTTTGCCAGTTCTAACTTTAAGGCTCAAAAAAATCGCATTGATTTTAAATGAAAAAGCTCTTTGATAACATATCAAAGAGCTTTTTCATAAATGGGAACTCCGGGACTAGGATTCGAACCTAGACAAAGGGATCCAAAATCCCTTGTGCTACCATTACACAATCCCGGAATTATATGCTATCGGTTGAAAGTTGATATTGAAAAGAGAGTTCCGCTGAATTGACAAACCAAAATTTCCAGCTGTATTTGTTTAGAGTTGTTCTTATAGATTCTAAGTTGATATTTGAGTCAAAAAG
>JAITKZ010000055.1 GCA_031278115.1 Endomicrobium sp.
TTCGTTTGTAACTTTAACAGGAACTTTGCCTACCAAAGCCAGTTGGTAGCCTTGTTCTTTTGAATTCATTAGAAGACCTGGTTCTGTAGAAATTACGCCTGCTACTCTAATAGAATCTGATGATTTTGATTTCTCTATGTTGTTATCTATATCTTGAGATATTACTACAACATCACCCGGTTCAAGATTTTCTTTTGAAGAATATATTTCTGCGAGATCTCCATCAGAACTTAGTACATATGCAGCAGTTGAAGCATAAACAGCGCTAGCGACTAAGATTTGATAAGGCGTACCATCTAAGTTGTTTATTATTTGAGATCCGTCTATTTTTCCGGTAATCCAAGTAGAAGTAGTAGCCCATATAGCAGTTGATACATTTGCGGTCCAAGCAGCAGTTGAAGCGTAAATAGCACAAGCAGATGAATCTGCCCAGAATGCATAGGGACTTGCAGTTAGTTGAGTTGTTCCCAGAGGAGTACTATTATAATTAACATCTACGCTTACAGTATTACTAAAATCTATACTAGGTGAGAGACTCCCAACATATATTAATGCTGTACAATCCTCGGTTGACATAAGTTGAAATATCTATAGAAGGATTATTGTTCCCATCATGGAATGTAAATCCGAAATTCCCCATACCTGAGAGAGGTGTTCCGCTGTTATCGGTTATTCTTCCTTGTAGGGATATAGTTTTTGGAGAATCTGCAAAAATAATGCTGTATAAAACAAGCGTAACGAAAAATGACGTTGTAATGAGTAAAAGTTTCTTCATAAATCTCCTTAAAAACTAATACTTAAGCGGTTTGCCACAATTAATGCAAAACCTTAATCTTCTGCCAGCAGGTATAGTATTTACATAACCGCAATAAGGGCAGACTACTGTCTTTACTTCGTTATCGCTTTCTGAAGCTTTTGATGCAGATGCAGTAAGTGTCTTTTCTTTTTGTAAAGATTTTCCATTGTCAATATTTTTTTATAGGGCTGTTTTTTGTTAGGAGATTTTATAGATGTTTTATTATTCTTTTTTACAGGTCCGCTTTTAGATTGAGTTTCTTTCACCTCAAAAGCGTCCGCGTCTTCCAGCTCGGTTATATTTACCGAAGCAACATCAGTAGCACCCTCAGAGATCAACGTTATTTTGTTGATATTTTTTTATTTGGTTTAGCTGTAATTTTAAATTCTTGTTCAATAAAATTTTGAGCGACAATTTTGCCTTCTATAATTGAGTTTCTGTCAACATCCGTTTTCCATAGTCCTTTTGAATTTACTTTGCCGGCAATTTTATTATTTATCCAAATAAAAGCATTTCTTACAGGGATTTCTTTACCATTTGCATTTAATGAAACCACAACTATACTAAAAGGAATTTTAGAATAAATCATTTCGGCATTTATGGTATTGACTTTTGTAATATCAACGTCATTTTTTATATAAGGTTCAAAATTTTCCGCACTAAAGACAAATTTATATTCGCCTGCAGGAAGAGGTATTATTATAGGTTTATCTGTATCTATATTTTTTATTTCATTGAAGTCTTTACCTTCAATCTCTAGTTTTGCACTAAAGGAATCAGAAGAATCTTTTGCTTTTACTCTAAAAGAAATGTTCTTTTTCATATGAATATTTAAGAGATTTAGCGAATCTGACGAAATTACTATATCTTCTGTTGCTTCAGCGTATTCTCCATCGGGATCTAATACCCTTACTTTGTATGAGCCGTCTTTTAAATGGACGTTTAATGGCGTATTCCCGCGAGGCTTTTCTTCTCCAACTATGTAAATGCTCATATTTTCTGGTTCTGAGACAAAAGAGAATGTTCTAAATAAATGACCTGTTATAAAAAAGACTGTTTTGCCATCGCTGGTTTTAATCCCAGTATCCCAATAATTTTTGTCAACTTCTGCAAATATTTCATTTGTATTTGTTTTTGAAAAATCCACATCACACTGCCCTTCAACAAATTCTTTGGCTTGAGAACCCAGTTGTTCAAAGCCTGGAAATAAAAGTTCCACAGTATGGGCGCCTGCGGCAAGCTGAATCGTGCATGGAGTAAATCCATATTTATTGCCGTCTATATGAACTTCTGCTTCAGAAGGGACAGAGTTTACATTAAGTTCAAAATCAAAAATGATTTCTATTTTCTTTTGTTTAGTTTTGCTTTCTTTTGTGGCTTCGTCAATTCTTACAACTCTTTCAACGGGGTTAAATCCTTGCTTAACTGCAGTAATTATGTAAGACTGATGTCGTACTTTCCTTAAAGCTATTGGCGATGAAGAATCTGCGTTTTTTACCACAACATCGCCGTCTTTTGTTTTCATTGTTACAGAAGCTCCTGAAGGAATTGTTGTGATAATAACGTCAGGAGGATTTAAACGAGCGTATATAGCTTTCCCGAAAGGTGTAATATGAAGGAAAATATCTAACCCGAAGAAAATTAAAATAGCAAGAACTAAAGTTATAATAATTTTTACTATTTTATTTTTAAGTCCCTTAATTTTAGTTAAAAACCAATCGCTGACTTCTTCAAAAACGGTTTTTCCTTTTGCTTCTATTTGTTGAGACTGATCTTGAACACTATTTTGGACAGAACCGGTTGAGGAGTTTTTAGAATTGGCTGCTGGCTCTTCATAAACATCTCCAACAATGAAATCAGATGTTTTGATTCTAATAGTTGAAGGATTATTTATTATCTTCTGCTTGTCTAAAGATTTAACAAGCTCAGATACACTCATGGACCGTTCACGCTCTTTACTCATCAATTTTGATACAAAATACGATAGGTCCACGCTAAGCTCTTCGTTTTCAATTCCTTTTAGAACTCTTCTTAAATCTCGATACATCTCAATTGAGCGCTCATATCTGGCATTTCTGTTTCTTTGAAGAGCTTTTTTTAAAATCTCGCCAACTTCAAAAGGAAGATCAAGACCATTTAATAAATCCGGATTAAAATCTGTATATAAAACCTTTGATTTAATTTCATCATTTCCTCCAGAAAAGAGTTGTTTACCTGTGAGCATTTCGTATAACACTATTCCTGAGGAGAATATGTCGGCACGATGGTCTATGTCAGGTATACCTTTTAATTGCTCAGGAGACATATAAGGAAATTTGCCGGTTACAATTTTTTGTTTTATCCCTAATTTTATTTCATCTGCAGTTTTTGCTATTCCAAAGTCACTGAGCTTTATGTTTCCATCATAAGAAATAAGGATATTGCCAGGCGATATGTCTCTATAAACTATTCCGTAAGAATTGCCCCTTATAGGATCTTTGGCTATATGGTTAGCATAATCTATAGCTCTTAATATATCCATACATATTAAGACGGAAAATTCCCAAGGTATTTTAATTTGATATTCGTTACATCTTTTTATTATGCCTTCAAGGTCGTTTCCATTGACAAAATCCATCAAGATGTAATAGGAGCCGTTGTTACCTTTCCAGAAATGCCATACTCTTACGATGTTATCTTGTACAATATTTTTTGCAATGAGAGCTTCTTTGTAAAACATCTCTACAAATTTTGTCTCAGAAAATTCAGGAAGCAATTCTTTTATAGCAACAAAACCTTTCAGACTAAAATCATAGGCTTGCCATACAACTCCGAAACCTCATTTACCTATTTGCCTAACTGTAACATATTGGTCGTTAATAAATAAAACTGTCTCTAAACCATTCTGAGATTGTTCAGGCATTAGTAATAATCCTTTTGTCCCGAATTTGCTTATGACAAACTAAAAGTAAATTACCTCTTTATTCAAAATGGAGTTTATAAAACAAAATTAAAAAATACAAATATTATTGTACAATACCGGTACTTTGTGCAGTATCACTTTCTTCTATCTTCTATGTTCTTTGCGCATTAAAAGGAAGTTCGGGTTCAGGTAGATTATCCGCTTGTTGTATTTCTTTTGGCATGTCTTCTATAAGAGGAAGTTCGCTTAAATGAGCAAGCCCGAAATGTTTTAAGAAGTCTTGAGTAGTACCGTAAAGCAAGGGTCTGCCAAGAGCTTCTTTTCTTCCAACTATTTTTATTAGTTTTCTTTCAATGAGAGTATCTATTACTCCGGAAGATTCCACACCTCGTATTTCATCAATTTCTGCTCTTGTTATTGGTTGCTTATATGCTATCACGGCAAGCGTTTCCAATGCTGACGGAGACAGTTTTAAAACGGCTTTTTCTTTTAAAAGTTTTTTTATCCAAGGAGAATATTCAGGCTTTGTGGCAAACGTCCAGCCATCTGCGACAAATTTAATCTCATAAGGTTTATTTAGATTAACGTACTCATCTTTCAATTCTTTTAAAATACCTTCTAAATTAGAAATATCACCAACGTCTGCCTTTATTATATCCTTCAACTCTTTTAAACTCAAAGGTTTCTGTGAAACAAAAAGTAAAGCTTCTAAAATTTTTTTAACTTCACATATTTCCATCTTTTTTCCCTTGAATTATATTATCAGTTTCTGTAAGCAATTCCAATTTTGGATTAAGATTTCCTTCATTTTGTCCGGAATGCTCTGCTTGCTCTCCCTTTTCAATAAACTCAAAAGTATTTATATCCTCATTTGTTTGTTCTAGTTCTTGTTCGTTATTATAAACTTTATAAATTCTAATTTCCGAGAACAATTCAGATTGTTTAGCAACGATTTGTTTGTTTTTAACAAGTTCCAAAACAGCCATAAAACAAACTATAAGAGCTAATCTTGTCTTTTGCAATTTTAATATTTCAGTAAAAGAAACGTATTGCTTTCCTTTTAAAATATCAAGAATTTCCCTGATTTTGTTTTCAATAGGAATTTCCTGATACATTATTTCTTTTATGTTGTCTGGTAGAGCCGCCAATGCGTCGCGGAAACTGCTCATCAAATCAAAAATAGTAGCGTCTAAAACAAAATCTTGTTTGCTTATAACAGTCGCCGGTCTATAATAAATTTGAGAATTTTCGTTAATTTTGTAAGATAAAAGTTTCCCGACTTCTTTATATTTTTGATATTCAAGCAGTCTATTTTTTAACTGATCAAAAGGATCGTCTTCTTCGCTATCTTTTCCGTTGTCTGAAGGAAATAAAGAGTTTGATTTTATCTGCATAAGAGTAGAAGCTATAACAAGAAATTCTCCTGCTACGTCTATATTAAGTTCTTTCATCAAATCAAGGTAGGATAGATATTCAGCTGTAATATCGGCTATTTTTATCTCATTAATCTCAAGATCATTCTTCTTGATGAGATATAAAAGAAGATCTAAAGGACCTTCAAAAGCGTCAAGATGAATGTCGTATACCATAATAATCCTTTGGGACCGTCTACTAATAACTTCAACGCATATTTTTACCGGGTCTTTGGCAACGCTGCAGCGTTGAAAAACTTGTCAATGATAGGGTAATATTACCTGCGTTTTCGCCTTATATTGTTGCCAAACTCACGGTAATTATAAGACATTGGGGTTATTAGAGAAACCCATTTAAAATTTTAACGCCTTTCTAATTTCCATCATAGTTTTTTGAGCACAATCTTCAGCTTTTTTGCAGCCTTCTATAATTACTTTTTCCAGATAAGCCTTGTCAGTAATAAGTCCTCTTCTTTTTTCAGCCAAAGGCTTCATAAATTCAGAAAGCATTTCAGTTAATTGTTTTTTGCATAATGAACAGCCTATTGCTCCAGCTCTACATTCTGTTTCCCTCTGTTCAAATTTTGGATATTTATCCGAATCTTCCAAAAATATCTTATAGAATTTTATAACTACACAGCCATCAGGGTGTCCATGATCATCTTTTTTTATCTTTAATGGATCTGTAAACATATTTTTTACTTTTTGTTTTATTAAATCATCGCTTTCACCAAGAAATATAGAATTCCCATAAGATTTTGACATCTTTCTTCCGTCCATGCCTGATACTTTTGCGGATTCGGAAAGTTTAGCTGTAGGCTCAACAAAAACTTTGCCGTAAAAATTGTTAAATCTTCTAGCTATTTCACGGGTAAATTCCAAATGCGAAAGTTGATCTTCCCCTACAGGCACTAAGTTTGCCTTATAAAGAAGAATATCGGCAGCCATAAGTACGGGATAACCTAAAAAACCATAATTGTTTAAATCTTTATTTTTTGTTTCTCTTATTTGGTCTTTATATGTTGGGCATCTTTGGATGCACCCCAAAGGGGTTATCATTGAAAGTATTAAAAATAGTTCACTATGTTGATGAATAGCAGACTGTTTGAAAATTACTGATTTCTGCGGATCCAACCCTACAGTAATCCAGTCAGCTATCATTTCAAAAGTATTTTCGCTAATTTTAGATGTGTCAGCATACTCTGTAGTTAAAGCATGCCAATCCGATGCCATAAAGTAACAATTACACTCATCTTGAAGTTTAACCCAATTGCGAAGTGTTCCAAAATAGTGACCCAAATGAAGCCTTCCGGTCGTACGCATTCCGGACAATACTCTCTTTTTCATGTGTGTTTTACTCGCTTAAAAATTAGTAGGGAATTCCGCTAAAAATTGCAACAAAAAAGCTAATGACAGGATATAACAAACTCCGCGCTACACCTGAAGATAATAGCAAAAGTAATACTATTAAACAAATAAAAGGATTGATATTTATATATTTTGTCGCTATGTCCCTGGGCATAAAAAAAGTTGTAACTTTTGATCCATCTAAAGGAGGAATAGGTATAAGATTTATTATTGTAAGAACAACGTTTACAATAAGCATTATATACAAAAACGATTGTATTGTCGCTCCAAACCCTGCTTCAAAATTGGGAAATATTCCTATAAGTCGAATTCCAACTCCTGAAACTAAAGCAAGCAATAAATTTGCAATTGGACCTGCTAAAGAAACAAGAGGTATGTCTAATTTTGGATTTTTAAAATTTCTGTAATCTATTGGTACAGGTTTTGCCCATCCGAAAAGAATTGGAGATTTTAATGATAAAAGTAATGCTGGAAGAATAATGCTTCCAAACAATTCTATGTGAGACAGAGGATTTAAAGTAATACGACCCATAAGTTTTGCAGTATCGTCGCCTCTTAAATGTGCGGCATATCCATGGGAAATTTCATGAATAATAGCCGAGAAAATAAAAACCACAACATATATAAATACAGTTAGTACAGTCATAAATATCCTTTTGAAAAAAAGCAATTTTAGAAGTAAAAAGAGAACCCTTCCGATAAGCTCAAATAAAAGGCTTAAAATTGTAAAAAAAAATGTAAATTTACAATATAAGCATTGAATCGCCATAAGAAAAAAATCTATATTTCTCTTTTACGGCTTCACTGTAAGCTTTAAGGATAAGATCTCGTGACGAGAAAGCGCCTGCCATCATGAGAGGAGTAGATTTTGGAAGGTGAAGATTTGTAATAAGAGTATTTATGATTTTAAATTTATAGCCAGGATAAATAAATTTTGAAGTTTTTCCTGAATAAGCTTTTATTAAAGTCTTGCCGTTTTCTTCAAAACACGAAGTGTCAGCTGTTGTCTCCAAAGCTCTGACAGAAGTAGTTCCTACACTGGCAACCTTCTTGTTATTTCTAATTGCTGTATTTATAATTTCGGCATTTGTTTCATCTATTTCAAATTGTTCTGGCAGCATACTATGATTCTTTAAATTTTTAGCAGTTATAGGTTTAAAAGTACCCCACCCTACGTGCAGTGTTAAATTTGCAATACTTACGCCTTTTTTTTTGAGTTTTGAAAATATATTTTCAGTAAAATGAAGTCCCGCGGTAGGCGCAGCTATTGCACCTAGAGACTTAGCATACACAGTTTGATACCTTTGTCTGTCAAAGTCAGATAATTCTTGAGCAAGCTCTCCTTTTCTGTTTATGTAATGAGGAAGAGGCATAATTCCATTCTTTTGTAAAAAGTCCAAAATGTCGGGCTTGTTAAATTTAACTATTGTTTCTCCTTGAGCAGTTTTTGATAATATTTCGCATTCATATCCGTCATCAAAATA
>JAITKZ010000070.1 GCA_031278115.1 Endomicrobium sp.
GAAACATCTCTTATTTTTAAAACTCAATACAACTCGCAATTAGAAAAATTAAAGCCAAATGTTATTTTCATTTTAATGGAAAGTTTCGGCAGCGATTTAATTAAATATAATTCTCCAAAGTTTAATGTTTTAGGCGGTCTAAAAAAACATTTTGATGAGGATATAGTTTTCTATAACTTTACATCTGAAGGAAGGATTACAATAGAGACGATAGAGGCTTTGTTTTTAAATATTGTCTTTAAGCCAAGCACCTCTATGCGTATATCTCAATCTAAGTATGTATTTAGAGAATATCCCTTTGCTTCGGTAGCTCCCTACAAGAAAAAAGGATATGACACATCCTTTATATACGGCGGTAGTTCCGGTTGGAGAAATATCGGGACGTTCGCGTCAAATTTGGGTTTTAATAAAGTTCTTGGAGATGGACGTTTAAAATCAAGCTGGAGCAAGGGATCTTGGGGTATTTACGACGAATATTTGTTTGACGCAATTTTTGAAGATTTAATATCTAAAAGTAGCAGTAAATTTATCTTTGCACTAACTACTACTAACCACGCTCCATACTCACTTCCTAAGGATTACAAAAGACTGCCTCTTGAAATTCCAGATTCTTTAAGAGATAAAATATATGATATAGTTGATGCCAACAAAAGGTTTGCGAGTTATCAATATGCAAATGAGATGCTTGCTCGTTTTATTGACAGAATCAAAAATTCAAAGTATGCAGACAATACTATAATTGCCGTTACTGGCGACCACAGCTTTAATCTTTACCAAATAGATAGTTTGCTAGATAGAGTTAAAATTCCGTTTTATTTGTATGTGCCTAAATCTATAAAGCCAAAAAATATAGACACATCTGTTTTCGGTTCTCATTTGGACATAATGCCCACGCTATACAACATTTCTCTTTCAAATGAAAGTTATATATCTGAAGGTATAGATTTATTTTCAAGCAAAGCTAAAGATAATTCAATAGTTTATCAAGGCTTTATTATGGACAAAGCTTATGCTGTGGAATGGAAATTTTTAGATAATAAGGCATCATATTATATATGGGACAAGGATTATATTCTTAGAGATTATCCAAAAACAGATAACCACAAAAGGCTTGAGAAACATCTTTTGTCTATGGTTGCAATCTCAGATTACTTAATTAAAAACACGGGAGAGTAGCGGAGGCATATGTGAAAGCTCTTACGATCCAAATAGGAATTTTCGGAAGAACAAACGTCGGGAAATCATCTTTGATGAATTTTATGACAAATCAAAAAACTTCCATTGTTTCAGAAATTGCAGGCACTACAACTGATGTTGTCTGGAAACAAATGGAGCTTAATCCTCTGGGACCTATAACTCTTTTTGATACTGCTGGAATTGACGATACTTCCTTACTTGGCTCCAAGCGAATAGAAAAAACTAAAAGAGCTTTTGATTCTTCTGATATTGTTATTTTAATGTGTGAATCTGGAAAGTTTGGAGATTTTGAAGAAAACATAATAAAAGAGTCGCAAAAGAGGAAAACGCCTTGCGTTATAGTGGTAAGTAAAATTGATTTAAAACGACCTGATGACACATTTCTTAAAAGCTTAAAAAAGTTTACACAACACATACTATTATTTTCAGGCGTTACGGGAAACCGCGATGCTTTTCTTAATTCTTTAAGGAGGTTTCTTCTTGAAGTTTTGCCTGATAATTATATAGAAAATTATTTATCTTTAAGAAAGATAGTCAAAAAAGATGATATTGTAGTCCTTGTTATGCCAATAGATTTAGGCGCTCCTAGGGGCAAAATAATAATGCCTCAAGTCCAGACAGTAAGGCATATATTAGATTTGCACGCAGCTTCTTATACTGTTCAAAATACAGAATATGAAATGGCTTTGCAAAATTTAAAAGAACATCCTGTGCTGGTGATAACAGATTCGCAGGCAATTAAGCAAGTATCTGCAAAGACTCCAAAGAATATAAAGCTTACTACTTTTTCAATAATTTTTGCTGCCGATAAATCCGACATAGTTGAAATGGCAAGAGGTGCGTCTGCTTTGAATAATCTCAAAGACGGCGATAAAATTTTAATTGCCGAAGGATGTACCCACCATGCCACTGCAGATGATATAGGCAGGGTTAAACTTCCTAAATGGATAGCAGAATACTCAAAGAAAAACGTAGAAATAGAATATGTGTCGGGACAAAATTATCCTAAAGATTTGAAAGATTACAAAGTCATAATACACTGTGGCGGTTGCACTTTAAATAGAAAAGGCATGCTTTCGCGTTTAAACAAAGCCTTAGAAGCAGGCATTCCTATGACAAATTACGGTATTTCCATATCTGTTTTTAATGGTGTTATAGAGAAAGTTTTGGAGGTTTTCCCAGAGGCGTTATCTGTTTATAAGACTACGTTGAAAAGTATTAGGTAAATCTGTACAATTTAGATAGCAAGTATAAACTTTTAAGGAATAAGAAAAAGGAGTTTTTGTATGAGAAAGCCGTTGATGGCAGGAAATTGGAAGATGAACAAAACAGTTGCAGAAGCTGTTAGTGTTGTAAAAGCATTGAAAAGTTCAATTGCCGACGTTACGGAT
>JAITKZ010000001.1 GCA_031278115.1 Endomicrobium sp.
TTCCCATAAGATACGCTGAACTTGGTACGGTTTATAGATTTGAAAGGTCTGGCGTTTTGCACGGACTTTTAAGAGTAAGAGGCTTTACACAGGACGATGGTCATGTCATTGTTTCTCCAGAGCAGCTTGAAGAGGAAATGCTTAGAGTTTTCAATATGGCTATAGAGTGCCTTAAAACGTTTGGATTTAACGATTACAAAATTTATCTTGCTACAAGACCAGAAAATAAATACGTAGGCGAAATATCAGACTGGGAAAAAGCTCAAGATTCCATAGAAAACGCTCTCAAAAAAACTGGATATGAATATGAGGTTGATGAAGGTGGCGGAGCTTTTTATGGACCTAAAATAGATATAAAGATAAAGAACGCCATAGGAAGACTATGGCAGTGTTCTACGATACAGTTTGATTTCAATTTACCTGAAAGATTTGATATTTCTTATGTGAATTCTTCAGGCAAGAAAGCACGACCTTACATGATACACAGAGCTTTAATGGGTTCTTTAGAGAGGTTTATAGGTGTCCTTTTAGAACATTATGCAGGAGCTTTGCCTTTGTGGCTTTCGCCTATTCAAGTTGCGGTAGCTAATATAAATGAAGAGCAGCATGAATATTGTAAAGAGTTGACGCAAACTTTAAAAAAGAACGGTATAAGAGTTGTCTTTGACGACAGAAACGAAAAAATTGGACATAAAATATGAGAATATACAATGCAAAAGATTCCTTTTATTGGAGTTGTAGGAAATAAGGAATTGGAAATTAAATCAGTTGCCGTAAGAGCAAGGGGAAATAAAGATTTGGGCGTTATGACGATAGATAACTTTATTGGTATGGTAAAAGAAAAGAACGTTCCGGGAATAAATGAACTGTAGTATTTATTGTTGTTATGGTGGCGGAATTCATTGACTCAAGGCAGGTGGTTTGTGAAACATATAGACGAAGCAAAAATAAACTCTTTGTTGGACTTGAATGTTTCAGAACAAGAAATAGACTATATTTTAAAAAAGACTCAGCTTTTAAAAAGGCTTACTCTTGAAGAATCTGTCAAGCTTTTGTCTGTTAAAGAAGCGTCTTTGTTAAAAAAGATTTACAATGCAGCTGCATATGTTAAAAACAGAATATACGGCAAACGCGTGGTAGTGTTTGTTCCGTTATACATAAGCAACCTTTGCTCTAACAGTTGCTTATATTGCGGTTTTGCGGCAAATAATAAACTCACCGTAAGAAAAAAACTTTCCCCTCAAGAAATAAAAGAGCAAACCGAAATACTCCTCAAGAGAGGTCATAAACGCATTTTATTGGTTGCTGGCGAGATGGCTTCTTCCCAAGAAAATGTAAATTATTACGTTGATGCGGTAAAAGCTATTTACGATGCAGAATATAAAGGCAACAAAATAAAAAGAGTAAACATTAATGTGGCACCTATGAGTATTGAGCAATTTAAAAGATTGAAACAATCAGGCATAGGAACTTACCAGATATTTCAAGAGACTTATCATGACGCTACTTATAGAAAACTTCACGTAGCAGGGGCAAAGTCTGACCCTGACAATCGTTTGGATGCTGTTGATAATGCTTTTAAGGCTGGTATTGACGATGTCGGCATAGGTCCTTTGTTAGGGCTTTATGATTATCGTTTTGAAATACTTGCCATGTTAATGCATATAGAATATTTGGAGAAAACTTATGGATTAGGACCCCATACAATTTCAGTTCCTCGCATTGAGCCTGCTCCGGGCTCATCATATGCTGACAAGCCGGAATACCCTATTTCTGATGAAGAGTTTAAAAAATTGGTTGCAGTTTTAAGATTATCAGTTCCTTATACGGGAATAATAATGTCAACAAGAGAAACTGTCCATCTTAGAGATATTTTGGTCAATTTGGGCGTTTCGCAAATAAGCGCTGAGTCAAAAGTTACTCCCGGCGGATATGAAGAAAATTCTTCCTGCCATAACGATAAACTTGAAAGGCAATTTAGTCTAAATGATCAACGCACCTTGAACGAAATAGTTAAATCTTTGCTTTCTCAAGGTTTAATTCCAAGTTTTTGTGCAGCGTGTTACCGCAAAAACAGAACAGGCGAACATTTTATGTATTTGGCAAAACCCGGAGCAATAAAACATATGTGCGATATCAACGCTTTAGTAACTTTAAAAGAATATCTTGAAGATTTTGCAACGCCTGAAATAAAAGAATTGGGTTACAATCTTATAGAGGAATATAAAAATAAACTTGATAACGCCAGTATTAAAGCGTTGGACAAGTTTTTTAAAAATATAGACAACGGCATAAGAGACGAGTATATTTAGTTTAAAATAACAAACATGAAAATAGCCTATCTAATATTATTTGACTTTTTAGAACATGACTTTATCGGATAGGAAAAAAAGAGAGATTTTG
The DNA here is from genome assembly GCA_031278115.1 of Endomicrobium sp. The sequence continues at coordinate 2,404 of JAITKZ010000001.1, forward strand.
AGACTAAAAATTCCAAAAGGGTAATCTAAAGGATAATAAAATGGCTAGCTGTAAGTGTTTTAAAAGAAAGCTGGCAAAGAATTTATGAAAAATAATAAGCTTGATTAGAGAGGTGGATGCTTCATGAGAGAAAAACGAGAATTTATTATCCAGCAGTTAAAACTGAGTTTTAGCTTAATCGTTTGTTATTCGCTTTACTATTTTTTACGAAAGAATTTTAGCGTAGTAGTTCCTTTCTTAAATTCAGATTTAGGAATTTCAAAGACGGCAATTGGCTTAATTATGACTTTACATGGTCTAACATATGGAATCTCACGTTTTTTATGTGGGATGGCATGCGACAAATTTAGCGCTGCCAAAATTTTTAAAACTGCGCTGCTTTTGTCATGTTTTGTTAGTTTTGCTTTGGGATTTCAAACTACTGCAATTTGGATAGGGGCGCTATGGCTACTCAATGCAATGGTACAAGGCTGCGGTTATCCGCCTGTTACAAAAATGCAATCCAACTGGGTTCGTCCTGAGAAGTTTGCCACATGGACAAGCATTGTAGATACAGGACATTCACTAGGAACATTCTTAATCGTAATAGCCTGCGGTTATATTGCTACCTACTGGGGATGGCAATGGTGTTTTTGGGCTCCGATAGGCGTTGTATTAGTCGGATTATTTTTAACTCGTAAATATATTAAGGATCAGCCTAGCGATGCTGGTTTTGACAATTTAGAAAACAAAAAATCAACTCAAGCGCTTACAAAAAAAGAATATTTTAGAATTATTAGTGAAAATGTTTTTAAAAATAAGCCTCTTTTGATTATCGCAATATCTCAAATTGGCGTTTACTGCCTAAGATTTGCAATTTTAGACTGGGGTCCAACTCTCTTGAAGGAGACCAAGAATATTTCTCTTATAAACGCCGTTTGGGTCGTTGCAATCTTTGAGGCTGCAGGCGTATTGGGTACGCTTTCATCGGGATTTGTTACAGACAGATTCTTTGGTGGTAGAGCGCACAGAACATCACAAGTATCGCTTTTTTTGAGTCTAATCTCTTTAATTCTTTTTCTAACCATTTCCGCTGCGCCGATGGGCATGTATGTATTGCTTTTATCGCTAGCAGGATTTTTCAATTACTCAGCTCAGATTCAGAGTGGCGCTGCAGTCGCAAAGCTTGCAACGAGGAGTGCCGCAGGCACTGCTTCGGGATTTATAGGACTATGCGGTTATTGCAGTGTTATCTTTACAGGGTTTGGTGTAGGAATAATAACTCAAAATTTTGGTTGGAACGCTGCGCTGCTATTCCTAGTTTCACTTGGGATTGTAACATTTTTGATTCGCTTGTCCATATGGAATGTAAAGGCAGACGGATACGGTAATAAATAATAATGATTTTTAAAGGAAATTTTACTTTAGAGAAAAACTCAAAAATATATTATTGGCTTATTATACGGATATTTTAGTTTAGGAGTCTATTGATGATGACAGAGCGATTAGGAAAGCGAAAGAAAGAGGCTCAAAATTTCTCCAAAATAAAATCTACTATAGCTATGCTGCGTAATTTTTCACCGCAAAAACCTGTAGGAAATGCAGTTGTTTACTTTTGGGAAAGCCACAATAAACATCTTGATGAGAAAGAAAAAACACAAGCTACAATTGATTTAATATACAAGGAATTTGATTTATCAACATGTGAGAAATATGAAGTCCATACTGGATATCTAAGTCGTTATAACCACATGCTAAAGCCATTGGCTGATTGTACTCCTGATGAGATAAAGGAGGCAATTGTAAAAGGGAATGAAGAACAAAATGAATGGTTGGGCAGATGTCAACCGGATCTACCGGGATTTACAGAGAAAAATTGGGAAGATTGTATAAACAATTCAATTTTTGAAGATTGTAAAAATCTTGTTATAAATAAAATAGGTAATGATACTGTTTTTGCAAATGCATTTTCTAAAAGTATTACTGATTTTGCATTAACGCATGGTACAAATGAGGCAAACGGTAAATTATATATTATAGAAGAAACTTCGTGGATACTTAGCTTGCCTCTCTTACATTTAAATAAGCCAATATATTTAATACATATAGGAAGTGCTAATACTGCTGTTGCAGCAATGTTTCATCATTTCCCCAATCTTCAGAAAGCAGTAAAGTGGCTGTCGCCACGTTTTAGTATAAGTAGTTTTGAAAATATTTCAGAGTTTTTATTAGATTATAGAAATGCTTTTCATGTTGGACATTCTTATGCCATAGAAAATAAAGAATCTGTAAGAGAAATTACAAATTTTAGAAAAGAGGAAGAATCATTTCAGAAAAATATACAAAGAACACTAGAAGATGAAAGAAGAAAAAATAATTTGTTACAGTCAATAATAGATAAACTACCAGTAAATACTTATTGGTTAAATCGTAATATGATTTACATGGGTTGTAATGATTTACAAGCTGAGAGACTTGGTTTAAGTTCTAAAGAAGAAATCATTGGTAAAACTAATTATGATTTACATAGTGTTGAAGAAGCAGATAGATTGAATAAAATCAATAATATTGTCATGATGACTTCAACTTCATATGAGGTTGAAGAGATAGTTTTTACGAAGTCTATTGGTAAATTATGCAATTATTTATCAAGAAAAACTCCATTGTTTGATAATAATGGGAAAATTATAGGTTTACTTGGATTATCAATAGACATAACAGATAGAAAAGAAAAAGAAGAACTGCAAAGCAAATTGAAAATTCAGGAAGAACTATACAATACAGCTAGATGGGTATCGCATGATATAGCGCAACCCGTAAATGTACTAAAAGGATATTTAGATTTAAATAAAAGTTTAAAAGAAGAAGAAAAGAAAATATTTGGGGAAGTGGCAAGAAGTATAGAAAATATAGTAGATAGGTTACTGCAAAA
>JAITKZ010000012.1 GCA_031278115.1 Endomicrobium sp.
ACACCTTTGTTATCGCTGCTGTCAATGTCGTTTTGCCGTGGTCCACGTGTCCTATTGTCCCTATGTTTACATGCGGCTTGCTCCTGTCAAATTTCTCTTTCCCCATTTTTTAATCCCCCCCCTCCCCAATTTTTATTGTGGTAGTAATTTTATATATAAATAAGCCGAGGGCGGGAATTGAACCCGCGCCCACCTCCTTACCAAGGAGGTGCTCTACCACTGAGCCACCCCGGCATCCTCATTTTTAAAACACTAAAAAGCGGGAGACGGGAATCGAACCCGCGTGGCCAGCTTGGAAGGCTGGAGCACTACCATTGTGCTACTCCCGCAAATTGTAATTTTGAATTATATGGGGGCGGATGGATTTGAACCACCGAAGGGCAAGCCCGCCAGATTTACAGTCTGGTGCATTAGACCACTCTGCCACACCCCCCCCGCCCAATATCAAAAGAACAACCCTCGCCGAGCGTTCAACCCGCTTAACCTAAAAATTATAACACAAACCTAACTCTATTGTCAAATTAAGCACTTAAACACAAGAAAGCCTGCAATTAACATAATAAAAAAGATTAAAGAAAGAATATTGAAATATTTTTCTATAACATTCTGTATTTTTTTCCAAAAATTCTAATAGCTGCGGCAACGATAAAAAACCTACCACCTCGCCCTATTATAGAAGCGATTATTAAAACTGGCAAAGATACTCCAGATATCCCAGCACTTATGGTTAAAGCTTTGTAAGGTATAGGTGTAAAAGCTCCAGCGAAAATACTCAAAAAAGCATAGTTGGAATACTTTTCGCCGACAACGGACATTGCATGATGCAGATCGTAAAAATTTATTATGGCAAGTCCTACAGTATCGTAAAAAGCTATGCCTATATAGTACCCCAATAATGCTCCACAAACTGAACCTATAGCGCAAATTAAAGCCTTTTTGTACCAATTTTTTGGCTCAAAAACAACCATTGGAATTAACAAAACATCTGGAGGTATCGGAAAAACAGAGCTTTCCAAAAAAGCAATGCCAAATAAAGCATAATTTGAATTTTTTGTTTTAGACCAATGCAATGTCCAATCATATAGTCTGCGTATAAACTTAAAAGGCATATCTATTATTTTTTTCATTTGAGGATTATATCATAATTTACTCCTTATTATGTATAATTTTTAAGTTTTAAAGGAGAACTTAATGCCTCATTTTTATGTAAAGCCTGATGATATAAAGGGGCAATCTTTTTTTATAAGTGGCGAACAAGCTCATTACGTTATCAATGTGCGTCGTTTTAAGCCCAATGATGAGATAATGATTTTTGACGGTTTGGGAAACTCTTATAAAGCCCAAGTTACCACTGTAAACAAAAATGACATTTCCGGCAAAATTATATCTTCCTCATATAAAATGCCTGTCTTTAAAGTACATCTCTATACTGCAATACCTAAAGGCAATAGATTTGAATGGTTGATAGAAAAATGCGCTGAAATAGGGGTGTCTGAAATTACACCAATCAATACAAAAAGAAGTGTAAACACAGGATTCTCTAAAAATAAGTCTGAACGATATGAAAAAATTTCTATTGCAGCAAGCTCGCAATGTGGAAGAAACGACATTATGACAATAAACGACCCTTTAGACTTTAAAAATGCCTGCAAAAATGCAGCTGCAAATAAAAATTTAATAAATATTTTGTCGTGGGAAAGCGAAAGACGGTCTTTAGTAGGCGAAACACTTGCAAGTTCATCTTACAATGGCGCAAATATTTTTATTGGACCCGAAGGTGGTTTTGAAAATGAAGAAATAGAATTTGCAAAATCTATGGGAATACATACAATAAGTCTCGGTGAAAATATTTTAAGAGTTGAAACAGCCGCTATAGTCATAAGCGTTTTAATTTTAAACAGGATTTAATTATAAATGAAAAAATACTTTATACATACTTTTGGCTGCAAAGTTAATCAATACGAATCGCAACTTATCTCGGAAAATTTTAAGAAAAATAATTTTGAGCGCTCTTTAAAACCAGAAGACGCTGATGTAATTATTTTAAACTCGTGCACAGTAACAAGAGAAGCTGATAAAGAGTGTCAATACCTTATAAGAAAATTTTCAAAATTACCTAACAATCCAAGGCTAATTCTGACGGGGTGCATTGTAAAAAATAAAAATGTTGACTTAAACAAAATATTTCCAAATATTGAAGTGATAGCAGACAAAACAATTCTTTTTAATGAGCCGCAAAAACAAGCTGTTTCAGGACATGACAAGCACTCCAGAGCATTTTTAAAAATTCAAGATGACTGTAATAGTTTCTGCAGTTACTGTATAGTTCCGTACGTAAGAAATGTTCTTTGGAGCAAGCCTAAAAATGAAGTTATTTCAGAAATTACAAATTTGATAAAAAAATGGATACAGCGAAATAGTTTTGACAGGTATACACCTAGGCAAATATGAAGGAGGTTTATCTACTCTTGTAGAAAAAATAATTTATATAAACTTGGATTTTAGAATACGTATTTCATCAATAGATATGAATGAAATAGATAACAAACTTATTGAACTCATGAAAGCCAATCCTAATAAAATTTGTCGGCATTTGCATATTCCTCTGCAGTCAGGCAGTGAAGAAATTCTAAAACAGATGAATAGAAAATATTCAAAAAATTTTTTGAAGAAAAAACTGCTGAACTTACTAAAAGATTGCCTGATTTAGCTCTTACTACTGACATTATTACGGGGTTCCCAGGAGAAACTGAAGAACATCATAAAGAAACCTCCGAATTTGTAAAAAAATTGCCATTTTCTGGCTTTCACATTTTCAGATATTCAGACAGAGAAGGAACAAAAGCGTTTCAATTTAAAAATAAAGTTCCAGCAACCGAGATAAAGAAAAGATCAAAAGATTTGCTTGAAATAGATTTGATTAAAAGAAAAGTTTTTCTAAGCAAGAACTTGGGAACAAAGAGAAAAGCTGTAAAAATAGGAACAAATAAACTTCTCACTGATAATTATATAATTGTTGAAACAGATACTTCCAAAATTTCTGGTATTTTTGAAATCAAAATTACTGAAAACTCTAAAATTTAAATTTCCAAGCCATTTTTTAAAGTAGATACTTAAATGTAATTATTAGTAGTTAAGTTTAAAGGAAAACTTATGTCAAACGAACAGAGTTTGGAAGACTAAGAAGAAAATAAGGAAATTAAACGTCAAAGATTTTTTGACTTGCCCTTTCGCTACTTCAACCTTTAGCCAAATTTGATTCCTAGTAAATTACGCCGGAAACCAAAATAATAAATTTGACTTTCGTCCTCAAAAGGCATACAATGTTTCCGTTGTTTTGGCGGCGTAGCTCAGGGGTAGAGCAGAGGACTCATAAGCCTTTGGTCGTAGGTTCAATTCCTACCGCCGCCACTCATAACTGATATAACCTATCTAAATCTGCGAACTTTTTAATCTAACTTTTAATTATGGTATATTTCTTTTCTTCAGTTTGTGGAATCTGCGTATCCTTAATTCAGCTTTTATTATTTAGGAAATCCTGCCTATATTTCAAGGTATAGATATTTCCATAGGAATTTATGCATCTTGTTCTTTTTTGTTTTTCGCTATGGGTGTCTACGCTTTTTCACTCATTAAGTTTTTAAAAAATCCCAAAAAATTAGTCTTGATAAATGCTTTGTTGTTTATATTTTTCTCATTTCTTTCTTTTGTATTCATACGCAATATAAGAAACTTCTTACACATATCAATTGGCGGTGATATTTCCTTAAAATCAACAGTCTTGTTTATGTTTGCAGCATTATCTAGTATAAATTTCTTAGAAGGAATTTCCGTTGGTTCTATAATTCAGTTAATCAAAAATGCAGAATCATACTCTCTTAAAAAACTTGTTAAATATATCGGAGCCGGGTCAATATTAGGTTGTCTATTATATTCTTCATTTCTATTTCAAATTTTAGGAATTAAAATACTTTTATTAGCATACTCTTTGTTGATATTGGGTTTATTAACATTAGTAAGAGCTAAGAAAAACATTATTATTATATTACTCCCTTTTTCTTTGTTTTTCTCATTACTATTTTCGGATACTGTGGCAAAATTTGATAAATATCTCCTCAATAGAAATTTTCCAGATACGACAATAGAAGAATACAAGTATTCTTCTTATGGGCAAGTCGTATTGCTACAGAGAAATAATGAATACTATCTCCTATCAAACAATCTTTTGCTATTTTCCTCACCTGACAGTGAAATTTTACATTCTGAAGACTTCGGGCATATCCCCATTTTGCATCATCAAGATCCTAAAAATATTTTAGTCATAGGCGGCGCAACAAAATATCTTCCAATGGTTTTTGAACATAAAGTTGACACAATTGATTATGTTGAAGCCGACGCTTCTGTTATTGAAAGCATAAAAAATAATTTTTCTCATTTGGGATATGTTTTCAACGATAAACGTTTGAACATATACAATACAAATGCTGAAAATTTTATAAAACAAAGCAAATTAAAATATGACTTGATACTTATAGGACTACCTGCTCCGATAAATTTATATTTAAACAGTTACTATACAAAAGAATTCTTTGCATTAGCTAAAAATTCTCTAGCAAGCTCCGGATTTTTGGCATTAACCCTCCCGGGGAAGAAAGTATTTTTGCCTTTTATTACTTCAGAGCTTAACGCTTCTGTTTTTGAGGCTTTGCGGCAAAATTTTAACTTTGTAAGGGCTATACCGGGAAAGCAAAATATTTTAATAGCATCTCAAGACAAAATACCTTACAGACTTTACATAAAACAACGTCTTTATAAAATAAAAGAGTCCGCTATAGTTCTGTCAAAACGATATATTGATGACAAAATGGATACTGAGAAAACAAATTGGCTTATGGACGACTTAGATAGAACAACTCAAGAAGAAAATCTTTTAAATACAAGAAATAATCCCCAAGCAGCAATGTTTGCTCTTTTGTACAAACAGTCTGAGTTTTCACCATATTTGAGTATTCTCTTAGATAAAATTGCAAGATTTTCATATCTTATTGTTCTGTGTGTTATAGGAGTATTCTTTTTATCAAAATCTATTTACAAGACAACATCTTTTACCTGCGGAGCAACAGCGTCTTGGATTAATTTTACAGCTGTTTTTACCTTGCAAAGTTATAATGGGCAAATATTAAGTAAAATTGGAATCATTTTAGCAATCTTTATGTTAGGTATTATTTCAGGGAATATTTTGTCAAGTAATTTAAAGAAACATACACCCTTAAACAAAAAAAGCTTTTTTGCAGAACTTTCATTTCTTTTGATTACAATAATATGGTTTCTCGTTTTAAAATTTGGAGGAGACAATCCTATTGCTATATATATTTTATTGCTCGCTACAGGTGTTAATTCCGGCATTGAATTTTCGTATCTTATGAATATATCAAACCTCTATCACAATAAAATTGAAAGCAAGTTAAAAATTTTTTGTACGGAGCATTAGGAGCATGGATTGCATCGCTAATTGGTGGAGGATTTTTAATTTTATCTTGGGGTATGGAAAAGTCAATTTTATTTATAGCAGCTTTAAAGTCTTTAATATTCTGTCGCTGGGCAGATCTAACCAAAAGAGGATTGTGAAAATATTTTAATTTATATTATAACTTTACCATACCATGAGAAAGAAAGTAGACAAGTTAGCCAAAGAGTTGAGAAATAACATGTTCTTGATTATCCTATCCTATCTAAAACTTTTGCTTAATTTTAGGTTACTCGTTATACTCTCATACAATGGAATGTAAAAAATGTGTTGGAGTAATGTAAAAAAAATGTTACTATGACCACATGAAGAAAATAATAAGTGTACATCTGAAAGAACGCAAGTACGATATACTTATTTCTCAATCAACAAATGATTTTTTTTCAATTATAAAAAAACAAAGAAAAACCTTCTTTATAATTACTGATACAAATATTGCAAAGTTACATTTAAAATATTTGGTAAATTTATTTAAGCAACACGGTTATAATGTAAAAACCGCTGTTATAAGAGCTGGGGAAGATGGCAAAAGCATAAGAAATCTTTCATACTTGTACGATAAAGCTCTTGAAGCAGGAATTGACAGAAAAAGTTGTGCAATAGCTTTTGGCGGCGGAGTTGTCGGCGATACAGCCGGATTTTTTGCTGCAACTTATATGAGAGGAATTGATTTTATTCAAATTCCGACAACGCTTCTTGCTATGACAGATTCTTCAGTAGGTGGTAAGACTGCACTTAACATAACCAAGGGGAAAAATATAGCTGGAGCTTTTTATCAGCCTAAACTTGTATGGATAAATACTTATTTCTTGGAGTCCCTTCCTGAAAGACAGATAAGAAACGGACTTGCAGAAATTATAAAATATGCTTTTATTTTTGATGATAAATTTTATAACTATTTGGCAAACTTACTTGAAAATGAAATTATATCGTCAAAAGATTTTGATTATATGATTTATAAGAGTTGTTCCTATAAAGCAAAAATTGTTGAAAAGGATGAAAGAGAAACAAATGGACTCAGGGCTGTATTAAACTTCGGACACACTTACGCACATGCTCTTGAAACTGCAACTCATTATAAAAAATTTTTACATGGTGAAGCTGTAGCAATAGGAATGCTCTTTGCAGCGCAATTTTCTTTGAAGTTAAAGCTGTGCAGACAAGAAACATATAACAAAGTGAAAAAATTACTGAATTTAGCAGCATTTAATTTAAATACAAAAAATAACCCAAAACAATTTCTATCTCTTGTGAAAAAGGATAAAAAATCCGTTAATGGCAACACCAATTTTGTTCTAATAAAAGATATAGGCAAAACCGTTAACAAACGGATAAGCGATAATACTGTATTAAATGTTTTAAGGAGCAACTAAATGAAGAAAATACTTGTATTAAATGGTCCAAATATAAATATGCTCGGCAAAAGAGAGCCTCAAATATACGGAAATATTAGTCTTTCTGAGATTGAGAAACAAATTAGCAGACTTGCAAAAGAATTAAAAATTGAAATTGAGTTTTTTCAGTCAAACCATGAAGGCAAGATTGTAGATAAAATTCAGGGATGCTATAAAAATTTTTTTGGAATTATCATAAATCCCGCAGCTTTTACGCATACATCAGTTGCCATAAGAGATGCTTTGGCAGCAGTCTCAATTCCAACGATAGAAGTTCATATTTCAAATATTTATGCAAGAGAAGATTTTAGACATAAATCTTACATTGCCCCTATAGTTTTGGGGCAGATTTCGGGACTTGGTATAGACGGGTATCTTTTTGCTTTAAGAGTATTAGCGAGCTTAGAGTAACTTAACAAGGCTGCGCTAAAAGCGCAGCCTTGTTAATCTTATTTATATTATGTGTCTTAGTTAGTTAAAGGCTTTCTCTTCAACAAGTTTAGCTATTATATGTATCAAAAGTATATGACACTCTTGTGTCCTTGCTGTAACTTTAGATGGTGCACAATAGCACAAATCGCATATATCCTTCATTTTGCCGCCCTCCGAATTTGTCATTCCTATTGTAAATACACCCAGCTTTTTAGCCAACTCCAAAGCATTTATAACATTTTTTGAATTGCCACTTGTTGATATGGCTATAAAAACATCCCCTTCTTGAGCAAAAGCTTCTAGCTGTCTGCTAAAAGAATAGTCATAACCAAAGTCATTACCTATTGCAGTCAAAGAAGATACATTTTCATTTAAAGTAATAGATGAAAGAGCTGCTCTGTTTTTTTCAAAACGAACCACCATTTCAGCAGAAAAATGCAAGGCGTCAGAGGCAGAGCCGCCGTTTCCACATATAATAGTCTTTTTATTATTTTTGTAAGCTTCAACAATTTTATTTACAACTTTATAAATGTAATCAATTTGAGAGTCTTCAAGCATTTTTTTCTTTGCCTCAATACTGTCATTTATAAGGGTTTTAATTATTTCTTTGCCATTGTTTTCCATTATTCCCCACTTTATTTCCCAAATATATGTTTTGAAAGAAAGCCCGTGCTTACGCTTCCTTTGCGGAACTGTTCGCTGTTCATAATCTTAACGTGCAGAGAAGATGTATTTTTAACATTTTCTATTTCCACTTCTCTCAAAGCTCTCTGCATTCTTGTAATAGATTCGTTTCTGTCTGTTCCAAAAGATATAACCTTTGCTATTAAACTGTCATAAAATGGAGGGATTGTATATCCTGAATAAACATGCGTGTCAATTCTGATTCCTGGACCTCCAGGCAAATATAATTTACCTATTTTGCCCGGCGACGGGATAAAATCTTTATCTGGATCTTCGGCATTTATTCTACACTCTATAGCATGGCCTAATATCTTTACTTTTTCAGAAATAATAGAAAGTTTTTCTCCTGCGGCAAGCTTTATTTGTTCTTTTACAAGATCTATCCCTGTAACCATTTCGGTTATAGGATGCTCAACCTGAATTCTAGTATTCATTTCCATGAAATAAAAATGACCTTTTTTATCTACGAGAAATTCTACTGTGCCTACGGTAACATATTTGACTGCGACGGCGGCGTTCCTTGCGGCTTTACCCATTTTCTTTCTAAGAGATTCGCTTATTAAAGGAGAAGGACTCTCTTCAACAAGTTTTTGATGTCTTCTTTGTATTGAACAATCCCTCTCAGGCAAATAGGCAGTTTTGCCGTATTTATCCCCAAGAATTTGAAATTCTATATGATGAGGCTCCTCAATATATTTTTCCATATATACGTCAGGATTACCGAATGCAGCTTTAGCTTCAGTCTGAGCCATTACAATGGCATTTTGAAAAGTTTCTTCGGAAGTTACTATTCTCATTCCCTTTCCGCCGCCGCCCGCGGTAGCTTTAACTATTACAGGATATCCTATTTTTTTTGCCATAGCAAAAATTTTAGGATCGTCGGCGCTTACAGGACCGTCGGAACCCGGAACTACAGGAACGCCCGATTTCTTCATAAGCTCAATAGCGGCTATTTTGTCTCCCATCTTTTCTATGGATTCTTTTGAAGGTCCGATAAATTTTAAACCGCAAGCTTCGCAAACTTCGGCAAAATAAGTATTTTCAGATAAGAATCCATACCCTGGATGAATAGCGTCTGCTCCTGAAATTTCTGCCACAGCTATAATGCTTGGTATGTTAAGGTAACTATCCGAAACACTTGCCTCACCGACGCATACAGACTGATCGGCAAATTTTACATGCATACTCCCTCTGTCAGCCTCTGAATGTATGGCAACGGTCTTAATCCCTAGTTCTCTGCACGCTCTTATTACTCTGCATGCTATTTCGCCTCTATTTGCAATTAAAACCTTTTTAAACATCTTATCTCCCGTTTGTAAACAGCAGTGATTTGGAATGTTTGATAAATTATTTGCTCGTATCAACTAAAAATAGTTCTTGACCATACTCAATAGCCTGACCGTTTGAAACAAAAACTTTTACTATTTTACCTTTGACTTTGGTTTTTACGTCTTTAATAATCTTCATTGCTTCTATTTGACCGATTTTTTGATCAATTGCGATATTATCGCCTTCTTTTATGTCGCCATCAGGAAGACTCCCAAAGGTACCTACCATTGTTGATTTGATTGGAACTATAGAATCTTTTTCTTGTGTCTTTTTGCTTTCAACAACAACTTCTTTGACAGATGCAGCAGGACATGCGACGGCGTCCACTTCAGATTTTTTAAAATACAAAGAATGGTCGCCGTTGTGATATTCCATTTCTTCAATATCGGTATGCTTGACTGATTTTAAAAATTCTTTTATTTCCTGCGGATTCATTTTAACCTCATTATACCTCGTCAAAACGAGGACTATTAAGATTTTTTCGCTGACAAATACAGATTTGATTATACTCTCTCTACGTACTCTCCAGTTCTTGTATCCACTTTTATTTTATCGCCTTCTTTGATAAAGAGAGGAACGCGAATATCCGCACCTGTTTCAAGTTTTGCCATCTTTGTAAGGTTGGAAACTGAATCGCCTTTGATTCCGGGTTCTGCTTCAGCTATTGTCATTTCTATTATTATTGGAAGGTCTATGCCAATAAGTTCATTTTCAAGATATACAGCTTCAACTTCAAGATTTTCTTTAAAATAATTTGCTTTATCTCCTAACAGTTCTGGAGAAACGCTTATCTGTTCGTACGTATTCATGTCCATAAAATTAAATTTTACGCCTTCTTTGTACAAAAACTGCTTTTTCTGTCTTGTAACGCTTAAAGCTTCAAACTTCTCTCCCGACTTAAAAGTACGTTCAATAGTGCCGCCTTTTTTAAGATGTCTGAGCTTAACGCGCATTACAGCTCCGCCTTTTCCTGGTTTGTGGTTTTGAAACCAAGTAATCTGGTAGGGGTCGCCATCTACTAAAATATTAAGTCCATTTTTAAAATCCGATGTTGAAATCATCTTTTATCCCTATTAATATGTTGCTGAAGTCAATATTTCACAACCATCTTCTTTTATAAGTATTGTATCTTCTATCCTAATGCCGAATTCTTGTTCAATATATATTCCAGGTTCCACAGTAACAGTCATTCCTACAAGAAAAACGCCTTCGGCAGTTGAGGATAACGAAGGCATTTCATGAATTTCTATTCCCAGTCCGTGTCCGGTAGTATGTATAAACTTATCTTTGTACCCGGCAGACTCTAGGATACTTCTTGCTGTTTTGTCCGCCCAAGCAATAGGCAAACCTGCTTTTATTCCTTTCAACACAGCTCCCTGAGAATGCTTAACAACATTCCAAATCTGCTTACGATTATCGTCAATTTTATCTAAAAAGTATGTACGCGTCAAGTCTGAACAATAACTATTGTAGACACAACCTATATCCATCATTACAATATCATTTTGACTTAATTTCTTATCAGAACTTCTGTGATGAGGATTTGCAGAATTTTTCCCAAAAGCTATTATAGGAGCAAAACTTTCAGTTACGTGATTTTTTGAAAACAATTCAAGAACTTTATAGTGAATGTCTAATTCACTAAGACCTGGTTTAAGTTCTTTTCTGACACTATCGCAAATTGATGAAACTATTTTGCATGATTTCTTTAAGTTCTCTATTTCGTTGTCTTCTTTTATCCTTCTTGCGCTATCAAGCATGCCTATCTTTCTTTCAACTTCTATGCCATTTTGGCTTAACTCTTTGCTTACAATAATAAAGTCCAACGCTGTCATATATTTCGGGTCAACAAACATTTTTTTTTCATTGTTTTTTTTCAAAATTTCTAAAACAGTTTTATGAAAAGGAACGCCCAGATATACATCTACATCTTTATCATAGAAAAATTCTCTTGCTTGATTTTCTATCATCTTGGAGCAAATAGCATAAGTTTTGTCATTAACATGCAAAAGCCAAAAGCCGTCAAACTCAGCTCCCGTAAGATAAAAAATCTCTTTTGAATCGGTAAATAAAACGCTCCTCACTTTCACAGTACTTATTATTTTATTTATATTTTTTCCATTGCTTTTTATCTCCAATTTTTTCTCCCGAGAATAAAAATGCTGTCTTTTGCATGTATATTCTACTTGACAATTATATAATTATTTTATTAAATGATAAAGCAATCGCTAGAAGTGGTTGTAAATCTTAATATCTGCTTATTAGCAGATAAAAAAAGGAGTTGTAGTAATGGCACAAGGCAAAGTTAAGTGGTTTAACGACCAGAAAGGGTATGGATTTATTTCTAATGATGACGGATCGGGTGATGTTTTTGCGCACTATTCAGCTATTCAGTCTGAAGGTTTCAAGTCATTAGCAGAGGGGGACAGTGTCGAATTTGAAGTTGTAAATTCTGACAAAGGTCCTAAAGCAGCAAACATAAAAAAAATCTAAATTTGTTCTAAAGACCTTAAATAAAGGATTGAAAAACTTTCAATCCTTTATTTTTTTATTTATTACTTGCGTTTAAGAAAAAAAAGAACCAGCCTCCGAAGTCGGAGGCTGGTTCTTATAAGAATATTATTAATATTCTGGCATTGGAGGCATTCCTGCTCCCATCGGCGCCTTAGGAGATTTTTCAGGAATATCTGTTACTAACGTTTCTGTCGTTAAAACAAGACCTGCTATTGAAGCGGCATTTTCCAATGCGGTTCTTGTAACTTTCGCTGGATCTACAATACCAGCTTTTATCATATCCACATATTCGTTACTGTCGGCATTGTATCCGAAACCAGCGTCTTTTGAGCTTTTTACTTTATCTACTATTACAGAAGCCTCAAGACCTGCGTTTTCTACTATCATTCTTATAGGTCCTTCAAGAGCCTTAAGAACAATTTCAATACCTGTCTTTTCATCTGCATCATTAGCTTTGATTTTTTCCAAAACAGCTTGAGCTTTTAAAAGAGCTACGCCACCACCTGCAACTATACCTTCTTCTACACCAGCTCTTGTTGCATTCAAAGCGTCTTCAACTTTAAATTTCTTTGTTTTCATTTCGGCTTCAGTTGCAGCGCCTACGTTTACCACCGCTACGCCACCAACCAATTTTGCAAGTCTTTCCTGAAGTTTTTCTTTATCATATTCAGATTTTGTATCTGCAATCTGCTTGCGAATCTGAGATATTCTTGACTCAATTTCTTTCTTATCGCCAAGAC
>JAITKZ010000036.1 GCA_031278115.1 Endomicrobium sp.
CAATAGTTTATACTTCTGCCGATTCTGTTTTCCAAATAGCTGCTCATGAGGAATCTTTTGGATTGAACAGGTTGTATGAAATATGCCAAATTGCTAGAGATTTGATGCAGGGGGATAATAGTGTTGGAAGAATTATCGCAAGACCTTTTGTGGGAACCGAAGGAAATTATACAAGGACTACAAACAGACGTGATTATTCTTTAGCTCCACCTGAAACTACAATTTTAGATGAAATAAAAAACTCACAAGGTGAAGTCGTTGGCGTTGGGAAAATTGAAGATATTTTTAATGGCAGAGGAATAACAAAAGCTATTCATACCAAAGGAAATCTAAACGGTATGGAGACTACGCTTAACGAAGTAAATCAATCTAGCAAAGCACAAACGTTAATTTTTACAAATCTTGTTGATTTTGATATGCTCTGGGGTCATAGGCGCAATATTGAAGCTTATGCAAATGGTTTGAAAGATTTTGACGTTTTTTTGCCAAATCTTATCAAAGCGTTAAAAGACGACGATATGCTTATCATCACAGCAGATCATGGCTGCGATCCAACTTACAAACTTCATACAGACCATACGAGAGAATACGTTCCTTTACTCATATACGGGAAAAAGTTAAAGAGAAATGTTGATTTGGGAGTAAGAGAAACTTTATCAGATATTTCTCAAACGGTTGCTGATATTTTTGGTATTCCAAAAATGAAAAATGGCAACAGCTTTAAAGGTTCAATTTCTAACGAAAAATAGTAGTAAATTATGCGTAAAAATATATAGTTATTGAAAAGCAGCCTGAAAATAAGAATCAGGATGCAATTATGAGAAATTCACTATTGCATTTAAATTTTATTTGCTGGAAAAATTTGGAATCTGACTTTATTAAAAAGCAGATTATGCCTTTTAAAAAAATAAATGCCGAGATACTATATGCATCATAAGATCAAGCTTAAGTTTTCCTACGATAGAACCTTTTAATGAGGGGGAAATGACATAAATTGAAATTAAATATACTCAAAAGAATTCAAGAGACGAGAAAAATAATTCTTTCTGAAAGAAACTTTAAACCCGTAATAGCCGTTATTGCAGGCTCGGGGCTTGGAGAAATTTCTTTACAGTTTGATATCCGCAAAGTAATTAAATATTCCAAAATTCCGTATTTCCCCAAAGCAACGGCTCCAGGACATGCTGGCGAGCTGTTGTTATGTTCTTACAGAGGGGTTGATCTGTTGATTTTTAACGGGCGTTTTCATTATTATGAAGGATATTCTCCTCAAGATGTGATTTATTATGTAAGAGTTATGAAATTTTTGGGAATTAAAACGCTTGTGCTTACGGCAGCTGTAGGCGCTTTAAAGAAAAAATACAGAGTAGGAGATGTTGTTGTTTTGAAAGACCATATAGATTTTACTGGAAACAGCCCTTTAATAGGACCTAATTTTGAAGAGTTTGGCGACCGTTTCCCTAATATGGAAAACGTATATGATTATGTCTTAAGAAAGAAGGCTTTGAATATAGCAAAAAAATTCAATATAAAAGTAAAAGATGGCGTTTATTTTGGCGTTTCTGGACCTGCTTATGAAACGCCAGCTTCGGTAAAAGCTTACAGAATGCTTGGTGGAGACGTTGTAGGCATGTCTGTTGTATATGAAGCTACTGCAGCCGCTCACATGAAGTTTAGGACTTTGGGGCTTGCATATGTTTCAAACATGGCATCGGGAATAAACGACAAAATATTAAGCCACGAAGAAGTTCTCGCAGGTGGGAAAAAAGTAAGCGAAAGTTTGGCGAAAATAATCAAACATATGATTCCTTTTATTGTAGATAAAGGAGCTTTGTAGATGAGGGCATATGATATTATCTTAAAAAAAAGAAATAATCAAAAACTCTCAAAAGAAGAAATAGACTTTTTAATTTTTAGATATAACAACGGCGATATACCCGACTACCAAATGTCTGCTTTTTTGATGTCTGTATTTTTAAATGGTATGGACTATGACGAAACTTTTCTTTTAACAGACGCCATGATTAAGTCTGGCGATAAATTGGATTTGTCTTTCCTTGGTATGCCTGTTGCCGATAAACATTCTACAGGAGGTGTTGGAGATGGAACTTCTTTGATTATAGTTCCTATTGTCGCAAGTCTTGGAATATGCATTCCTATGATGGCTGGCAGAAGTCTTGGACATACGGGCGGTACTCTTGATAAATTAGAATCTATTCCAGGATTTAGAACAAACATAGATAAAAAAGAATTTTTAAATATTTTAGAATTAATAGGAACAGTTATAATAGGGCAAACTTTAGAAATTGCTCCTGTTGACAAAAAAATGTACGCTCTCAGAGATTCTACAGCTACTGTAGAAAGTATACCGCTTATCTCGGCAAGCATAATGTCCAAAAAAATTGCTGAAGGAGCAAAAACTCTTGTTTTAGACGTTAAAGCAGGAAATGGCGCTTTTATGAAAAAAGAAGCTAAGGCTAAAGAACTTGCACAAAAGATGATAAATATAGGTAAGAGATTTGGATTAAATATTTCTGCTGTTGTTACGGATATGAACACGCCACTTGGCAACTGCGCAGGAAATTCTCTTGAAATAAAACAGGTGATAGAGATACTAAAAGGTAATTTAAAGAACGATTTATTTGAACTTTCTGTGTATCTTAGTGCTTTGATGATTTTAAATTCAAAAAAAGCATCTACGATTGAAGAAGCAGAAAGTATGGCTCAAAAACAAATTAATAATGGAAAAGCTTTGGAAAAGTTAAAAGAAATTATTAGACTACAGGGTGGCGAAGTGCGCGTTATAGACAGTCCATATGCTATCCTACCGAAAGCTAAATACTCCAGAGAAATAAAAGCTACAAACTCGGGATATATTTCATATATTGATACAAGAACTGTAGGGACAGCAGAAATGCTGACAGGAGCAGGAAGAGATAGAAAAGAAGACAAAATAGACTATTCTGCCGGTATTGTTTTTCATAAAAAATTAAATGATTATGTTGAGAAAGGCGAAGTTATAGCTGAGCTTGCGTACAACTCGTCTGCGCATATAGATGAAGCTGAAATGGTTTTATCAGACGCTTACATTGTATCTAATATAGAGGATAAAAATATAAAAATGGCAGGAAAAGTTTATGACAAGAGGATTATTGCGTTATTATGATTTTATTTGAAAATTATTGCGCAGCCTATTTCATTTGCTTCTTCTGTCTAAGGAATTTTTACAATGAGCGATACAGAAAAAGTCTGGAAAGAAGTTAAAGTAGATCCGTCAAAAACATCTGCGATAGCTTCGTCTTTACCGTCAGCTTCAAAAATAGCTCAAATACTTGTTGCGCGAGGAATAGACACCGTAGAAAAAGCAAAAGAATTTATCTATGGCGGTATTGAGTATTTGCACAATCCTTTCTTATTTCCGGATATGCCTAAAGCAGTTGAAAGGTTAAGAAAAGCTTTAGATCAAAAAGAAGTTATTTTAGTTTATGGCGACAGAGATGTTGATGGAGTTTCTTCAGTTAACATAATTGTGGATACTGTGCGAAAACTTGGCGGCACTATAGAATGGTATGTCCCTGCTGAGGAAGGATACGGGTTAAATAAGGATGTTATTTCAAAGTATGCGTCGGAAAAAATTAAAGTTTTAATTACGGTCGATTGTGGCATATCTTCAAACAAAGAAATTGATTATGCTCAAACTTTGGGAATAGACGTTATACTTACAGACCACCACGAGCCTCCTTGCGAATCTTCTCCTAATGCCTACGCAATAATAAACCCTAAAATTATAAATTCAAACTATCCTTTCAAATATATAGCAGGGTGCGTTGTAGCGTTAAAACTGGCTCAAGCGTTGGTACTTAGTTTTTCTAAAGAATACAATAAAAATATTATTTTGTATTATTCTAAACAAAACGGTGAAAATTTTTCAGGTAGATGTTTGAGTTTAAAAAATGGTTTAGAGATAAAAAATATGATTTTAAATCTATATATGAAGCAAACTACGATTTAAGAGCGGCTTTTAAAATTTATGCAAACAGTTCTGAACTAAAAGATTTTTTAATAAAAAAGATGCTCTTTTAGGAAATAAAGTAACAGTTATTGGCATGGCAGCAGAAGATATAGATGAGCTAAGAAAAGCATATATAGAAAAAATCTCAAATGAAAAAATTTTAAAGACCTTCTATGAAGCGAATCTTGATCTTTGCGCGCTTGGAACTATTGCCGATTCAATGCCCTTAAGCGATGAAAACAGAATTATTGTTAAAGAGGGATTAAGGATAATAAAAGACAATCCGCATGCAAGACCAGGACTCGGATTCTTGCTTGATAACGCTTTTGCTTCAAAAGAAATAGAAAATATTACGGCAAAGTTAGTATCGTGGAACATTACGCCTGTAATAAATTCTTCAGGGCGTATGCACAAGGGGAAACTTTCCGTAGAACTTCTTATGACAAAAGACGTCTCAAAAGCAAAAGAATTGTATCAAGAAATAATCAAATTAAATGAAAATAGACGATACATTCAATCTGAAAATATTAAGCAATTTAAACATCTTTTAAAAGAACAATGTAACCCTGAAAGCGATAAGGTTTTGATAGTAAAAGCTTCAAATCTTGACC